>CAJXKB010000053.1 GCA_913055825.1 uncultured Bacteroidota bacterium
CTATATTGTAGTTACCTGATTAATAATATTGTATGATATTGTTTCCACCTTTCAGCTCTTGTTCGACCTAAAAGGAGAATCTTCTCAGGCATGCACATATGTTTACGCAATGCCAACAAATTCACTATCCGGGGATGAAAGAGCTACGATAGTTGTTTCTGTTTAACCAAGTTCTGGTCCTGCTAACAAGCTGGCTTTGCCGGAAGACCTGGACCGGTTAAGCGGATTAAAGATGGGAAACTATTATTTCTTATTTAAAGATATTCTTCCCGGCATAGGATTTGCAAGGCTTTGCGAATGGCATGAAGTTGTGCCGCAAGTTCAAATTTTAGATTTTTATAATCTTGCAACTTTTTAGTATCCGATTTAATATCAAAAACGGGTAACACATGATTATTGTCAAGCTTTTTTTCTCTATGATTATTCTGTGGGTTCATTTCCTTTATTTTCTCTGAAAATATCATTATACAGATCCTCCCCAAAACTGGTTTGATGAGGAGCTCCCTCCTTAATTTTAAACGTCCTTGTCCCATCGGGCTTCCTTTCTGCCCTTAAAAACAGCATCTTAGGATGTTGTTTTTCATAAAAGCTATGGGCAAATTCGTAAAGATGCGTTACAAAAAAGATTTTAATCCCTTTCTCCAATAAGGCACCCGTTATCTGACTTGCTATTTCAGCCCCCTCCCGTTCGTTAGTGGCGCCAAAAGATTCATTAAACAAAATCATGGTTCCGGGAGTAATGTGGCGGATAATCTCATCCATCCGGGAAAGTTCTTCATCGAGCTTCCCACTTTCCATCTCCGTATCTTCTTCTCTTTTAAAATGCGTCAGAAGCGAGTCGCAAATATTAGCACGAAAGTACTCCGCCGGGACAAACATCCCGCTTTGCATCATGAGCTGGGCAACTCCTACGCTGCGGAGGAAGGTAGATTTTCCGCCCTGGTTTGCGCCTGTAACCATGATAAGGTCTTTGTTTTCTGCACGAAATTCATTACCAACAACATGACGGTTCATGGTCAGGGCCAGGCTGACATCGTACAGGCCCCGAACATCATGAAGATGCCCTGTTTCCATGGGTTCAGGAAAAAAAACAGGAGCTTCCATCGAAGCCAGTTTATTGTACAGGGCCATACATCCGCGATAAAAAGCAAGTTCGCTTTTCAAATGAACAAAGAAATTTAATATGTGGTCATCTGATTGCGCCAGCGCATTGGCTGCCAGGTTAATACCTTCGTCCTTTATGTTCCTCAACGCCCTGATGCCACTTTCATCACGATAGTGGATATAAAAGTTATAGACTCCTTTTTTTGAATTATTATGAGCAAGGCGTCGTATCCACTTTTTATCACTGTTTTCAAGCCAGGGGAAAAGATAGTCATACTTAAAACGCTCCCACCAATTCTTGTTTCCGTTTTCCAATTTACGAAGGGCGTAATTTTTCCCCTTATTACCATCACCTAACTGTCCGCTAATCAAAACGCCATTTTTGAATTTTAGTTGGGTAAGATGATTTTCCATCTCTGAAAAATATTCATCTGTGAGATCCCTTTTAAGCATTTCAAAGAGGCCCTTAAATCCCTTGGAATCAAAATCATTATACTTTTCGTTAGCCAGGTTTCGCAGCTTTTTGAGTTCTTCGATAAAAATCTCCAGCACCTTCATCGAACGACTCAAAATGGCGTCAGGATAGTCGCTGAATATTCCCAGATAATTCTCTTTTTCTTTTTTTATGGATTCAACAGCAATAGTGTAAATACTTTCAACTACTTCGGGATTTTTCAGGCAATCACGCAGAATTTGCTGGTGGTACCGGATGGTGGCTTCATCATTATCAAGGCCTGATAAAATAACTGTTTTAGCCACCTCAAAAGTAAATTCATTTTCATCTGCCATTGCTTTTAACATCGTGTCCAGTTCTAAATCCTGTATGACGGCTTCTGAATTCCATGGCAAATCCTGCTGCAGATTAAAATCTTTATCTCTATATAGAAGATGTACGTTCATGATTTCAGGCGTTTTAATATATCACCATAGGTCAGTTTATACTTCTCGGCAATAGATAACGCATAGGCCAGGCCATTTGCCGGATTCCGGATTATTTTGAAAGTCCTTACTGCCTGGGTTTCAGGGACGACGGTGCTCATCATGCTGACTGTTTTTTCGTTATAGGAAGCCAACTCATCTATAAAAGTTACCCATACCCCCAATAAATCCAGCTTCGAAATCTTATCCATGATCTTTTCACTTAAAAAAATCTGATCTTGAAGTGTGGTGGAGGTAAACATCTCATTAATGATGACAAGGCTGTTTGTGGTTGCTTTTTCCAGCACTTGATGAATCCTGTATAATTCATCATGCAACTTCCCTCTTAAATTAACGATATGCTCTTCTTTTTCGAAATGAGTAAGGATTTTATCACAATGAAAAAGTTTCGCTTCCCGGCCAGTTACCGCCAATCCCAGGCAGGCAAGGTAATGCATTTGCCCAAAACTTTTGGCAAACGTTGTCTTTCCACCCTGGTTAGGCCCTGACACAACTATCACCCTTTCCTTTCCGTTCAGATGAAAATCATTAGTTACTACCTTTTTTCCTTCACTAACAAGTTTCGATGCCAGTGCAAGGTCAAAGCTTTCTTTGCTTGAAACTTCTTTTCTCTCGATAGAAATTTGGGGCAGGCAGAACTTCATTCCTGCTCTTTTGACAGGGGCAATATAATTTAAGTAGCTGATATAGAATTGAATTTCACGGTCAAAGGCAACAATCACGGGATCCGCAAAATCGAAGTTCGCTTTATAAAACAAGTGCATCCGGGAAAAAATATCAGGAAACAGTTCTGAAACCCCGTCAACAATCTTTGCTTCAACACCATTCAGATTAGCATACCATTCAATTTTTGCTTTGTGGTCTTTTGCTTCCCCTTCTTTAAATTTCGAAAATGTTTTTTCAACTTCTTCGGAGTAATTAATTTCCGATTCATACTTTCGGACCTTAACCTGAAGCCCTTTGATTAGAATAGTGTATTTAATTGAGGATAAATCTTCTATTATTTGTCTAGCGTTTTCTGATATAGATGTAAAATAATCCGAACCTATATAAGCTTTTAAGTATTCCTTAAAACTTAACAACCCTTTGGATTTTAATAAGATAGAGTCCAAATCATTATATAAAATCAATACTGCCTTACAATAGGAAGATACAATATCCAGGAACTGGCGTTCAATTTGGTTTTTATAAAATAACTTTTCAAGGGCGGCCAGCGCTTCGCGCATCTTTTTCATTTCCTCAGCAAATGAGTTCAGAACCGTTAAGAGGATCTCGTTTTCAAGGTCCCGCATTATTTCCTGGCGATAGAAAATAGTTTCAGTATCATTCAAATAAGCGTGATAGAATGGCTCTAAATCATATTCCTTTTTACCGGAAAGAATGGCATTAATGACCTGGTCAAGATTTAAATCTGAAAGAAAAGAAAGGTCATTTGTCTTATTGGAATCAGCTCCAATTGTCATTTCTCGTTCAAAAAGAATACTTTGGAAAGTCATATAAAGTCCTCTGATTAAAACTGTTAATTTCTTTGTAAACAATCATTTCGTAAAGTGACCTGTATTTAAACTTATCTGTAGAATCAATAAAGATTCTGAGTAATAAATACTGACCTTGATTTTCCATTAATTTTGAGTTTATAATTAACTTGATTTAAAGTTAAACTCAATAGATTGATGTTAAAATACCAGCATACCAATTATAAATACTGTGATAAATAAAATCAATATATAGGTAATATAAGCACTTATTTTCCCATTCATCAAAACAGAAGCCACTTTCTCACCTAATTTCCGAATGACTCGTGCAACTGTTTCGGAAGGCTCAATCAGGACATCTTCAATCACGATGCTGGCGTGAGTTTTTGCCCTCTTTTCGCATGTACGGTAAAATTTCCGGAGAATATGTTCCAATATCTGTGAATAGGCCGGGGCACTAAAAAATTCCCCTTCCGCTATCCTGATACCCCCGTTCCAGGAATCTACTTTTCTGACTTTCTTCTTCCCTTTGATGAAAATGAAGGATGGAATTATCATCAATACAAGCATAATTATTCCTATAAAGGTTGGTGAAATCACACCAAAAACCGGATTGCCTGAAGCCAGAACGAGTGGCGCCGGAACCCCTAAAAGTCCAATCAGTAGTTTGGAAAATCCTGTAATAATGATGATAAGCGGTAAACCAATACCACCCAACAATAGGAGAAATTCCAACCCAATTTCTGATATATGCATCAACTGATGGGGAATGTAACGGCTTTTTCTTCCGTGATCGTATCCCAGGGCATTGTAACCAATGATTTTAATCATAGCAAAACTTATCGTTCCGATGGCCAGTGCGATAAGTATTCCGGCCAAAGCTGTAAAAAAGGCGAGTGCGGTGCTTGGAAAACGGTAAGACTGAAACAAAGTTTCCAGAATCATCCATTCACCGGCATAACCAATGAGTGGCGGAAAAGCGCTAAATGAGAGCGCCGAAATTACGATGCCAATGGCCGGAATTCTCCCAACTCCGCTCCAGATGCCGCGGGCCTCGTCAATGGTATGAACATCATAGGCTTCTTTAGCATGGCCAACAGACATAAAAAGTAGGGTTTTGGCTAGCGTATGTGAGATGGCAATGATGATAGATGTAGCCAACGCAAACAGCGATAAGTAATGTAAAATGGGAGTGTTAAATCCTTGTGCCAGTGAGTAAAACCCAATGGTTGTCAATATCATACCATTGTTTTCAACAGTGGAATAAGCCGGTAGTAATTTGATTTTGTCCGCTGCTGCAGCCTGCATGCCGCCCCAGAAAGCCGAAAACGCACCCAAAAGAATAATAATGATGTCCCAGGCCTGATTTTGCGGTACTAAAGGAATGATCCTTTCCAATCCGTAAACGCCCATCAAAGTGACCGGTGCACTGAGCAAAGCTGCCGTATTATCAGGAATTTCGCCATAAATGCCACGCATCCATCCATGGAAAGGAACAATATCCATTTTGATGATGAATCCAAGCGATATCATTATGAGGATAAAAGGACTTCCGTGTTTCAGGGCATCAAAAGAAAAACTTCCCGTTAGGGCAAATAAGGCAGCAAATCCTATCAGTAAACAAACCGTTGACAATTCACCAAATGCCAGAAAACGAAATGAACGTTCGAAATGTTTTCCCGGATTTTGCATCATTAAGAAGACAAAAATGGTCATGATTTCCCAGCCGATGAGCATGGTAATAGCATCCTGAGCCGTTAAAACCAACAGCATTCCAATTAGTGATAAATTAAAGCCGAGTGAAATTCGTCTTTGAGGATAGAGCTTGGAATAATCTACGGAATATAAAGCCAGTGCGAGCCAGGATATGGAAGCAATTATCAGAAAAACAGCCGATAAATGGTCTATGGCGAGACTGAGCATAATATGATTCAGCAAAGAAAACTTCCAGAAAACTGTCCCGTGTCCCAATGCAAGACAGCCTGTTATAAAAGCGCTTACCGAGCCTCCAAAGCCCAAAAAATAACTCACTTTCGGTTTCAATGAAAAAAAGGCTCCTAATGCGTAAAATATCAGCGATATGATGAATAAGAATTTCATGATTGTTTTCTTTTAGTTTTGGCTACGTCCAATAAAAGGCCTATGATTTCGGAAGGCGACGGAACCCCTTTTAAATCGGCAATATGATTTGGAAGTTCGGGGAAATCAACGCTCCCCGGACGGTCAGGGAAATCGCGGATGGTGATGATACTGAAAGGTTTGGGCAGTTGGTTGATGGTCTCCATCAATGGGTCAATCATCAACGGAACCGGCTGGCCCAAAACCAGCAGCACATCTGCATGTCGCGGGGAATCAGTGAAGTATATTCCAAAGCGATGTATATTATATTGTGGTGATTTCAACGCACTGATTTCAAAATTCAGTGCATTGCTGCTTCCCACATCAATAGCATAAACAAAAAGGGAGCGATTGAATATTTTTTCAGGCGTAAAGCGTAACCTGATCCGGGACTCATATTCTTTACCCTCGGTAAGTTTTCTTTTTAATCCGTATAATGGCCACCATCGTATCATATTGTCAAAAATTATCTTTTATCAATTTTCTTAACACGCCGCATCGGCAAAATGTACGCCGAATGAATCAACTACAAATGGAAAGTCGGTAAAAATATGGCCTTCCAGTACCTGTGAAATAGCATGCATCCCGGGATAGGAAGGCGTAAAAATATTTACCTGTTTCATTTTCCTGTTCACAATCTCTACATAATAACCCAGCGCTCCGCTTGGAGAATTCACCAGTGCATAACCGGTTCCACCGGTATTTTCCGTTTGAACTTTTTCATCACCTTCTTCGGGCCAGGAATCACTGACACGTAGATGGTCAATCAAATACTGACAGGAATTTACAATTTCTTCAGCCCTTACTTCCATTCTTGCTAACGCATCTCCTTCTTTTTTAGTGATTACCGGCAGGTCGATGAGATGTCTTGAATCATCATACAATTCACCTTTAACGCCACAAGCCCGGAGCGAAGGGCCTGTCAGGCCAAATGTCTGAGCTTGTTCCTGGGTTAATGTCCCCGACGAATGGAGCCGGTCGAGGTAATTGTTGTCACTCAGACTTTTCTTGTAAAGCTTTGTAAACCGTTCTTTCAGTTCTTGGTATCCGTCAATAATCTTTTGTATAATTGATACTTCGGGAGTTGGGCTCAATTTCCCAATATGATTGACCCCCATCAGATAGCGCGACCCGGTCAATGCCTCACTGAGTCGCAATGCATCTTCAAAAAGTGCGCTGAGATGAGCCGCCAACACCTTTTGAGCTGCCGATGAAGCCAGTTTTTGAATCACATGCAAATGGTTGTAAATGCGTTCGCTTTCGATGAAAAGCGTCCGCCAGTTGTGCGTGAGCAGGGAAGGCCTGATATCCAACGCCATTTCAACAGCCCTGCTGAAAGCGAGGGAATGAGACATGGCAAAATTGCTGCATATCCGTTCAGCCATAAAAAGCGATTCTTCCGGTGATTTCTGTTGCATAGCTTGTTCTAAATCACGCTTTTTCCAGCTAATATTGATGGTTGCATTCAGGATCTTTTCTCCATAGGTGTACAAGTGATAACATCCGGCTTCAAGGATGCCGCTTGTCACCGGGCCATAACGAAACTTGAAAACCCCCGGACCTTTTATTGGCTTATCATTGATTTTGAGAGGTTTTTGTCTGAGTATTTCATAGTTTGCAAATTTACCTATCAACTTATCATCAGCTTTTATCAAAACAGGCTTCCCGTTTTCCAGGACGAACAAATATTCTTCAGAACCGCTTTCTACTATGCCTATCAATATTTTCATGATTACAAGAGGTTTTTTAATAACAATTCTAAGTACGGAATAAACAGGATAACAAGGAAAGACAAAATCAGGTTAATGATTGAAACCCAGGTCTCTGTGTGTGTTTTTTCTTTAATAGGTTTTTCCTGATGGGAGAAAATCATTCTTCCCGCACGGAAATTTACAGAAATAAAAGCAATCGCCAGTAAAAGAATTACAATTAAGGCTATCAGCCAGCCGTGCTGTGCTATCAACGCTGAAAAAATAAGAAATTCCCCAACAAAAATTCCGAATGGCGGGGCGCCGGTAACAGCCATAGAGCCCATGAACAGGGAAGCTCCGATACGGGGCATTCGTTGCATTAAGCCTTTGACTTTTTCGATATCAGTGGAATGATAAACGGACAATACATCTCCCGAAAGGAAAAATACAGATGATTTAGCCATTCCGTGCGAAAGGATAATAATTACGGCACCGAGCAATCCTAATTTTCCCAAAGACAAACCGATGAGAATCATACCCATATTTTCCATGCTGGAATAGGCATACATCCTTTTGTAGTTGACCTGTACCGTCAAGAGTAATGCGGCTATGCCTACCGTCAAAATCCCCAGGATCATGGCAAATAACCTGATGGTTTCGGAAGGAAAGATTTGTATGAGCCGGGCTATCGCGTAAAGGGCAACCGGAAGCAAAACGCCCGAAAAAATGGCGCTTACCGGTGCAGGCGCTTTGCCATGAACGTCTGGAAGCCAGGTATGCATGGGAAAAATACCTGCTTTAGTTCCAAAACCTATGATCCCTAATAAAATGCCTATTAGAAAAACCCTGTTGTGCGGATGGCTTAACAACAATTGATGCAGGCTCAGTGTATGTGCTGAACCATAAATAAAAGTGACTGAAATCAGAGAAATTACCAATCCGGTTGAAACAATAATCACATATCGCCAGGCCGATTCTACGGTTGCCTGGCTATTTTCTGTGGCAATTAACAAAGCGCTGCTTACGGTCGTGGCTTCAATGCCTACCCAAATCAATCCCAGATTATCTACTGTAACTGAGAAAAACATCGCGGCAGAAAACACATTCAATAGAAAATAATACAAACGATACTGAAACAAAAGATTTTCAATATGTTTAAGATAAAAGACTGAATACAAGACCGTACTAATATAAACAATGGCAATGGTCAGTAAAAGCAATTTGGAAAACCCGTCCACATAGACGTAATGGTCAATAAGATTGGGTTGAAACAAAAGATACACAACGGAGGCCAAAGACAAAATCGAGCCGATTAAAGAACCTGCTTTATCGAAGTAAGTAATTTTCGGAATGCAAATCAGCGCTCCTAAAAGGCTGAATAAAACGGGCAGTATATAAATGATATCCTGGTTCATAATTTATGTTTTTATCCTCTTAATTCCGATCCGAAAGTTTCTCCTTCCTGTGATATGGCCTGTTCCCTTACCCTGATAATCAGGCTGGAAACCACAACCAGACCTAAGAGGTCCATAATGACCCCCATTTCCACGATGAAAGGTAATCCGCTAAATACCCAACCGGAAAGCATCACGACTGCATTTTCCATGACCAGGAATCCGATCATTTGAATATAAGCATGCTTGTGCGTAATGATGAGCAACGAAGCCTGCAGAAACAATGCAAAGGGCACCGAGCCGGCATGGACTTTTAAGACTGAATACAAACTATTTTGATAAATAAAATAACCGATAGCAATCAGCACCAAAGAAACTAATATAGAGCCGCTTAAGCCCATTAACGGCTTGTCCTCCCGAACCCTCCAGGGTTTATCCGGGAGCCGATGTGTAGCCCGGTTCAAAATCGCCGGAATTGTTAATCCACGGACTGCAATAGTAAGACCGGCCAACACAAATAGCATGTATTCTTCCCGCGGATGGTGCAAGCCAAGCAAAACAAGAAACAACGCAATGACAAAGGATGATGCGGCAAACAAAAAGATAGTCCGCCGTACATATGATTGCCATTGCATCAGCAGTGTGAGAACGATAAGGATAAACCCTAATATTTCAAAAATATGATTCATAACGTGTTCTATTTCATAATGTAATAGGCTATGCTGGCAAGAAATGCAAACGCAAAAGCGATAGTCAGAAAATCAAAATTTTTATACAGGCGGAATTTCGAAAGCGTTGTGTTGATGAGGGCAAAGACAATGATAAGGCCTAATAATTTTACTAAATGAATTCCCATATAGAGTAAAACGCTCAGAAATCCGGTATGTGCCATCGGTACCCAAAACGGGACAATATATACATTCAGGAATACACTCATCAGTAAAAAAGCTTTCATGTAAGCAGAAAGTTTGTATAGGGCCAAATCCTTACCGGTGTATTCAAAAGGCATGGCTTGGTCAATCATGCCCAATTCTCCGTTTGTGTGCGATTCCACAGGCAACTGTCCCGTTTCTACGATAAGAATCAGGAAAAATGCGGCAGCCACAAATCCGTGAACCACGGAAAAATACCACCCGGTTGAACTTCGAAGTACATTATTAATGACAAATGGATTGTTGGTGTTCGATATAACACCCAGCATAATAAAAATCAGCACCATGATAGGCTCGGTAAAAACTCCGAGACTGGAAGCTCGCGAAGTCCCGAGGTGGGCATAATTGCTTCGGCTGTCGATGGCGGAAAACTTTTTGATGGCTGCAGCAGCGCCAAAAAATAAACCACCGCCAATAAAGTCGGCAGCAGGTGCAAAAACCAGCGGATAAGCGGTGATTATCGGCAAGATCATCGCAAGGAAGGCATAAAACATGAAAACCACGTAAGGCCCTAACCGGAAAATCGGCGAGGAGATTTTCGGTACCAGGCTTTCCTTTTTGAATAATTTAATGATGTCGTAATAAGGCTGGAAAACAGAAGGCCCTTGTTTGGATTCCATGCGCTCTTCCAATGCATGCTGAACCCCGACAATCAAAGGGGCAGCAACAATTACATATAGAATCTCTATTAAGCTATACAGGTAACTCATGGCGGTGCATACTTAAAACAGTTTTTACTTTATAAAACTTTAAGTAGGAGCCATTGTTTGTAAACTACAACATAAAGCGGGCTCCACCGCCATTTTTTTAATGTTTTGCAAAAATAGGCATTTTTACTTACATCCTGCTTTTGCAAAAATATTTTTTAATGCATCGAGTAGAGTAAAGCCTTCGGATTTAGCTATGGAGTATGAACTCCGGCCCTGGTTAAGTTGCCCCTGGACGCGCTCAAACACGTTGGACAATGACTTATAGCTCCGCCAATGGTGCGATTCTTTCTTGAAAAAAGCAACATCCCCTTCCTCTGAAAGTTTCTTCTTCTATTGGCTGACGCTATCTGTTGATACATGAAACGTATAATCAGGTATAGGTATTGGAAGTCTGAAATTTAAAACCTTCAATTTGAAAAAAAAGTGATGCATTTGCCCTGACACTTTTTGGCCTCTGCGTTTTTAGGTATTGTTACGTAATAAGGCTTGGCTGCAGATGACTAAAATACTTGTAGTTGAAGAAAATACAATGTTGATTCACAATCCGCCTACTTTTCCTATTTTTGAAAAAAAAAGAAATCATGTTACTAACCAATCGCGAATTGTTTTATCGCAACCTGGCATTACCCTCGGAGGTGCCTGATGCATTGGAAATTGTGCGTGCCAATGGCATTTATGTGTATGACGATTTGGGTACTGAATACGTCGACCTGGTGTCGGGCGTATCGGTCAGCAATGTAGGACATTTGCATCCTGAAGTGGTGGAAGCTGTCGAAAAACAAATTAAAAAATATATGCACCTTATGGTGTACGGAAAATATATTCAATCGCCACAGGTGCAGCTGGCCGGCCGTATGGCCGAAAATCTGCCCGAAAGCCTCGATTCGGTTTATTTTGTGAATTCGGGAAGCGAAGCCATCGAAGGGGCTTTGAAGTTGGCTAAGCGCATCACCGGACGAACGGAAATGATTGCCTTCAATAACGCCTACCATGGTCATACACACGGAGCCATGAGTATGCTGGGAAATGAGGAGATGAAATATGCTTTTTACCCGTTATTGCCCGATGTGCGTTTTCTGAATTTTAATGTGTTGGACGAACTGGCCCGGATTACCGAAAAAACAGCTTGTGTACTTATTGAACCCATTCAGGCCGAGGCAGGAATTCTTATTCCCGACAAGTCGTATATCCGTGCCTTGCGTGAACGCTGTGATGAAACCGGTGCCATATTGATTTTTGATGAAGTTCAAATGGGCTTTGGCCGTACGGGTAAACTTTTTGCTTTTGAGCATTTCAACGTAGTCCCCGATATTCTTTGTCTGGCTAAAGCCATGGGCGGTGGAATGCCCATCGGGGCTTTTGTCTCTTCTCATGAAAATATGCATTTGTTGACTCATCATCCCGAACTGGGGCACATCACTACTTTTGGCGGTCATCCGGTGAGTTGTGCTGCTTCATTGGCCAGCCTGAATGTGATTTTGCGCGATAACCTGGCTCATCAAGCCAATTCCAAAGGCCGTTTGTTTGTCAAATACCTCGAAGGACATCCTTTGGTGAAAGAAATCAGGCAAATTGGTTTAATGCTGGCTGTTGAGCTGGTGGATGGCGAGACCACTGACAAGGTAGTGGCCGCCATGTTTAAGAACCATTTAATCATTGACCGTTTTTTGTTTAACCCCAACAGCTTTCGCATTGCTCCACCGCTCACCATTACTGAAGATGAAATTAAAATGATTACTCGTAAAATTCTTGACAGTCTCAACAATAACTAATCAAATGAAAAAGAAATTCTATTCACTGGTTGTCTTACTCTTTTTGGTGGGAAGCCTGTTTGCTCAGGACAGGGTGAGCAGCCTGAACCTCGCTACCCGTTCGGAAGTGATTGCCCGGCACGGCATGGCCTGTACCAGTCAGCCATTGGCCACCCAAATTGCACTGGATATTCTGAAAAAAGGCGGAACAGCCATTGATGCTGCCATTGCTGCGGACGCGGCGCTCGGTTTGATGGAACCCACGGGCAGCGGCATGGGCGGCGATCTGTTTGCCATTGTGTGGGATGCCAAAACCCAAAAATTGTATGGCCTGAATTCAAGCGGCCCCTCTCCAAAATCCTTAACCCTGGATTATTTCAAAAGTCACGGCTACAAATTTATCCCCGCCCACGGGCCACTGCCTGTTTCGGTTCCCGGTTGTGTGGACGGATGGAACGAATTGCATAAAAAATTCGGGAAACTTCCCGTGAAGGAAATCCTGCAACCAGCCATTCAGTATGCCCGCGAAGGCTTTCCAGTTTCGGAACTCATCGCTTATTACTGGCAATTAAATGCCCGCATCTTGAAAAAATATCCCGGCTTTGCCGATATTTTTATGCCCAATGGCAAAGCCCCTTCAAAAGGCGAAATTTTTAAAAATCCGGCTTTGGCTAATACGCTGGAGTTATTGGCAAAGAAAGGTTTTCGTGAATTTTACGAAGGAAAACCGGCTAAAGTAATCGACAAATATATGCACGAAAATGGTGGTTTTTTGTCCTACAGCGATTTGGCAAACTATCATGCAGAATGGGTCGAGCCCGAACATACCAACTATCGCGGGTACGATGTTTGGGAACTTCCCCCCAACGGGCAGGGTATTGCCGCTCTTCAAATGTTAAATATGCTGGAGAATTTTGATGTAAAATCCATGGGCTTTGGAAGTGCCGAATACATTCACCTGCTCACAGAAGTGAAAAAACTGGCTTTTGAAGACCGTGCAAAATTTTACGCTGATCCGCGTTTTGCCGATGTTCCTGTGAAACAATTGATTTCAAAGGCTTATGCCAAAGAACGCCTTAAACTTTATAATCCCAACCGTGCAGCCCGTTATTACCCTGCCGGACAACCGGAAAAAGGCAATACAATTTACATGACGGTGGCCGATCAATATGGAAACATGATTTCACTGATTCAGAGTAACTATCGTGGCATGGGCTCGGGAATGGCCCCGGCTGAATTGGGATTTGACCTTCAGGACAGGGGTGAGCTTTTTACCCTTAAAGAAGGACAAAACAATACTTATGCACCGGGTAAAAGACCTTTCCACACCATTATTCCTGCTTTTATTACCAAAGACGGAAAACCCTGGGTGAGTTTTGGTGTGATGGGTGGCGCCATGCAACCACAAGGACATACGCAAATTGTGGTAAACCTGATTGATTTTGGAATGAACCTGCAGGAAGCCGGCGATGCGCCGCGTATCCGTCACGACGGATCTTCACAACCCACCGGAACAAAAATGCGCGACGGCGGTTGGCTAAACCTGGAATCGGGTTTTAGCTATGATGTAATCCGGAAGTTGATGCAGATGGGACACAGGGTCCGTTATTCCCTGGGAGGATATGGTGGCTATCAAGCCATTATGTGGGATGCGAAAAATAAAGTTTATTACGGTGCTTCCGAATCACGAAAAGACGGACAGGCAGCCGGTTATTAAGAAAGTTGAATATCGATAGATGCAGAAAAAAACAAATAAAACCATTGAAATGCTCCGGGCTGCCATTAATCAGCCCGGACAGCAATCGCCTTCTCCGTTTATGAATTGGCTCAACCCCGTAGCCAGGAAAATTGAGTATGGTGCCCTTACTTTTGAATATACCATTCGTCATGAAATGACCAATCCTGCAGGTTTGTTGCATGGTGGTGTCATGGCCGGTATTATTGACGATTTAATTGGAGCTACCGTGTACAGCATGGAAAAGGCGGGGCATTATGTAACCGTTAATTTGGCGGTTGATTATTTTGCCATGGCATACGAAGGCGATGTGATTGAAGCCACCAGCCGGGTACTGAAAAACGGCAGGAAAGTGATTCACATTGAGTGTGAAATAATGAATCCCGCTAAAAAACGATTGTTGGCCAAAGGCCATTCCAATCTGATGAGGGCCGACTAAAATGCCGGTTTATCAACTTACCGATGCGTTTGTTTTTCCCGATCCTGCTATGGCCGAGCCGGATGGGTTGTTGGCCGTTGGTGGTGATTTGCATCCTGCACGTCTGGTGCAAGCCTATATCCATGGAATTTTCCCATGGTATAACGAAGGATTCCCCATTTTATGGTGGTCGCCCAATCCGCGGATGGTGTTGGTGCCCGGTGAATTTAAACGGACTAAAAGCTTAAGACAAGTGGTTCGCAATGGAGGCTTTAAGGCTTCGTTCGATATGGCTTTTCCCCAGGTAATTGAAGCCTGTAGCACAGTAAAAAGGGACGGGCAACAAGGTACATGGATCACGCATGAGATGTCGGAAGCCTATATCCGAATGTTTGAATTGGGTATTGCACACAGCGTGGAGGTCCTAAAAAATGGACGCTTGGTTGGGGGACTCTACGGATTGTTGCTGGGAAAGGTTTTTTTTGGCGAATCCATGTTTCATCTGGAAAGCAATGCCTCCAAAGTTGCGTTGTGGTATTTGGTTGACAGACTCCTTGAGATGGGAGTTTCGCTGATTGACGCCCAGCAGGACACCCCTCACATGAGGCGAATGGGCGGCCGCTTGATGGAAAGAAAAACTTTTTTAACTTTGCTTGCCCAATTAACGACGGACGAATACCGTTATACTTGAAAAAATTAACCTAAAAGATTGATGGAAAAAGATAAGAAAAGGGAGTTTATGTCGAAGGCCATTGTTTTGGCCGATGGCAATGTGAAGTCTTTAAAAGGAGGCCCTTTTGGGGCTGTTGTGGTGAAAGATGGCCAAATTGTGGGAAAAGGCAGCAATCAGGTGACGGTTAATAATGATCCTACTGCCCATGCCGAGGTGGTGGCCATTCGTGATGCGGCTAAAAATTTAGGCACCTTCGATTTAAGCGGTTGTGAAATCTATTCCAGTTGCGAACCTTGTCCCATGTGTTTGGGCGCTATTTATTGGGCTCATATGGATAAATTGTATTATGCTGCTACCAAAGATGATGCAGCAAAAGCCAATTTTGATGATTCGTTTATCTACAAGGAGTTTGCCTTGCCAAAAGAAGACCGTTCGATACCCTCGGTACAAATGATGCGCGAAGATGCCGTGAAAGTGTTTGACGAATGGAATAAAGAAGAAAATAAAGTTCCCTACTAATGGATTCCGCCGGGCTTCAGCAGGCAGTTGAATGGTTAAAACATTCGGATTATACCACCGCATTTACCGGTGCCGGAATCTCTGTTGAAAGTGGAATTCCGCCTTTTCGCGGTCCGCAAGGGTTGTGGAGTAAATATAACCCGATAGTCCTTGATTTGGATTACTTTCATCAGCACCCGTTGGAATCATGGAAGGTAATTAAAGAAATTTTTTATGACTTTTTCGGTAAAGCCAAACCCAATCCGGCACATCATGCGCTCGCCGAAATGCAAAAGGCCGGGTTCCTAAAAAATATCATTACCCAAAATATCGATAACCTGCATCAGGAAGCCGGAAGTACCGATGTCATTGAATTTCATGGAAATTCTCATACACTGGTTTGTACGCATTGTGGTAAAACCTTTGGGATTAAGAATATAAATTTTGATAAGCTACCGGTAAGTTGCGATGCTTGTGGGGCTTTAGTAAAACCTGATTTTATTTTTTTTGGCGAAGGTATTCCCCCAAAGGCTTATGAAAAGTCGTTGGAGGCTGCGCAAAAGGCAAAAGTGTTTCTGGTGATTGGTACCACAGGTGAGATTATGCCGGCCAGCCAAATTCCCATTCTTGCCAAACAAAACGGGGCTAAAATGATTGAAATTAATACGGAAACTTCCAATTACACGCACAGTATAACCGATATTTTCCTGCGGGGAAAAGCCTCTGTTGTATTGAATCAAATCACTAATCAGCTCATTGATAGATAATTCCCTTACGCAAAAGATTGAGTTATCTTTTTAGGATATCCCCCGACCCGGTACTTTGGGTTTTTAATGCCGCGGGATTGCCATAGTAAGTCAAATCGCCCGAACCAGCAAGTGCGGCATCCAATTTTTGGATGGGATGTACAGCAATATCTCCCGACCCTGAATTGGTAGCTTTCACATCCACAGCCATTAGTTGTGAAGCATCAATGTCACCTGATCCGGCCGAAACAATTGCCAGGGCAGCAGTTTTTCCATACAAGAAAATGTCGCCCGAGCCCTCATTTTTAACAGTACATTTCATCAGCTGAAGCCTGCCGGCTTTTACATCTCCTGAGCCGCTTACAACCATTTGAACGCTACCGTGAATACCATTGACAGTCACGTCTCCTGAGCCTGACAGTTTTATAATGACATCCTTTGATTCGAGATTTGCCGAAACATCTCCCGAACCACTTACCATAACCTTCATACCAGGAGCCTTAAAAACATCTTTACAGAGTACGTCTCCCGAACCTGAAGCTGATATTAGATTAATTTCCGGTGTAGTTACATAAACCTCCATGACTTTGGCAAAGCGAATATTACGCTTTGTACTCACGGTTAGGGTTCCATTTTTCACTGTGGTTGAAATATAAGGAATGATGTTGGCATCGGCCCTCACCACCACAGTTGTTACAGAACCTTGTTTTAAAATAATGTCCACAGGTCCTGTACTCCTGATCTGCTGAAAAGAATTTGAAATTTCCCGGCTTTCTTCTTTCACCAGACGGTTTCCAATGATTTGGGCCGTACCGGAAATACTTGTAAAAACAAGAAAGATACTCAGCATGACTGCAAAAAGCGAAAATGTATTCTTCATAAGTAAAATTTTTTGAATGATACAGTTAAGACGAAACAGGCGTGAGAAAGTTACAACCGATTTATGCCTGGTAAAAGATTATTTTGCTTTACCTGCCGAGGTATTTTATCATTTTATTATACAATTTGGTGCGGGTGAGAGGCTTGGAAAGATATTCATCACAACCGGCTTCCATGGCTTTTGCTTCATCTTGCAAAAAAGCAAAAGCTGTTTGAGCAATAACAGGCACTCCTGGTTTTAACGATTTTATTTCAACAGTTGCTTCATAGCCATTTTTCAAAGGCATTTTCAAATCCATAAGTACCAGGTTAATTTCATCGAAAGCCTTAAATTTATCAACAGCTTCCTGGCCGTCATTTGCAAAAATTAGCTTAACACGAGTTGGCTTTAACACTTTCTCAAGGTATTTGCGGCCTAAAATTTCGTCTTCTGCCACCAGGATAACTTTATCTGCCCAATCCGGGGTGTCTTTCATCATCTTACTCCCTTTAAGTATATTGTTGTTTATAAATCATATACGCGTCGCATTATCAATTGCTGTAAAAATTGTATCGAACCAAATAATAGTTTATTCAAAAATTATATAGCGAAAGTAGAAAATAATTCAAATAAATTCAACATTTTTCAACAAAACGGAAACAATTTTTGGTACTACTGTAAATTTAGTAGCAAACCGGAGGAATGTTTTGCATACGATTATTTTTACTTTTGTCCCTGACAATAAAATATCGAATAAATGAAAATATGCAATACGACTATAATGTGGGGGCATAAAATAGATTTTGAAATTGCCTAAAATAAAATTGAAATAATATGAATATCATTATCATTGCACTTACGGTTGTTATTTCCGTCATTACGTTCAATAATCGGCAGTTGTTCGAACGGTTGAAATTTAATGCCTATCAAATTAAACACCGGCATGAGGGTTGGCGATTTTTTTCCTATGCGTTAGTACATGCGGGTTGGCTTCATCTTTTAATTAACATGTGGGTACTTTATTCGTTTGGGCAAATTGTGGAAAAAACATTTAAAAGTGTATTTGGGTTAAAAGGCATGCTGTATTATCTGCTTTTGTATCTTGGCGGGGTTTTATTTGCTGTACTTGTTGATTTTGGTAAGCAGAAGGAGAATATTTATTACAATGCCGTTGGTGCTTCAGGGGCGGTTTCGGCCGTTGTATTTTCGAGTATTTTAATTTTCCCCGTGGGGCGTATTCAATTATTTCCGTTGCCTTTTGCTATTCCCTCATGGTTATTTGGAATTTTATATCTGATTTATTCGGCATACATGCAAAAGAACGTACGTGATAATGTGGGGCACAGTGCTCATTTTTGGGGAGCTATATTTGGTATTGTTTTTACGCTGATTGTTATTCCGGAAGTATTCAGTAACTTTTTGACACAACTTTTTTAAAACCAGGCATTAGCAAATAAAAGTGTCGTCAATGGAGTAAATCCCGGTTTTACGGGCCTGGCAATTTTCAGTCGCTCAGATTTCTTCAATTGATTATTTTTGTAGGATGCGTAAGAAATTCCTTTTTAACCTGATCTTTTTATTAGGCCTGAACCTACTGGTAAAACCCTTTTGGATTCTCGGTGTAGATCGGCAGGTACAGAATGTGGTGGGGACACAGGAATACGGTTTTTACTTTGCTATTTTTAATTTTTCGTACCTGTTTTTTATCCTGCTCGACTTGGGAATCACTAATTTTAATAACAGAAATATTGCCCGGAATAATCATCAACTGAAAACCTATTTTGGCGGTATTGCTACACTGAAACTGCTGTTGGGACTTTTTTATGCAGTTATTATACTTCTTGTAGGATGGCTAATTGGTTATAACACAAGGCAGATGCATCTGTTAGTTTGGGTAGGGTTTAATCAGTTCTTAATTTCGTTTATTTTATACCTACGTTCCAATTTATCCGGACTACTGCTTTTTAAAACAGACAGCCTGATATCCATACTCGACCGTTTACTAATGATTGCTATTGTTGGTGTCTTGTTATGGACGGGAATTGCAAAGGGGCATTTTACAATTGAATGGTTTGTTTATGCACAAACAGTTGCTTACTTATTGACCTTTTTTGTGGCACTGTTATCCGTTTTGCGCAAATCGGGAAATCTCAGTTTACGTTGGGATAAGGAATTATTTATTAGTATATTAAAACGAAGTTTGCCTTTTGCATTACTTGTCTTAATTATGAGTTTCTATTCGCGCATGGATAGTGTGCTGATTGAACGATTGTTACCTTCGCCATTGGGGGATCAACAAGCCGGGGTTTATGCCCAGGCTTACCGTTTGCTTGATGCGGGTCAGAATATGGCTTATTTATTTGCCGTATTACTACTTCCTCTTTTCTCGAAGATGATAAAAGAGGGACTGGCTGTCAATGGACTGGTGAAACTTTCTTTTTCGATTTTAATGACTTTTTCGATTACTGTGGCGGTAAGTACACAATTTTTTGCCGGTAATTTAATGCGGCTTATGTATTCGCAGCATGTGGGCGAAACACTGGCTGCTTTCGACCTGCGCATGAATCAGTCAGCTCATATTTTTCAGCTGCTGATGTGGAGCTTTGTGGCTATTTCATCAAATTATGTGTTTGGCACTTTACTTACTGCGAATAATAATTTGCGAGCACTCAATTTAATTGCTTTTTCAGGCCTGGCTACAAATTTCTTCCTGAATTTCCTACTAATTCCTGTTCATCAGGCCGTGGGTTCGGCAATGGCTACTTTGGTAACACAGTTTTTAACGGCCGGTTTGCAACTGTCGTTGGCAGTCAGATATTTTCATTTTAAATCTGATTTTAGATGGGCTTCACGGTTTCTTTTGCTTATCATCGGGGTAACAGCAACAGGTGTTATACAGCAGTTTTTGCCGGGAATATTATGGGAAATCCGTTTTATTATTTTATTTAGCATTGGGGTGGTTCTTGCGATGATTTTAAAAATTCTGGATATCAAAAGTTTGGTCAGCATTGTGCGAAGTACTGAAAGAATTTAAAATTCCCGTTGAATTTTCCTGTGGCCTGTGTTTTTTCTTATTTTTGGTTTCTGAGTAAAAAGATAATGTAAAATTTTAATGATGGAATATAATTTCGATAGCCGGGCTAATTTGGAACGTTTAAAAAAATGGAAATTTCATTTATTGATAGTCGTGGTGGTAGCTGCACTTGCCTCTATAATTTTTTCAGGTCCCCGATTTATAACTCCTATGTATAAATCGTATGCCATTGTTTACCCCGACAATATTAAGACTTATTCGAAAGAAAGTACCACAGAGCAGATGATACAGATTATGCAGTCGCAGGATATCGTTGACAGTATGATTAAACGCTTCAATTTACCTGAACATTACAAGGTAAACACTCATCACAAATATTTTAAAACAGAACTTTTGCGTCTGTATCGCGAGAATGTCAGGATAAATAAAACCAGTTATGAAGCAGTACGTATCGAAGTTTTTGATAAGGACCCCGACACAGCTAAACTGATGGTGGACACGTTGCTCAATTTGCTTAATAAAAAAATACGTCGGTTACAAAAAGAGAAATTCGGGGAATTGGCTGCAGCTTATGCCGGGCAGATGAAACGTCAACGTCGCGCCATGGATTCTATAAAGAGTCGGTTACGGGAATTGGGTACTCAAAAAGGAGTTTTTGAATATGATTATCAGTCACAACAAATAATGAAAGCTTACCTCGGCGCTGTTGATGGCAATCCGGACAAAGTAAATAGCAAGGAGGCCCGAAAGCTGGCAAAAAACATGGGGCAGTACGGTGGTGAGTTGGTTCAGTTAGTGCAAATGCTTAAAGAAGAAGCTGCTGCATATGTAAGAGTGAAGTTAAGCTACGAATTGGAATACAGGCATGTAGCTACCAATGTAACATATACCAATGTAGTTACCCACCCGTTCGTAGCGGACAAAAAATCCTATCCTGTGCGTTGGATAATTGTGTTGGTATCTGTAGTGGCTGTGTTTGCATTTGCTGTTTTGGTGATTTCTTTTTGGGAAAGAAAAAACCGTTTGGACTCTTAATTATTGTGATGTCGATACTCCCAGGGCATAAAACAAAAACCATCGGCTGGTTTTATCTGCTTACCGCAGCTTTTTTAGTAACAGGATTTTATGTTCTCTTAAAGAAAGAAAGTCTCCTGTTTTTTGCTTTACCCGTAGTCTTGGTTATCGCCTACTATTATATCATATCTCTTGACAAAGTGTTGTTATTTATCACCTTAGCCACTCCGCTAGCGATAACTCTTGACAATTCGGCCATTGGAGCCGCTCTCTCTTTTCCCACCGAGCCGCTGATGTTTGGCGTACTGCTTATTTTCTTAATTAATATTTTATTTGGCGAACCTTACAATCGTAAAATCAGTCATCATCCGTTATCTTATATCATATATTTTAGTTTGTTTTGGATGTTGGTTACCTCTTTTACCAGTGAAATACCATTGGTATCGTTCAAGCAATTACTATCGCGTATATGGTTTGTAGTACCTTTTTATTTTGTAGCTGCTACCCTATTCCGTAATAAAAAATATATACATTGGTTTTTTGGAACATATATGTTAGGGTTGACAATCGTTATTGTCTATACACTTATAAGACATGCCGGATATGGTTTTGATGAGGATGCCGGACACTGGGTAATGACGCCTTTTTATAATGACCATACTGCTTATGGCGCTGCTTTGGCCATGTTTTTACCAGTAATGGCCGCTTATGTTTTTTATCCGGGCATTAGTATTGCCAAACGCCCATTGGCTGCCGCCGCCGTAGCATTGCTGGTGAGTGCTGTTATTTTATCGTATAGCCGTGCTGCCTGGCTTAGTATCATTGTTTCTTTTCTGGTTTTGATTTTGATATTATTACATATCCGTTTTCGCTGGTTACTGTTAAGTTTGGCCTTGTTATTGGGTATTTTTTTC
>CAJXKB010000054.1 GCA_913055825.1 uncultured Bacteroidota bacterium
AATTTATGACTTTGGCCTGAACCTGGGACTGGCTTTCCAAATTAAAGATGATTACCTGGATTCGTTTGGCGATCAAAAAACGTTTGGCAAACGCATCGGTGGCGATATCCTGCAAAATAAGAAGACATATTTACTTTGCACCGCACTGAAAAAAGCCAACGCAAATCAGCGTAAGCAAATTTTTAACATCTTTGAAATAAAAGATGAAGAAGAGAAAATCAGCAGCATGATCGAAATGTATCAGGCATTGGATGTCCATACCGACACCGAAAAGAGCATGGAAGATTTTTATAAGAAAGCACTAGTCTCGCTCAATTCCTTATCAATCAATAAAAACGATCGCGAAAAACTCTTTGAGTTGGGAGAAAACATCTACCACAGAAGCTTTTGAGGGGAATCGTTAATGGTGAATCGTGAATCGTGAATCGTGAATGGTGAATCGTGAATGGTGAATTGTAAATGGTGAATTGTGAATGGTTGAATGGTAGGAAGTTAGCCTTTCTTATTAGTTTTTTGCCTGTCCGTGAAATTCTTCTACAGATTCAGATTGTTGCGGCTTTTTTGAAATTTTATTCTTAATAGTGCTGTTAACGGCTTTTATACCAAAACGTGCTAATTGTTCCATCACAAACGCTAAATCGTCAAACGGAATCATACTGATGGTTTCTTTTATAGGAATTACTTTGTGCAAACGGATATTTGCCCTCATAATCCAGTCCATGGTAAACTCGTTGCGCATCCAGTATTTACTGTCAGAACCCATCGCGTTAAGCCACTTTACACCTCCATCCCATTTGCCTTTACTCTTGATGAAAAAGAGAGAAAAAGCGCCAATAATTTTCTGAAAATTTATCACTTCCTGGTCGCGTAGCGAATCAGCCACCTTTGCCAATGTTTTTTCATCGAGGGTTTTCATTTTCATGGCTTTGGTAATTCCTTTGGCGAAGGTTCGGTGCTGTTTTAAGATTTCATTAAAACCCATGCCACAACCATCAGGATTTAGCATACCGGCGGCGCCGAAGAAGATGATGTTATTTAAAGCATATTTCTTCAGTGAGCCAGACACAATGGTTCCACCAAGATTTTGTACTTTTTCACCATTGGGGTGAAGTTTTTTGATAACCTCCTTGAATTTCCCGACCAACTCAGCAGGGTTGCCCATAGTGTTGCTCTTGCCCTGAAACACATATATATTCGTTTCGGTTTCATTCAGCGGATGGATCCCCACATAAGTATTTTCAGGGTCGTTTAACGGATAATATTCCAAGCCATATGGCTTTTCCATTTTTTTATGACGGATACACCCTCCATATATCACCCAGGCATCTTTACGTTTGATTAAATCGTGTTGTTTTACGATTTTTGAGCCCGAACCCATAGCATCAATTAACAAAGGGGCAAAATAGGTACCTTTATTGGTTTTTACAACTACACCATTGTCCTTATATTCATAATCCCGAAAAGATTCCTGACGGATAACTGCGCCATTCTTCACTGCCCGGTCAATCCATATATTCAGCACTTTATTATGGTCAAGTATCACACAATCGTCAACCATTTTATGGGATTGGGTAGGCGAAGTAAACATAATATGGTCAGTTCGAAACGCCACCGCTTCATCAATATCATATTTCTTAGTCCTGTCACTATAACTGTACCAGGTACTTGATGTGGTACCCGGTTTTCGACGCTCAACAACAAGAATTTTAAATTTCTTACTTAATTCAACCGCTGCAGTAAGGCCGGCCGGACCAGCCCCTGCTATAATTATATCGTATGTTTCCATATTTGTTTCCATTTCTCCTTTTAATTAATTTAACATCAATCGAATATTTTCTTTCAATTTTGGCTCAAAATACTAATTAGCAGAAATATATAATATTTTACCCCATGGTTTAAAAGGAATACAAAGAAACAAATATTTTTTAAATTGAATTACATTATCGAATTTAGCTTTTCATTATTCTAAAATTTATATTTTTGAAGAAAATAAATTTGTATGATTCCCACTTTATATAAATCGGCCCTGCATCCCCGTGAGGTAAAAGCACTCCTGAAAATGAAACTAAATGGGAGTAAATTTGCCCCGTCAAAAGAATCATTGAAGATTTTAGCCGAAAAGCTGGATGATGCCGATTTTTGCTGCGAAGCTTTAAATAAAGTCTCCCGGTCGTTTGCCATTGTTATACAACAACTTCCGGGTGATTTAAAACAGGCGGTTTGTGTTTTTTATCTGGTGTTGCGTGCGCTTGATACCATTGAAGATGACATGAACTTCCCTATGGATAAAAAGCTGAAATTGCTGCGAAGTTTTCATACAAAAAGTTATGACGAATCTTTTAAATTGTCGGGCGTAGGCGACCATGAAGATTACCGGATTTTGTTAGAACATTACGACAAAGTTACCCGTTTTTTTAAGGCCCAGGCACCTCATTATCGTGATGTGATTGTGGATATCAACCGGCAAATGGGAGAAGGAATGGCCTTTTTTGCTGAAAAAAAAGTGGAAAGTGTGGCAGATTACGATTTGTATTGCCATTATGTGGCCGGGCTTGTGGGTATTGGTTTATCCGATTTATTCGCTTCATCAGGCTATGAAAAAAGAGACTTAAAAAACCAAACTGCACTGTCCAATTCCATGGGTTTGTTTTTACAGAAAACCAATATAATTCGTGATTATCACGAGGATTTATTCTCGGATCGTACTTTTTGGCCAAAAGAAATTTGGGGTAAATATGCCTCACAACTTGACTATTTTACCCATAATCCAAACGATCCCCTTTCGCTTCAATGTCTCGACCATATGGTTTCAAATGCATTGAATCACATGCCCGATTGTATTGACTATTTAGCCATGCTTGACAACCAACAAATTTTTCGTTTTGCTGCCATTCCGCAGGTCATGGCTATTGCCACCCTGGCCAATATTTATCATAACCCAAAGGTATTTACCGGCGTGGTAAAAGTACGAAAAGGGCTTGCTGCAAAACTGATTCTCGGTAATTTAAGTCTAAAAGCAACACTTGGATATTTTCGAAGATACTCTCGTACCATTCTGAGAAACAGCGATCCTACGCAACCATTTTACAAAGATATTGTTGACGCTGTTGAAAAAACCCATGATAAAATTGCTGCTGTTTTGGCGAGATAAATTGGCATCTGTGTTTAACAGTTTGTCCATTCAAAAAAGTTGACAGAAACTTCTTTATTTTATCCGGTAGTTAAACAATGTATTTCCGGCGGCCGTAATCAGGTTAACATCCCCATTGTTATACAAACTTCCGACTGTAAAGGGGGTTTCCCCCGTTAACCCTGTACTTATAAGAATGTTTCCGTCTTTATCAAATAAATAAATGGCCTTTTCAGCCGAATCGACCACACCCAGCACTTTTTGGTTTCTACCCAACGTGAAAAACTCAGGTTGAACATGAATTTCATCCGGGAACGAATAGGAAAACAGCACTTTCTTAAAACGGTTGAAAACAGTAAGTTTTTTGTGATCAATAAAAATAAAGTCATGTGAAAAATCGCCATTAAAATCTTCATACAGAAAATAGTGCTCCGGTGAAAACTTCCCAAAATCGGTGAATTGTAGCATCCCACCCGAAGACACATAAACCAATCGACCTTGCCGGTCTGTAGTCAGGATGATGCCTTTGCTATTGGTCCGGTTCACATAATATGAACTGTTTTTGGCCTTTTGCAATTTTCCTTTTAAATAAATGCGCCGGGCTCCCCTACGATTTACAATACTTACATTGCCCGAAATATCCGTAATAAGGATATAATCTTTGTGATTTGTCATTAAACGTACAACCTTTTGTAATACAATATTTTGCGTCCTTGGTTTTTGCCAACCTTTGACCTGGTTTCCCCGAATGTTATAATCATAAACATGTTTATCAGCTTGAGCAATCAAAATACGATAATCTTTTCGGTTGGTATAATCGAACAAGCTCAACCCGTTAGTGGCAGCCGGCCGCAAACGTATGGGATAGTTAGCCACGTAATTTCCTTTCCGGTCAATAAGAAAAATTTGATGCGCTGTGTTGAAAAGAAATTGGATTTTACCGTTTTTGTAATAATCGACCTGATAGATCTTGCTCACCGGCAGCTCAGGCAAACGCTTTGCCCACAATATTCTACCTTTCGGATTAATTAAGTACATGCGTTTTCCCCTGTCGAACACAATCACATCAAAATGGCCGCTGGAATGATCTTTCACCAAAAAAGGCTTCCCCACAATCTCATCGCGCAAACGCACTTTCCAAAGCGCCAGATTTTCTTCTTTGTAACGCTTGTTATAACGGAGATAGACATTGGTGTAAAACATATTGCCATCGTGGCTGTATTGAATGGCAAAGCCCTGCATATTATTCATCAGCTCTTGTCGCTCAAGAAAGCCCTTGGCAACTGCGGGGGTAAGATACCTTTTTAAAAGGTCAGTAAAAGACCTGAGTTGTATAAGCAACAAGATATTTGACGATTCGGCAAGACTATTTGAAAATGATTTAAAATTTTCGTTTAAATCCAGTGTTTTACCGGTTTCGCTGTATTGAATCATGCGTATAACAGCTTCAGGTGAATTGGCAAAAACAGCATATCCATCCAAAATCGTGTAATAATTAGCAGTAATCCCACGGAATAATTCCCCGTAAATATTTTTGAGCAATCCGGGCACATTGATTTTTCTGATGCGATAATTACTATAGGTTTTATAATTTCGATAACCACTTTTATAGGCCAGTTTTTTTAAAAGTAACGCAGCATCCGGTGCGTTCCTGAGCCCGATGATAGCCCAACTTTTGTTTTTCTGCTCTCGTGGATCCAAGGCATTGGACACATAGCAAACCTCATGGGCTGTTTGTTTAATAAGCTGCTTAATATCCGGTTGATAAGCTGGTTTAAACCTATTTAAGATTTTGGGGGATGAATATCCTGAAAAATCCGAAAAGCCAAGGTTTACTGACAAATTTGTATTAAACGGGTAAAGCGAAAAAGCCCGGGTTTTCACCGGTTTTTGAGCCTTAAATTTTGCCAGCAAATCGGTTTTTGCAGCTATTGTATATCCTGTTAAAGTAGCATCATTGTCTTTCAGCAATAAATCAAATTCTGACCATTGTGCCCAATGTTTCAACTGTTGAAACCGCCCTTTAAAACCAGAAGAAACTCCATTTGAAAGCAGCTTAGCGAGCATTGGATAATTAACAAAAATACGGGCGGCTACCTTTTTCCCTGAAGTCTGCTTAACCTTTTGAAAAGATGAATCGGCATAAAACGATGCCGCGCCCGAGTGATAAGCTTGCCAGGCTTTTTCCATCAAAGCCCTCTGATGTGTATAAATTAAAACGCCATCAACCAGGCTCAAATAACCTGTACTATTGTCTTTTCCATCCAGAATTTTCAACATGCGATGGGCTCCCTTATCATCATACAACACCGCGAACCCTAATCCCAACTGCTGCTGAAGATAGTTTTTCAGATATTCTATAGTAGGAAGTTTTTTCGGCTGCGACAATAGCAACAGCTGTTGATGTTTGCTAACCTGATCATAAAACAGCGCGAGGTAACACGGGGAAGAACCTATAGATTGCCATAAAGTGCGATTATTCCGAAAAATTGAATCAAAAGTAAAAACCCGATGATCAATCCGGTCTGTAACAGCAGCTTCCGACATGGCTTTCCAAATCTCATTTTTGTCTGAAAGATTCTCATATAAAGCATGTGGCTGATCGGATTCAATAATAAGCGCAGGTGTATCAGGAATCATTTTCCAGGGATTTCCCTTCGAAAACGAATTCATAAAAAACAAGTAATAAACGCCAAAGCTAATTACCGCCAACAAAAGGACAAGAACCGGAATATATTTTTTTTCATTCATGGTACAGCCTGCTCCAACTGTTCAAAGATACGAAAGAAACAGGCCATTCATAATCCTGTTTTAATACAAAGTTAACAACCGAATGTTAATACAGGAAACTCAGAAATCCAGTTTCGTTTGGATAGCTGCATTAAAGGTTTTGCGATGATATAAAGTAAAACCGAATTCCTGAATGGCTTTTTTATGTTTTAGGGTAGGATACCCCTTGTTGGTATTCCAGCCATATTCCGGAAATTCCTGATGAAGATGTTGCATATATTCGTCACGGTGGGTTTTGGCGAGGATGGAAGCAGCTGCAATGGACATATATTTACCATCTCCTTTGATGATGCAATGGTGAGGAATTCCGGCGTAAGTTCTAAACCGGTTTCCGTCAATCAAAAGCAATTCCGGCTTAACATTTAGTTGATCGATGGCTCGATGCATGGCCAGGAACGAAGCATTTAAAATATTAATTTTATCAATCTCTGCCGGGCTTACCTGCCCCACCGCCCATGCTACGGCCTCTTTTTCGACAAGGGTTCTTAACGCGTCACGCTGTTTTTCACTAAGCTTTTTTGAATCGTTTAGCAGCTCATCTTCAAAATCGAAAGGTAAAATCACCGCAGCGGCAAACACAGCTCCTGCCAGGCAGCCCCTACCCGCCTCATCACAACCGGCCTCCACTAATTTTGTATCAGAAAAGTGTTTAAGCAGCATAAAGCAACGGAAAAATTTGATTGATAAATATCAACACAATAAAAAGTCCGAGAATACGGTTGGCCCATTTATGGCTATTCAACTGACTCAGAAAGGCAGCAAGCATAAGCGATGCCGGTCCGGTAAGCAATACAGTGGTTTCGAGATAACTATTAAAAAAAAGCAATATTAAAACCACAAAGGATAAGCTCCAAATATTGACCAAGATATGTTGTCGGACATAAATGCTTCTATTACTTATAGCTGAAGCCATTTGCACCGCAGCCAATAAAACCCAAAAACTAAGTAAGCCAACTACAACATCTGTATAAATCGAATTAAACACCAAATAGCCCGGATGCGATGAAAAATCGTTAAATAAATTGCTAAATGGATGTATTGGCTTGTCAATCAGATAAAAAACTGCTATTAAAATAAAATACGGGAAAAAGGTACCGAGCAATCCAACTGCATAAGGACGCCATTTACCTATACGATAAACAATTAGCGCAAACCAGATAAAAACAAACAAAAACAAAAGTACCGGAAAAATTAAAGCGGACACCCCCAGTATCAGTCCGGCGTTAAAAGCCCCGGAGATAGGATTCCCGGAATTTTGAAGTCTGAACAGGCTTTGCAGGAATAAAATAAAAACAAAATTTGCCAACAAAAACGGACTCATTTTAGTCAAAAAAGGAGTACTGGCAGCTACTACGATAAAAATAAAAGCAGCCAAATGAGAATTTTTCAACGTAAGTCCTGTTTTTGTACCTATTGAATTTAAAATAAGTGCAGAAACAAAAAACAAAATAAAGGCAATTAGTTTTTGTTCCCAAATTGCCGGTATAAGTTGTATTAAATCGCTATACAAATTGTATCCCCGATAGGCATGAACAGGCTCAATCCGAAAAAAAGAAGGAAACCACAACGCAAGGGCCAACAAAAAAAGGGCCAGTAAACGTGATGGAAAAGCGGACTGAAAAAACCTTATCATCGAGACTTATTTTAAATCAAAACCCAGGTCTTTTCTGAAATATTTTCCTTCAAAATCAACAATCTCCGCATTGGCATATGCATTTTTCAATGCTTCATCCATCGAATCATTCAGGGTTGTAATGGCCATCACCCTGCCACCGCTGGTTTTTACACTATCGGAACTAATATCGTTACTGGCTCCGGCATAAAATAAAATACAGTTATTCAGGTTATTAATGCCCTTTATGGTTTTTCCGGTAGTGTATTTTCCGGGATAACCTTCCGAAACGAGTACCACAGAAGCAGCATAACGATCATCGATTTCGATTTTTTTCTCTGCCAGGTTCCCGTTGGCAACACCCTCCAGCAGGTCTACCAAATCGCTTTTAATACGTGGTATCACCGACTCTGCTTCAGGATCGCCCATGCGGCAGTTATACTCAATTACATATGGCTCCTCTCCTACTTTCATTAATCCAAAAAACAAGAAACCTTGATAATTAAGCCGTTCTTCCTGCAATCCGGAAAGTGTAGGCCGTATAATCCGATCTTCTACCTTCTTCATAAAAGACTCAGTAGCAAATGGTACCGGTGAAACAGAGCCCATACCCCCGGTATTCAACCCTTTATCACCTTCACCAATACGTTTGTAGTCCTTTGCTACAGGTAATAATTTATAATCCACGCCATCGGTGAGGATAAAAACCGACAATTCAATACCTTCTAAATATTCTTCAATAACAACTTTTGTTGAAGCTTCACCGAAGCGAGCATCACGAAGCATACTTTCCAATTCGGATTTTGCTTCATTTAAATTATCCAGGATAAGGACACCTTTTCCGGAAGCCAGGCCATCGGCTTTTAAAACGTACGGGGGATGGAGACTTTCCAGAAAAGCCTTTCCTTTTTCCAGCGTTTCCAATTGAAAAGTTTCGGATGCCGCAGTTGGGATACCGTGTTTATTCATAAAGTTTTTTGCAAAATCCTTGCTCCCTTCCAGCTGGGCAGCACGGCTTACGGGCCCGATTACCGGTACCGTATTCAGTACCTGGTCCTGAAGAAAAAAGTCGTGAATCCCCTCCACTAAGGGAACCTCCGGGCCCACAACCACCATGTCTATTTCTTTCTCAATAACGAAAGTCTTTATACTATCAAAATCGGTCGTGTCAATGGGCGTATTGGTACCCACCAAAGCAGTGCCTGCATTTCCCGGCCCGATATATATTTTTGAGGTATTAGGACTTTGGGCAATTTTCCATGCCATTGCATGCTCGCGGCCTCCGGAACCTAAAATAAGTATATTCATGATTTCTGATTTGCTTAGTGCTTGTTAATTATCCTGATAATTTTTCCATGGCCTGCCAAATGGATGCGGCTGTTTTATCCCAGCTAAATAACTCTCGTTGCAGCCTTCCCTTTTCAACCATGCTTTCCCTTAATTGCGTGTCAAAAGTAATGCTTTTCATGGCTTTTGCAATACTTTCCACCCGGAAAGGATCTACCAACAGCGCCGCTTCTCCCGCCACCTCCGGCATAGACGTTACATTGGACGTAATAACCGGGATTTCTACCCGGAAAGCCTCCACAATAGGAATCCCGAAACCCTCAAAGATTGGTACATAAGTCAATGCAAGAGCAGCTCCAGCCACCTTAATTAATTTTTCGGGTTCCAGCCGCCCGGTAAAAATCACATCTGCTTTATGTCGCATTTGCCCGTAGGCCTTACGCATTTCGCGGGTCCAGTACATTTTTTCGCCCACCAATACAAGTTTTACATCGCTTTGCGCAGATGTTTTAAAAATATCGAATGCCTGAAAAAGTCTACAGATATTTTTCCTCGGATTAAAAGCCCCGATAAATATAAAATAGGGATGCCCGTCACCGATTTTCTGACGAATATGTTGTTTCTCCTTTTCAGATAAAGGCCGATAATACAAATTAGCCCCATTGTAAACCACATCAATTTTGTCGGAAGGAATTCCATATTGCTGATGAATATCCTTTTTAGAAAATTGTGAAACAGTAAGTATCTTGTCCGCCTTTTTCGCAAAAAGCGGACTAAAATAACGATAATATAATCGGTCGGCCCACGGTATAAAATCCGGATGATGCTCAAAATTCAGATCGTGGATCACCATAATATTTTTATACGGCAAACGCAACGAATTATAAGCATCGGGTGAAAAAAACAAATCGGGCTGAATCTTCCTCAGCACCTTCGGCAAAGCATACTCAAACCACCAGTATTGTAATAATGGATGACGAGTCGGAGGCCACACAACCAACGGATGAACATTTTCAGAAAAAACGAAAGAAGTGTCAAACGGCCGGTCAAAAAGGAAATAAAAATCATGTTCGGGATGGGTGGTTACAATCCTTTTTAAAGTCTCAAATGTAAACCAGCCAATACCCTCCAGTTTATTTTTAAGCAACAGTCGTGTATTTACCGCAATTTTCAAAATTCAATCCCTTTTTGTGAATAAAATATCAATTTTCCGGAAGGAAGCTATCTTTCCATCCGCTGCCGCACTACCTCGTACATCAATACAGCAGCAGCCACCGACACGTTCAACGATTCTATTTCGCCCAACATGGGAATTTTCACTTTCAGATCAGCAAATTTCATGTACCCGGCCGAAATACCATCACCTTCGGAGCCCATAATCAGCGCCAGCGGGCCTTTTAAATCTTCCCGAAAGTGTAGTGTTTCTGTTTTCTCGGTTACCGCTGCAATACGTAAACCGCTATTTTTAAGATAAGCTAAAGCATCTTTCAAATTATGTTCACGGCAGATAGGAATTTTATAAATAGCTCCGGCGGATGATTTTACAGTTCCCGGATTAAGCGAAGCAGCACCTTTGTCAGGAATTAAAACCGCGTGTACGCCAGCACTGTGAGCTGTGCGTAGGATTGCCCCGAAATTACGCACATCTGTTATCCTGTCAAGAACCAGTATGAAAGGCTCTTTTCCTTCCTCGTAAAGCGAAGGAAGTATCTGTTCGATTTGAAAAAAGCTCACCGGTGAAAGATAAGCAACAATGCCCTGGTGATTTTTCCGCGTCACGCGATTTAATTTTTCAAGCGGAACCATCTGATAAGGAATTTTATTTTCTTTCAACAAAGGCATTAATTCGTGAAATGTGTTACCGCCCAGACCTTTTTGGATAAGAACCTTTTCCACTTCTTTACCTGAATTAACAGCCTCAATTAAAGGGCGAAGGCCGTAAATCCATTCCTGTTTGTTTTCTTGTTCTCTCATACTACTCCTCAAGGTATTTCCGGTCGAGTTGTTTGGTGGCTTTGGCGCCCATAATCTTCAGTTTTTCTACCTGTCCCAACAGGTTGCCACGACCCGACACAAGCTTTTTGTGGGCTTCGGTATAAGAAGCCTGTGCTTTGTTCAGGTTGTCGCCGACTTTCTCGAGATCTTTCAGAAACCCTTCAAATTTATCATACAGTTTACCTCCCTGTTTGGCTATTTCCAATGCATTCCGCGTTTGTCGTTCGTGCCGCCAGATGGAAGCCACCGTACGCAAAGTAGCCAGCAGGGTGGTGGGGCTCACAATCACAATGCGTTTTTCCCAGGCAAAATTAAACAAATCGGGATCAGCTTGTACTGCTACGCCAAAAGCAGGTTCCACAGGCATAAAAAGCAAGACGAAATCGGGGGTATTCAGGCCTTGCAACATGTCATAATTTTTCTCGCTCAGCTCTTTTACATGATTTTTTATGGAGACCAAATGCTGTTTTAAAGCTAGTTGCTTTTGCGTTTCTTCATCTGCCGAAATGTATTTCTGAAAAGCAGTTAACGACACTTTAGAATCAATAATTAAATGTTTTTCTTCGGGCAATTTAATAAGCACATCCGGACGATACATCTTTCCATCTTCACCGGTGGTGGTTTTTTGAAGATAATATTCTTCATCTTTAATTAAACCCGAACGTTCCAAAATGCGCTCCAAAACCACTTCACCCCAGTTACCCTGCTTTTTCGAATCGGATCGTAAAGCACGTGTCAAATTTCCAGCTTCTTCGCCCAGCTTCATGTTAAGATCATGCAAACGTTTTAATTCGGCCTTTAAATCGGTTTGGTCTTTCAATCCCTTTTGATAGGTATCTTCTACCTTTTTCTCAAAAGTGGTAATTTTTTCTTTTAAAGGATTGAGCAGCTCACTCATGTTTTTGTGTGAAACTTCATTAAATTCACGTGTATTTTGCTTAAAAATGGCATTTGCAATATTCTGAAATTCAAGTTTGAATTTTTCCTGTAATTTCTCCAACTCTTTTTGTCCGTTTTGCAACTTTTCTTCGAGATGTTTTCCATTGGATTGCAATGCAATAACCCGGTTTTGCAATTGTTGATTTTCTTCTTCGGTGATCTGCTGTTTTTTCTCAATTTTTTCTTTCTCCAAAAGAAGATTCTGAACTCTTTCGTTCAGTACAGCCTTCTGACTTTCGAGCTCGGCAGTTTTTACCATAAATTCGGCAGCAGCTTTTTCTTTTTGAGATTCAAGACTGGCAGCCAGCGTCTTATTTTTTTGGTTCACCAATAAATAAGCAACCACAAACCCCACAACCAGGCCGGTGAGCAAATACAAAATTTCCATCATTTAATTTTTAGTAAAAATAAGGTTTTTAGCGGTTCATTCATCCATTATACTTGTCGAATATTGAAGTAGATTTGCAAATAGAAAACATTAAAGGACATACTAAATTTATGAAAAGAATAGGGCTTCTTTCTGATACACATGGGACAGTTCACTCCCGGACAGCTGAATTTTTTGCAACTTGTGATGAGATTTGGCATGCCGGCGATATTGGAAACGAAACGGTTGTGGAACAACTGGAAGCCATGAAGCCGCTGCGTGCAGTGTATGGAAATATCGACGGCGGTAAACTGCGTATTGATTTTCCGGAGTATGCCGTGTTTGAAGTTGAAGGGCTGCGTGTTTTAATTATTCACATTGGCGGTTACCCCGGGCGTTATAATCCAAAAGCCAGGGCACTTATCCAAAAATATCATCCGGGACTTTTTATTTCGGGACACTCCCACATTTTAAAAGTGATGCCCGACAAGAAACATAATTTGCTACATATCAACCCCGGAGCTGCCGGGAATTCGGGATTTCACAAAAAGATAACCCTGGTGCGCTTCAACATTGAGAAGGGACGCGTAAACAATCTAGACGTGTTGGATATCGACCGAAAAAAGATGATCTGAGCTCAGGTTAATATTTCCTGTTTTACCTCAATCTGTCAGCACTTCGTACCAGGCGCTCGTCCTGAACGACACCGCGATAAGCTAACACCAGCAAAATCAGACTGGCCATCGGCATAAAAACGCCTGCTTTATAACTTGCTATTGCACCACTGGCTTTCTCCAACACATCTACATAATGAAGAAAGAAAAGGCCAATCAATACTACTTCGACTAAGATATTGAGTTTGATAATCTGCATTTGAACTTTGCGATTTTTGTATAAAAAAACAGCAATCAGAGAAAATATGATTACAAACGAATTGGCAGAAAGTAAAGGCAGCAGGAAATTCAGCGTGTAGTGGTTTGCCGAATCGGGTACCAAATCTTGAACTTGATGGATAAACATGACGAATGAACCTTTTTCGCCAATAAATTCGGCCAATGGGAAAAAGAAAGTGAGAGCCGATGCAATGACGGCCAGCAAAAGAAACAGGGACTGTTTACGTTGAATCATTTTTAATCTGTTTTGACGGCAAATTTAGCAAATATGATGTTGTCGCAAACAAGAACTTGTGAAGATTTTTTTGGCTAAATTTCTAAAAACTCTTTAATTCGACCCAAATAATACGCTTTCCAGCCTTCTGTAATTTCTTCATAGTCCTCGTCAGGAATATTTGTGTGGCGCAGCTCTAAGGAAACTTTTCCCGCTTTCACTTCATGAATAAGAAAAGTTACAATTGAATCCTCTTTCTGATCGCCAAAATACCATTGCTGAACCACTTTGCGGTTAGGAACAAGCTCTAATATTTTACCACTTATATCGCCTTCAAACATTTCAAATTCAGCACCTGGCCTGGCCTCCATTTTGGCAGGCATATCTGACCATAATTCAATGGTAAACGGATTGGTGATGCAGGCATAAACATCCTCAGGTTCAGCTTCAATGGTTACATAGGATTTAAAATCTTTCATTTTAGTTTTCTTTTGATGTACGAAGAGTAATCCCTTAAAACAGGTTTGTAGTCTGTCATGTATAATTTTGATGTGATAATAAAGTCAGCGGTGGAACGGTTGTTTGCCGTTGGTACATTGTACATTACGGCGATCCGGAGCAAAGCTTTTACATCCACATCGTGCGGCTGTGGCTCCATGGGATCCCATAAAAAAATAAGCATGTCGATTTTACCTTCCGAAATCATGGCCCCGAGTTGTTGATCCCCACCCAAAGGACCTGACTTGAGCAAAATCATTTTTTCGGGCAGGCTTTGTCCGGCTTGCAGGTTTTTTTCAAGGGCTTCTTTTACAAGCGATCCGGTTGTTCCCGTACAAACTAATTTATTGATAATTAATTTTTTATAGTTATATTCAACCCACTCGATCAAATCTTTTTTCCGATTGTCGTGGGCAACTAGTGCAATTGTTTTCATAGTAATAAATTTTAATCATTTCGAAAATTCGTACCTTACGTTTTTCATCAAGGCAAAGTAAATCAATTTTAGCATAGCCGGAGAAAGACTATTTTAAATTTTATGTTAATGTTTTGTTCATTTCATTAAATTTGTCAACGGCATAAACCCGGTAAGATGTACACCCATGTTAAAACATTTGTTTCAAAATTAGTTAACCTGAGTGATGAAGAATGGCAGGCGGCCTATCCTTTGATTGAGGCCAGAAGGCTGAAAAAGAATGAATTCTTCGTGCATGAAGGTGAGATTGCCCAATACATTGCTTTTACACAAAATGGATATTTGCGGGTTTATTACAATCATGACGGGGACGAAATTACCCGTGATATTTCACCACTCCATTCTTTTGTTACAGCGCTTCCCAGTTTTATATCCCAAACGCCGTCATTTGAAATTATTCAGGCTATCACCGACTGCGAACTCCTTGTAATTCATCGCGACAAGCTCGAGAAACTTTATAATAGTTATATCAACTGGCAAAAGGTGGGCCGCCGGGTGATGGAAGAAATGTTCGTGGATACGCAATACAGGATTTATGCTTTTATTACCCAAACTGCCGAAATACGCTATAAAAAAATGATGGAGCAGTTTCCCGATATATTTCTTTATGTTCCGTTGCAATACATTGCCTCATACCTTGGCATTACTTCGCAATCGTTAAGCAGGCTTAGGAAAAGTATTCATTTTGATAAATAAAGGTTTGAGCTTCAAAAAATAATTTCCAAGTACCCGGCTTTGTCTGATTTTTTACCATTTGTTAATAATATTCTTCCAATATATGATAAACTTTGTGGTCAATTTCAACGTATAATTCATTGCCATGGAAAGGTTTATCAGCACACATCAATCAGGGAAATTTGATTTAATCGTCATAGGCGGGGGAATTACAGGTGCCACGCTGGCTTATGAAGCAGGTTTAAGAGGCATGGATGTAGCACTATTTGAAAAAAGCGACTACGGTTCGGCTACCTCTTCGGCCACCTCAAAACTAATTCACGGCGGACTGCGTTATTTGAAAAATATGGAGTTAGGTCTGGTTCGCGAATCTTTGCGGGAAAGAAAAATCATGAGCAATATTGCCCCTAACTTTGTGTATCCCATTCCTTTTATGATTCCTTCTTTCCTTTCGTTGAAAAGTAATAAATGGGCGATGCAAATCGGTATGTGGCTGTACGATTTGCTTTCCTATGATAAAGGATTTACCTGGGATGAGTCAAAAAAACTGCCCCGTTTCAAAACTTATAAAACCAAAAGTACAATTAAGCTTGAGCCCTGTGTGAAAAAACGCGGATTAACCGGCTCAACCGTTTATTACGATTGCCAGAATATCTTTCCCGAACGGCTGACCCTTGCCTTTTTGAAATCGGCCGAAAAACAAGGCGCAAAACTCTCTAATTACGCAAGGGTGACCTCTTTTCTTCGGGAAGCCAGGCAGGTGACAGGCATAAAAGTAATGGATGAAATATCAGGAAAAGAAGGAGTGTTCAAGGCGCCTGCCATTGTAAATTGTGCCGGGCCCTGGGCAGATATCCTCATTAAACAAACGACAAGTTCCGAAACCAGGCATCATATCCGGCGTTCGGAAGGCATCCATATTGTAACCAAGAAGTTGTGTAATATGCACGCAGTTTCGGTGATGACTAAACGTAGACGGCATATTATGGTGATGCCCTGGCGAAATCATGCACTGATTGGAACAACAGACAAAGAATATATCGGCAACCCGGACAATTATAAAGTTTCAAAACAAAGCATCTTGGATTTATTGAATGAGGTTAACGAAAACTACGATATCCCGCCGTTGAAATATGAAGATGTTTTATTTTATTATGGCGGACTCCGGCCATTGGCTGATACCGATACCGAGAATTCGTATGAATCGTCGCGGAAATATGAAATTTATGATAATGCAGATGAAGGCATGGACGGTTTATTTACGGTAGAAGGCGGAAAATACACCACCAGCAGGCAACTTGCTGTTGAAGTAGTTGAAAAAATTGAGAAAAAAATGAAGCTCAAACTTCCCAAATCAAATAGTGAAACGCAATATCTTTCGGGCTGTGAAATTAAAGAAATGTCCGTGTTTATGAAAAACCTTCACAAACAATATGCCGGTTTTCACTATAAAACCATTGAATATTTGGGTAAGAATTATGGAACAGAGTGTCATGAAATATTCAATCTTGCCCGTCAGCATCCTAAATTGGCAAAGGTCTTAAATGAGGAAGGAGAAATTTTAGCCGAAGCGGCATTTGCAGTTCAAAATGAATCGGCATTGTCGTTGTCGGATATTTTATTCAGGAGGACGGGCTTAGGTGGCCTGGGACATCCCGGTGACGGAGTTATCGAACAGGTTGCACATTTAGCAGGTGATTATTTACAATGGAATCAGTCGAAAATTAAAAGTGAAATTGAGCATGTGCAAAAAAGGTTTCTATTACCAGACTAATGAAGAGCTATGGTGAGAACACTGTATCTGTTTCAATTAAAATCAGAAAAGTTGATTGCCTAAATTCTGTAAATTTGTAGTTGTCGCTTTTGACCTAATATTGATATGAATTTCACGCAAGGATGAAATATAAAAAATCATGAAAAATACCTATCGTAAAATTTTTAAATGGGGTGACAAAAGGGAAGAATCTCTTGACAAAGGTATTGTGAAGCTTTTGAAAGAAAAGTTTGATTTTTCCGATAAAGATTTCCGGCAACATTATCTGTTTGGAGATGAGGAGATAACATTACGGAAAGCTTGTTCGTTACCTGGAGATACGATAAACCGGTTAGTAGCGATATGTGGTGCTGAAAATATTGACAAAAGTGACTATGCCCGGGCTTCACATGCCATGGGCTATTTCTTTTCAGAACTCTTATTGCTCAGAAAAGGAGAGGTTAATACACCACCCGACCTGGTGGTTTACCCGCGCACGGAAGAAGAAATTATTCAGATTCTTCAAATTTGCAACAAAGAAAATATTGCGGTTACGCCCATGGGCGGCCGCTCTTCTGTTACCCGTGGCCTCGAAACCCCAAAAGGTGGAATAAGCCTCGACCTCACCCGGCACTTTAATAAAATTTTGGAAGTAAACGAAATAAACAGCACAGCAACTGTTGAAACGGGGGTTTATGGTCCGGCCTTTGAAAAACAGTTGAATAATTTTGGTAAAGGATATACCTGCGGCCATTTCCCACAGTCTTTTGAATATTCAACCGTCGGTGGCTGGGTGGCAGCACGGGGTGCAGGACAAGAGTCGACATATTACGGAAAAATAGACGATTTGGTCTTGGCCATGAAAGTGATTACCCCTGCCGGGATTATCGAAACCAAAGATTACCCCGCCAGTGCCGAGGCATGGGATTTAAACAAAACTTTTATCGGTTCTGAGGGCTGTTTGGGCATCATCACCCGGGTTACCCTGAAGATCAAAAGATGGCGGCCTCAAAACAAAACCTTTGCTTCTTTTATTTTTAAGAATTTCGAATCGGCCACCGAAAGTATGCGCAACATAATGCAGGCCGGAATCGGAAAACCATCGTTGTTCAGGATTTCCGACCCTGTTGAAACAGCTACAGGATTTAAAATTAAAGGTTTTGAAAACAGTTTCTCAGATAAATTTTTACGATTTCTGGGCTACCATTCCGGTGAAAGGTGTCTAATGTTTGTCACAGTGGATGGTGACAAGGAATATACCCATCTGATAAAGAAAAAGATAAAGAAAATTGCCCGCTCAGAAGGTGGATTTTCTATTGGCAGAAAACCCACAAAGGAGTGGCTGGAGCAGCGATACAGCAGCGCCTATTTGCGTGATCCGCTAATGGATATCGGAGTGATGACAGATACAGTGGAAACTGCCGTAAGTTGGGATAAATTAATAAACCTCTGGACAGCAGTAAGGGCTTATCTTGAAAAGCGGGAAAAAGTTCATGTGATGGCTCATATTTCACACGTGTATGAAACCGGCGCCAATTTATATTTTACTTTTCTAAGTCCTATGAAAAAAGGGAAAGAATTGGAAGATTATCTTCAATACCACAAAGGATTGGTCGATACAATACACAATAATGGAGGTTCACTCACCCATCATCATGGCATCGGCCGTGCACTGGCCCCGTGGATGGAAGATGAAATGGGAAAAACAGCAATGGGGCTGATGCAGGCAAGTAAAGATTATCTTGACCCCGGCGGAATTATGAACCCGGGAGGCACATTGGGTTTGCGGTAAAAAAGCCGGTGGCAGCCGGGTTGTAAATTTTCATAGCTTTGAACAAAATCCTGATTTATTATGACGTTAACCGATTCTTCAGAAAAATACATTTTGGTGATTGATGTAGGCACACAATCCATACGTGCTTCGTTTATTGATTTGGAAGGGAATATTCGTGAAATCATAAAAACTTCCATCGAAGCTTATTATTCATCCCAGCCCGGGTATGCCGAACAGGATCCTGAATATTTTTGGGAGAAATTATGCGAAACAACGAAAGCCCTTTTCGACAAATCGACCCTTGATGTTCAACAAGTGAAAGGGATGAGCATCACAACCCAAAGAGGAACTGTAGTGAATCTGGATAAGGACGGAAAGCCCCTGCGTCCGGCCATTATCTGGCTCGATCAACGGAAAGCGAAAGCGGAAGGTTGGCCGTCAGGTGTCGTAAAAGCCGCGTTTCAGCTTGCCGGCGTACGCGAATCCATCACTTATGCCATTGAAGAGTGCGAAGCAAACTGGATTCGCCAAAATCAGCCTGAAATTTGGAAAAAAACCGATAAATATCTGATGCTTTCCGGTTTTCTTATTTCACGTCTTTCGGGTCAATTTGTAGATTCCGTGGGTAGCATGGTGGGATTTGTGCCGTTTAACTACAAAAAGCATCAGTATTCAAAAAAACAATCTATTAATTATAAAATGTTTCCGGTTGAGCGGAAAAAACTGGCCGACCTGGTATTTCCTTCCGGGCAAATCGGGAAAATTACTGCCGAAGCGGCCACGCAAACCGGCATCCCGGAAGGACTGCCTATTATTGCAGCAGCTTCCGACAAAGCATGCGAAGTACTGGGTTCCGGGGTGATTTCGCCCGAAATAGCCTGTCTGAGCTATGGAACAACGGCAACCATCCAAACGGTGAATGACCGTTACCTCGAAGTGGTTAGAATGTTCCCTTCTTACCCTTCGGCAATTCCGCATTATTTCAACACGGAAGTGATGATTTATCGCGGGTTTTGGATGATCAAATGGTTTAAAAATGAATTTGGCTATCGCGAAGTGGAACTGGCTAAAAAACTCAACAAAGAACCAGAGGAGTTGTTTGACAAAATGATTGAAGATGTGCCGCCTGGCTCCATGGGACTGACTTTACAACCCTACTGGTCGCCGGGCGTAAAGCTTCCCGGAATTGAAGCAAAAGGTGCAGTAATTGGCTTTGGCGATGTGCATACCCGCGCGCATTTGTACCGCTCCATATTGGAAGGTATTGCTTATGCACTGAAAGACGGTACATTACGAACGGAAAAAACAACTGGCATAAGAATTCAGAAAATAAGGGTGTCAGGCGGGGGCTCACAAAGTAAAAATGCTTTACAATTGACAGCTGATATTTTCAATTTGCCGGTTGAAAAACCGCATACTTATGAAACATCTGCTTTGGGAGCTGCCATCAATGCTGCTGTAGGACTAAACTTTTATCCTGATTTTGAAACGGCAATTAATAAAATGACGCGAATTGGCGAAACTTTTCAGCCAATACCCGAAAATGTAAAAATTTATGATCAGCTTTTCAACAGGGTTTACCGCCGGATGTACAGGCGCCTAAAACCGCTTTACAACGATATCCGTGATATCATCAACTATCCGAAAAAATAATACAATGTAATGGGACACTGATTTTTATGATGGATTATAATCTTTTACAAATCAATTTCATCAAATCAACCGGCATACATCAATTACCTGCCGACTTTTCATCCAACTCCAACCAGCGCAAGGTTTTCTGATCGATAATTTCAATCAGCTCTCCGATGCGTGAAGCCGTTTCTTCAAGCCCCTGATAATCAAGATTCCCTGAATTTATAAGGACTTCCAGCCCGGCTTTTTCCTTTTCCAAAGTCTCTATCTCTTTTTCCAGGTTGTCATACTCTCTTTTTTCGTTGAATGATAGTTTCGCTTTTTTGGGAGTCGCAGATTTTGTCCGTGAACTTTTTTCAAGCGATTTGGCCTTTCTTTCAATTTTTTGTTCTGCCTCCTTTTTCAGATGATATTCGGAATAAGTTCCGTAATAATCTTTTATCTTACCATTACCCTCAAAAATAAAAAGGTGGTCCGACAAACGGTCCAGCAAATAACGGTCGTGCGATACCAAAATCAGACAACCCTTAAAATCGGTCAAAAATTCTTCCAGTTTATTTAATGTAAGAATATCCAAATCGTTAGTAGGCTCATCCAAAATCAGAAAATTAGGATTTCTTATCAGCACCGTAAGCAAATACAACCGCCGGAGTTCGCCACCACTGAGTTTTGAAACCGGGGTCTGCTGCATGTTGGGCGGAAAAAGAAAATAATTTAAAAATTGGGAAGCTGTCATGCTCTTGTTTTTATCAAGATGAATGACTTCTGCAATTTCCTTCACCACCTCCAGTACGGTTTTGTCGCCATCGGTTTTTAAACCTTCCTGTTTGTAATAGGCAGGTACCAGTGTGTCGCCTTTCTCAATATATCCGTCATCAGGCGTTTCCTGCCCGATGAGCATATTCAGAAAAGTAGTTTTACCTGTTCCGTTTTTTCCAATGATGCCAATCCGTTCGCCACGCTTAAAAAGATAACTGAAATCATCAACGATTTGCAGATTACCAAAGGCTTTTTTCAGATGTTTAAGTTCAATAATTTTTCCACCTAGTCGACGGTTTTGGGTTTCCAGTCTGAGTTCCTGCCGATGTATGCTGCTTTGGGCTTTTTCTTTGGTTTCGTAAAAGGCATCAATACGCGATTTGGACTTATGCGTACGTGCTTTGGGCATCCGGCGGATCCATTCCAGCTCTTTTTTCATAAGTTTGGCAGCCTTGTCTATCTCCATTTGTTGATTAGCTATTCGCTGACTCCGTTTTTCAAGAAAATAGGCATAATTACCCTGGTGTAAAAACAATTCACCATTGGTTAGCTCAAATATTTTATTACAGACACGGTCGAGGAAATACCGATCGTGCGTAACCATAAACAGCGTTACGGATGAAGTGCTTAAAGTTTGCTCAAGCCATTCAATCATCTCAATATCAAGATGATTAGTGGGTTCATCCAGCAAAAGCAATTCGGGTTCATCAAGCAAAGCCAGTGCCAGAGCCAATCGTTTGTTTTGTCCGCCGGAGAGGGTTTCAGTTTTTTGATTGAGGTTTACAATACCAAAACGTGTTAACATTTCCTTCAGCTTGCGGTCATAATCCCAGGCTGACCTTTTATCCATTTCGTTGGTGAGCTTGTCCAGCTTTTGGCGATTGGCAGGGCTGTTATCCATTGCCTGCTGTTTTACAGCATCTTCGTAATCTGTGATTATCTTTCTTACTCCGGTTTCATGTGTTTTAACCAATTCGCCAACTGTAATTCCGGTTTCAAATAAGGGGTGTTGTTCCAGATAAGCCACCCTTAAACCATCGCGAAAAACAAAACTTCCTGCATCGGCAAAATCTTT
>CAJXKB010000055.1 GCA_913055825.1 uncultured Bacteroidota bacterium
GCGTGTTGGCGGGTGCAGGTCATTTTTTGTATAAGGGTTTGCAGCTCCTTGTTTTCCGGTAGTTCGTGCTTATTGCGGTTGTTTCGGATATATGCAATTGTGTTGTCGAATTGTTCGTTTGAGGTTATTTCTTTTTGGTTGAACTTTTGTGTCCAGAGGTGGAATTGGGTTTTTCCTCTCTGCAAGGGAGCATGCTCCCTTGCAGATACATGCTCCCTTGCAGATACATGCTCCCTTGCAGATACATGCTCCGTTTCCGGAATAGTTCGCCCCATTGCTATGTTACACGCCCTTGCCGACTTGGACTTTATTTTCTGTACAATTTTCGGAAGTTCGTCTTCTTCGCACACGAGAAGCAGATGGACATGGTCACCACAAATATTGTAAGCTATAATATTCAGTTTGTCTTCTTCTACAATTTCTGCAATTGTTTTTGTTACTATTATTTCCTCTTCTTGCGATAGCCAAACAGGTTCGCCAAGCTTCACAAAATTGTCGAACATCCGTTGCGAATAGCGTGAATTATGTGTTGCAGTTGTAACATGCCAGGCTTTTTTCTTTTTCTTCTGAAAAATACCGGGAAATTCCTTTTGCCAGTTAAATGCTTTTTCTCCAGCCACTTCGGGGTCGTCTATTAGTGAGTTTCCGCATTTAATGTTGTTATTCAGGTTCGAGAGTTTTCGCCCTTTTTGTGCTGTGCGCAACCACAACGAGAGCTTGGCGATTTCAACACTTTCCTCATTAATATCAACACCATAAAGGTTTTTCTCTAAGATGGTTTTGTCGGTATCGAACAAACGAAGTTTTTCGCCTGTCAGTTCTGCAATAATATCATCTATTTGTTGGTGTTCGTTAATTAAAAAGTTGAGTGCCTGGTTCAAAAAAGCCCCCGAACCACAAGCCGGGTCAACAATTTTTAAACTAAACAACCAATCTTTGTAAGCTTGCAGCTTTTGAAAAAGTTTTTTTCCGGCAGCCGATACTTTTCCTTTTTTAGTTTTAACCGATTCGTCAAACTCAATCTCAAGAATGCCTAATTTTTCACGCTTTTCGATACATAATTTTCCAATGGTGTTTTCAACAATGTATTGCGTAATGTATTTTGGTGTGTAAAACACACCGTCTTTTTTGCGTATCGAAACAGCAGGCTGTTTCGATAGGGGGGCATGCCCCCCTATTGCGGCTATTGCCGCAATCTCGTTTAACGAATGTTCAAAAATATGCCCCAATATATTCACATCAACTTCGGTGCTGTAATCATACGACGAAAGCAAAAGCGCATCATTTTTAAGCACATCATCGTCAATGGTAATGTTATTAAGAATTTCATCGGGTGCAAACAGTCCGCCATTATAAGCAGGCAAATCGTAAGTCTTGTATTTGTGGCCTTTGTCGAGATGATTGAAGAATTTTACAAATCGGCTGTAAAGCGAGAAATATTCATCGTTATCGATAAAAAGTTGCCATTGTTCAACAATTTTCGAAATGGCATTTGGCGGAACCAATCCTGTGTCTTCTGCAAAAAACACAAATAATAACCGGTCGAGAAATTTCTGTGATTTTTTGAACAGCGTGAGTTTGTCGTATTGCGGATTGTTTTTTACAAGGTTGTTATAAATTTTGTATTTGAACGAAGAATAATCTTTGTACAGTTTGTCGGAAATGTTCTCCTCGTGAAATTTGGTTTCTGTTTTAAGTTTTAGTGGTAAATCAGTCAGGATGCTGTCTTTCTGCAACAGCAGATACAAAAGCTGAAAATCGTCTTTTTGCAAGTTGAACAAATCGAACTCCTCGTATTCGTTGGAATAGTCGATGTAAAAACGCAATTTCTGAAAATTTGATGTAATAACGTATTTACATTCGGGCTGATTGTTTTTGTAATTGAATGCTTGTTGAGTAACGTTTGTAAGGTCTTTTGTTTTTGTCGATTTTAGTTCGATTACAGCAATGGCTTTTCTTGTCAAGGGATCATGACCCCTTGCAAGAATTGCACCATCAGCTTTTTTGCCATCGGTTTGATTTTTAAATTCTCGTGCGATGTTGTAATTATCATCCGGTTTTAAAGTATATCCAAACACATCCACAAAAATATCCCGAAGAAACCCATCCTGATATTCTTCCTCTTTCATTTTCTGAATCTCAGCGATTTTGGAGAAAGAATAATTTTCATTGAATTTTTCAAATGCCTTATCAACCTGGGCTTTGTCAAGCTGCGATAAATGATTATTTATGACTGATTTTTGGAATATACTCATTTGTCTAATTTGATATCAAGCAATAAAAATAATCATTTCTACCGTGCGTAGGAAAAGAAACAGCTCTTTTGCTCCCGCAAGTTTTCGGGATTGGTTGTGAGTTGGATTGTGTGAAATATGAAATATTTACGAACGCCATAAGTAAACACTGAGTAAGTAATTGCAAATGTGCTGTTTGTGCGTGGGCATTTTATTCACTTTTTCATTAGTAAATTGTCGTATCTCACTGTCTTTTTTACACTTGGCGGTAACGTACCCGGCTATGAGCAATTTGTTGAACGAAATCGAAGGGTAGCTAAAGCCGCTAAGGATTTTTTACTACCTTTAATTTTCATTACCTAACCATTATAAAACAATGACAAAAAAAGACAACCCTCATCGGGCAGGTCTGTAAAAGTGTTACTGACTTTGATATTCTTTACAAAAAGCAACAACGCCACGTTGAGATTACCGGCGATGAAATTCCCCATGAAATTACCGGTAGTATTAAGCTACAGAGGCAGATGTATGATGCATTGTTCAGGACGGCCTGGGCCGTGATAAAAGGTTTTGCAGGAAGAACCTGGCAAGCCCGAACTGCCGGAAAGCGAAAAGGTAAAACACCGTATCTGTCCTGTGTGCAGAAAAGGCGAACTGGTCACCCTGGCTATCATAAAACCCCGTGGGCCTCCGGTTTTCTTTTTCCTGCCATAAAATCTGTCCCCTAATAAAATTGAATATTATAAAGATGAAAAGGACTGCTAAGACCCAAAGGCAATAAAATGCACTTAGAAAAGAAGTGCCTTGATAAAATGAGACAGTTTAAATGCTGGGTTTGTGACTTTTACCGTTTATTCCTTTCCGATTTCAACCCGAAGCCGGGCGCATGAAACCCGAAACAAATCTCCCGAAAAATATAATTCACCATATCCTGTGTCCGATTCCGTCAACAAGGCATTCAGACTTCTGGACTGCGTCAGGTTAGAATGCTTAGCTATTGTAGTTCGTTTTTATATCAATTCAAAATTTCGTTTCACTTTGATAAATTTATTTGCAATTACCTGTTTCGTTTTTTCTCTTTCAGGATAATCTTTTTGTAAAAATTCAATCGTTGAATTATTTTCAATTTTATCCATCATTTCTGGATTTCTTACAATTTGTCTTATAAAGTCAAATGATAACCCCACATTTCTATTTACAGTTTCTTTATTTGTCATTTCTTAATCTTTTTAATATACTTGTTTCTATAAAATTCCCATCGGTCTTTTAAATCCTGTTCTGCATATGATAATGCTGCTTCAAGATTATCAAATTCAATCACTTGTTTCTCTTTCTCTCCATTTGGAAATAAAACGTCTCTGTGAAAAAACCCGTGTGCACAATCATATCGAACTATTGCATTCCATTTTCCTTCAATCAACGTTTCATATTGAACAACTATGTCAACAACTTTTCCGTTTTCAACAGTAATTCGCATTCTAATTCTCTCACTACTGTATTTGTCCAAATATTTTATGAATTCTTTCTTTCCCAAATTTGAAAATATTAATCAATAACAAATGTACATGTTTTTTTATTTGTATGCATTTTTTCCTAAATGAACCACAACGGTAAATTGTATGAGTAGTTGGTTTAGCCCCCTATTAGCCTGACAATTTAGTTTTCTGTTTCCAATATAATCATATTATTCATAACATTGCATTAGCAAGGGACGACCGAAGGTGACTTTTGAACCGATGGTTGATTACATCACCAATTCACCACATGTAAACGGAACCCTTTGGTTTTGTATTCGTGTATGGCGATGTTTCGCGATTTTATGGCTTTGTTATAAGTGCTAAAACCATTTGATATAATGTTGGCCTGATCGATACCCGCCCAGTTTGGATAGCGTTGTCGCAATATTTTATTAAACCGGCGTTCCATTTCATATTGAGCTTTGGGTTTTTTCACTGTGCTCATAAACAGATTATAATTTTTTTTACCATCACCATTGAGGTCGCAATAGCAAGAGGAAAAAACGTAATAATAAATTTTTGCAGGTTTGGGTGGTACGACAACCGAATAATTAAAAATACCCTGTTCCTGATTTTGTAATGACTTTGTAGTATCGAGGCGCCGGGGAGGGTCATTACGATATATTTTAGTGTAAAACCGGTATTGGGACGACATGCCAGAAATAATCACATCCAAATCGCCGTCCTGATCGTAATCGCCAAAATGGCCGTCGCTCATGTACAAGCCTATTAGCCCGGCATTGATATCAGTAAATTTACCATTTCTGTCATTACGATAAATTCGTGAAACAGGCCCCGAAGCACTTTCGCCGGTAATTAACAAATCGGGATCTCCATCATGGTCAAAATCGCCCCAGTCCACCGAGCCGGAGCGCACATTGATCAGGTTAGGATAAACCACGCTAAAAAAACCATTTTTTTCATTTCGGTAAAGGCGCGTAACAAATTGTCCGTTTTGCAGCTCACCGCAGATAGCAAAATCCTGATCGCCATCCAAATCATAATCGGCCCATGCTATATCACTCATACTGAGATTTGAAAAATCCAATGGAAGCCTCACGAACTTTCCATGATTATTCAGAAACAGGGCTGTAATAACTTGTCCTGATGCCATAGTGCCGCTGATAATTACATCGAGATCACCGTCATTGTCGATGTCGGCAAATTTACCGCTACTGAAATGTACGCCCGGGAACCCCGCTTTGATATCAGTAAAATGGTTATGGCGGTCGTTTCGGTAAATACGGGCAACAGGCCCTGATGAAGATTCTCCGGTAAGCAACAAATCCGGATCACCGTCGCGGTCGTAATCGCCCCAGGCCACCGAGCCGTCTTTTAAGCCCGGAATATGCACATTTACGGGGGTAAAATGTGTTGTCCGGTTACATTTGTAAAGGATAGCCACCGACCGGCCCTGTGCATTTTGTCCGGTTAAAAACAAATCCTTTATTCCGTCCAAATCCTCATCACCCCAGTCGAAAGCCCCGCGATACACATTCATGATATTTGTGGGCACTTCCGTAAAATGGTCATGGCGGTCGTTTCGGTAAAGTTTTGTACTGATCTCATGTCGGTTATTATTATAAAACTCTCCGGTAACAAACACATCCAAATCACCGTCCTGGTCGTAATCGATCCAGTTACAGGCGCTACCGCTCACTCCGGTGAGACGAGCCTGAATATCGGTAAAAGTTTGCGCACCGAGGTTTAAGTTCAACAAAAGGATGAAAACTAAAAGGCCAGGTTTCGACATGGGTTTATCTTTCATAAGATTTAAAAATCAAAAGTAAGGAATATTCTTTTAGATATACTTTTTGCCAACGGTACAAACTACAAGTTACATCAAAAGAAAAAATTATTGTTTCTCGAGATAGCGTAATATGCGGTTGAGATAATTCCGGCTTAATTCAAAATATTCCATTCGGGCCAGCATAGCCTGCGGACTTTGAACAAAAGATTCCGGAGTTATGTCAGAGCTGCTATGTTGTAACAATAATTTCACATTTTCCGGTTTCACTTCCCAGTGAAACTGTAAAGCAATTACCCTGTTTTCAAAAATAAAAGCCTGATTTTTTGTGGCTTCTGACTGAAACAACCGGGTTGCCCCTTTTGGTATTTCAAAGGTGTCACCATGCCAGTGAAAAGCCTGAAATGTGGTTTCGGGAAACCTATCCAAAAGTGGATGATTGGTTCCCACAGGTTTCTGTAAACTGAACCAACCGATTTCTTTTTCAGTGTTCCTGAAGACTTTTGCTCCCAACGCATCTGCAACAAACTGCGCACCGAGACAGATCCCCAACACTTTTTTTCCGGAAGAAATAGCATCTTTAATGAAAAGTTTTTCGTCTTTGATCCACGGATGTGTTTCTTCATCAAAAATACTCATGGGGCCTCCCATAACTACCAACAAGTCAAAATCACCCAACAGGGGTAAGCTTTCTCCAAGATAAAACGGGGTATAAGCAACCGGAAATTGTTTTTCTTGTGTCCAATCGACAATACTACCGGGATTTTCAAAGTCCACATGTTGAAGTATATGAATCCTCATCATTTTCTATTGTTCATTTTGTCCTGTTTCCAGGTAGTTTTAATGGCTTTACGGATTGCCTTTAAGCTAAGGCTATCGTTTATAATACTCCAGTCGAGCGATTTATTAAGTGTGGTATTGTCGCTGCTGTTATCAAAAAACAAAAGCGCTTTAAGGTCAGGATATTTTTTCGGGAGATCAGTAAAAGCATCTTTAAACCATTTTTCACGACTTCCCCCCACTACAAGACTACCCATTTCAGTAATCATCAGAGGTTTTCTGAAAGCATCGAGCCTGTCATAATAATTCCCGAATATTTCTTTAAAAGACCACCAATGTGACCAAGAGGCTACCTCTCCATAATTCAGGGCGCCAACACCTATCCAATCTACATATTCATCACCCGGATAATAAGCTTTATATTGCAAATGCGATGGCTGTGGGGACCAAACCCACAGTACATTATAAACGTTCAGTAGGCGAAACCTGTTTACCACATGTTTCCATGCTGCAATAAATTCATCCGGCTTATTATTTTGCGGGCCCCAGGGATATCGGTAAGGATCGTTCATTTCGTGTGCCAGCCTTATAAAAACAGGGTGCGCGAAAACTTTTACCTGCCGTGCCCATTCATCAATATAAAAATCATAATCACCATGAGCCACGGCAGCCATGCCGTGTTTATTGGGATTAACCACTGGAGCCAATCCATGTGCCTCGCGGTCGAAATCGTTCAACCAGGGTTCCCATGTAATTAACGGTAACGATCCAAGGTCGTAAATTACTTGAGCATATTTCATGGGAAAAGTTTCATTTTCCTTGTCGCCCCAAGCGGTATAAACCTGAATAAGGGGTAGTGGTGCATGCAACACAGTGTCCAACTTTATGATGTTATCGAACGATTTTCGATAGTTATTATCATACACACCCATGAAAATGGTGTCCGGATTTTGCAATAAATACATGTTGTTCCGGTATTTGTTAAACCATTTCAACTTTTTGGAGCGTATTGGTTTACGCTGCGACAAAAGCCATTGGTGTTCCACATATGTAATTTTGCCACCCAGGATAGCCAAAGTCGAATCAAGCGGCCCTTTTGATTTGTTCCCAATATAGGAAAACACCAACACAAGAACTACCCCCAAAAAAGTAGCCCCACTCACAAGGGCAAAACGTTTTGCGGTATGTTTCATTATTTTTCGATTTTAATCTTTTTCAACTCAACAGTATTCCAAGGTTCCTCCGCTTCAAGGTTTCGTGATTCATACGCTGCATAAATACCGCCAATCACCATGATAACCGACACAAAAGCAAAGGCGAACATGCCCCACACTTTCTCACTTGTAAGACCAATCACGCCTTCCGAAACCACATAAAGACGGTCATAAATCACATAAGCCAGCGTGCCCAAAAACAGGATAAGCTGGAAAATCAACGGCCTTGTAAAAGGACTGAGTCCTTTTACCGCTTTTTTTTCCGTGGGAATATAAGGGATTTCCGCATTTACCACAGCCAACATAGCCCCGAGGAAAAATACAGGCCAAGTGGCGAATTTCAAAATCATACCCCGCCAATGCAACCCTTTTTCGCTGGGGGGATGGCTCAACCACCTTTGCACATAAAGATATACCAAAACGGCAATAACGAGAATAGGTAAACCATAAATCACGAATTCCCCGAAATCCATATTGGCAGGTAGCCAACCGGCCCAGAAATATAAAAACGGAATAGCTACATATAAAAATGTAGTAACACCAACGAGGTAATAAGTCGCAACGCTTAGGTAAGATATTTTTTGCCAAAAGCTTAATTTTTTAAACAAATGTGGAATTTCGCTGAAAAGTACTTCAAAAACACCCCGTGACCATTTGAGTTGCTGTTTACAAAACGAACCAAAATCTTCGGGCACCAGCCCGCGGCTTACCACCACCGGGCGAAAAACCGATTTCCAGCCGGCGGCATGCAAGCGAATGGATGTGATCAAATCTTCGGCAAGGCCAACGCCGTGTCCTCCAATGGATTCTAATGCCTTTTTACGAAATGTGCAGTTGGCACCAATGGCTACGCTGGTTCCATGTCCAAACATTCCCATCATTGTGGGGCCGTAAAAGGTGTAAGTTTGCTCGGCAGCCCCCCTCGCCGTAAATGAACGGTACTGGTTGTAATAGGCTTGTGAAACTTGTACGAAGCCGACTTTTTCATCTTTAAAATAACCCAACACTTCATCCAGAAAATTGGGAAAAGGAATATGATCGGGATCCATAATCAACACAAAATCTTCATCAATCATTTGAAGGGCTTTATTTACCTTTCCGGCTTTGGCACCGGGTAATCCCACCAACTCCAGCCAAACCGCACCATGTTTTTCGGCAATTGCTTTAAACCGGGGATCCTGTGTATCATCCAGTAAATAAGTAGTATGTGGATAAGTGATGTATGCGCAGGCTTCGAGCGTCTTATCAAACATACTCAGTGGTTCACCGGGTGAGCTGGTGGTAAAAATAGCCACTTTCAAGCCTTCTTCAGCTTCAATTCGGTGTGGCTTTTTGATGCCTATATAATTAATCCAGATGAGCATCATGCGCAGTATCCCGTACCAGATGATCAGAGAAAGAATGACGTACAAAGGCAGCGAGGCAATGTGATCGGCCTGAAACCACCAGTTGAAAAAACGGCCGATACTAATAAACCCTGCTATCACCAGGATCAGGAATAAGAAACGGTGGATGGTTTTCACATCCTTTGCTTCCCAAAATTCCCAAAGTCCGCTGCTGATTTTATTTTTCATTTCCTAAAAATAAAACTTTAAGCCCAAACGAAACTGATTTGCATTGTAATAATAGGTTTGTAAGTAGGAGTAAGATAAATTCAAAGCCAGTTTATCGGATAAGTCAGCATGAAAATCAGCACCAATGTCCATTGGGATGAAGCTTTGTTTTGTGTATGTTTTTATCACTTCTGGACGGTTTTGGTTGCTGTTGTCAATGGAAAAACCCGGAGCAAGTGTACGTGAATAAACACCTATCGAAGCATGTGCAGAAAGTTGTGCGTTTGCAGAGAAATTGAAAAAAATATTTGCCAAAATTGAATTGCTAAATTGATTCAATGGTGTAAAATACGGGTTATAAACGCCATCTATGATTACATCGGGGTTGTTGGCGGCAATGATTTGTTCAGTGGGAAGTTTGGTTTCAAAGCGGTCTTCTTTTGAATCCATGTAATTAAAGGCATAACCCAAAGAGATTCCAAATTCAGAAAAAACCAAAGGCTTACTCAAAAACCAAAAATAGTAGGCGTTGACGTAATTGTCATCCGGGAAAAATTGTGACCGGATACCTGCAAGGCCACTCCACCCTTTGGATTTATGATAACCCAGACTCAAACCGTACTGGTTAATCATCAGCGGACTGACTACACTGGCGAGGGTGTAATCGTATAAAGCACGTTCGGCACTCAGGTTTGTCCATAAATATTTTCCCAGCTTTTGCCTGATTTCAAAACGTCCCTGCCATTTTACTGATTGGTCTAAATTGCCGTAATAGGCCCCTCCCAAAATAGTGATCCGGGTTCCCGATTTGTTAAAATGAAAACGGTTTCCCACTAAAAATCCCAAGATAGTATTGGGAATGGCGTCCTTATCATATCGATGAAAATTGGTGGAAACCTGTAAATCGAATTTGGGAGATGCAAACCAGCTAAAATCGACTCCCCCACCATAGCTGTCCATAGGCTGGGTATCATCGGTATAAAACCCTTTTACTTCAAGTTGCGGGCTGATTATTCGAAAAACTTCCCTGTAAAGCTTTAGCACTTCTTTATTTCGGGGGTTTAACAACCTGGCTTGTTTCAAATGTGCCAGTGCTTGTTTGTAATCCTGATTCCAGTAATACAATTTGCCCAGCATGGCTTCCGCCGCCGGATTATTTTTTACCGAGCGAGAATAACTTGCCAGTATTTGCCGCGCTTTATCAAAATTTTTCATATCAAACAAAAGTAGGGCATATTCATATTTTAAATCGACATTGTCCGGATGATATTGAAGTGCACGCCGGTAAATTTCATCAGCCTGCTGGTAATCTTTCATCCAGTAAAGCGTTTGTGCATAGAGCTGCTCAACCCATAAATTTCCGGGATATTTTTTTTCGAAATCGCCCAGTATGGCCGCTGCATCCATAAAACGTTTTTGATTCCGCAATTGCTTTGCAACCTTCAAGGTATTGTCTACTAAAGTGTTTTGTGCTGATAACGGGGCGGATAAAAGAATAATAATAAAAGAGAAGAGAATCCCTTTCCCTAACTTTCTGCACCACAATTTCCAATGATTTGTTTTACGCATATCTTTTCTTTTAATAAAATAGTTTCTGAATTGCAAAGATTAAACCAATAGTTTTCTGAACAGTTATATCATTTTAAAAAAATGTTATAAAATTTATGGCTGCCAGATAACAAATTAACCTGAGTTTGATAAAACGAAGCCATTAACACAAAATAAAAAGTTCCGTTTATATCAAGCTCAGGTTAGCATGAGCATAAAGCTAATCTTTAATTCGTATCAGATCAGGCTTAAGGCCGATTCTAAATCACTTATCAAATCTTCAACATCTTCAACACCTACTGATATCCTTATCAGGGTGTCAGAAAGGCCAAGTTTAAGGCGGTCTTCGGCAGGAACCGATGCATGTGTCATCAAAGCCGGTAATTCAATTAAAGATTCCACTCCCCCCAAACTCTCGGCAAGAGAAAAATAGTGCAGATTTCTGATGAAGTTTTTAGTGCTGTTAATATCTCCTTTCAGTTCTACCGACATCATCCCACCAAAACCTTTCATCTGTTTTTTGGCCAGTTCATACTGCGGATGTGATTTTAATCCGGGATAAATAACCTTTTTAACTTTATTGTGTTGTGCTAAAAATTCGGCAATCTTTCTGCTGTTTGCAGCATGCTGCTCCATGCGCATACTTAAGGTTTTAATACCTCTTAGCACAATATAGCTATCGAAAGGGGACATGATAGCGCCCACAGAGTTTTGAATAAACCGGATTTTTTCGAAAAGCAACTTATCGTTAAGCATAACAGCACCGCCAATGGAATCGCTGTGCCCGTTGATGTATTTAGAGGTGCTATGGAGAACAATATCGGCCCCTAAGTCAAGTGGGTTCTGAAAATAGGGACTCATGAATGTATTGTCAACAACGAGGGTTATCCCCTTATCTTTTGCAATTTTTGCAATTTTTGCAATATCCGACAGCTTTAACAGGGGATTTGTAGGACTTTCAATCCAAATTAATTTAGTAGCCGGGGTAATGGCTTTTTCCAGCTTTTCCGAAACAGAAGTGTCAACAAAACTAAACCGGATTGCATAGTTTGCCTGAAATACTTTTCTGAACAACCGTTGGGTTCCGCCATATAGATCATCAGTAGCAATTACATGGTCCCCCGATTTTAATAGCGCTATTAAAACACTGGTTTCTGCTGCCAGGCCTGACGAAAATGCCAAACCGAAATTTGCATTTTCTATGGCTGCAAGTTTCTGTTGTACAGCATTCCTCGTGGGATTTAATGAACGCGAATATTCGTACCCTGCCGTTGGATTTTCTACCTCATCCCGTGCGAATGTTGTGGATAAATGTATCGGAGCAATTACATCGCCCGTTGCCCCTTCCTTAAAATCGGGTTCTTCCCCAATATGTATACTTTTTGTTGTAAATTTCATCTTTTTAATTGTTTAATGTGATGGTGTATTGATGTGTTTTTCGGTTGGTATAAAATTAAAGATTTTTCTGTGCCATCCAATTATCGTTGTAAAGCGTACTCAAATAGTTTTTCCCCGTATCGGGAAGCAGGACTACCATTACATCCTCTGGCGACAGTCCCTGTGCATATTGCAGGCCGGCATATACGGCAGCACCAGCGGATGAACCGGAAAATATCCCATCCTTTTTTACCAGCTCGCGGGCAGTATAAAAAGCCTTTTTATCCGATACAGTTACGATATCATCAATCAACTCAAAATTTACAATTGGAGGAATAAAGTCTTCACCAATTCCTTCAATATAATATGAGTGTATGTCCGCTTTCTTTTTCTTAAAATAACCTTCATACATTGAACCCTCGGTGTCAACACCTATAATCTTCAGATTTGGATTTTTTTCTTTTAAAAATTTTCCAATACCGGATATGGAACCTCCTGTTCCGATTCCTGCTACAAAATGGGTGATTTTTCCTTCGGTATCTTCCCAAATTTCAGGTCCTGTGGAACGATAATGTGCTTCAGGATTAGAATTGTTATAATACTGATTGGGTGAAAACGAGTTGGGGATTTCATTTAACAACCTAATGGCAACGCTGTAATAACTCCTCGGATCGTCAGGTTCTACTGCTGTGGGCGTTCGTACTACTTTAGCTCCATGGGCTACGAGGACATCCTCTTTTTCTTTGCTCATTTTATCAGGCATGGTGAAAATTAATTTATATCCACGCATAATTCCAACCAAAGCCAACCCAAGTCCGGTATTCCCGGATGTTGGCTCAATAATTGTGCCCCCGGGTTTTAACAACCCCTGACGCTCAGCTTCATCAATCATCGATATGGCAATACGGTCTTTGCTGCTGCCACCCGGATTGAAAGATTCCATTTTAGCTAATATTAAAGGGGCCAGCCCTTTGTTTATGTTGTTTAACTTTACCAATGGCGTTTTGCCAATGGTTTCTAAAATATTATTTTTATAATTCATGATTTATAATTTTTTTAAAATGGCCTTATAAGACGCTTATATTAAAATAGACAAATGTTATTATTTACCGGGAATTGTATCGAAGACGCTTTGCGACAGTTTACAATAATTGAGAAAATTAATACGGGAAATACGAAAGAGCGTGATTGTTAACAACAACAGCAACAACAGCAGCAACAGGAAATTGCCGGCTGAATGAAACGATAAGATGAATTTGCTTCTTTCATGCGGCAAAAATACAAAATATTATTCTTACAAGTATTTTTTTATCTTTGAAAACCGTCTTTTTGTGAATAACGGTAACATTTCTTAACTTCAACACACACAAACACATGAAAAAAATTCTGTTTTTCAGTCTGATTTTACTGGGGCTTATCCCCTTGACGACCAAGGCTTGTTACACCATTGTAGCCGGAAAAAAAGCAACTATTGATGGCTCGGTTTTGTTTGCCCACAACGAAGATGACTGGGGGCTACAATTAATTAACTATTGGCAGGTGCCAGAGCAAACACATCAACCGGATGAACAATTACAGTTGATTCATGGTGGTAGTATCCCGCAGGTATCTCAAACCTGGGCTTTTAGCTGGATTGAAGATGTACATGAAGAATTCAGTGACTTTTACCTGAACGAATGGGGGGTTACACTGGCCAGCAATGCCTGTGGCTCGAAAATAAACGATCCTGAAATTACTGATGGCGGCATTGGTTATATGCTTCGCCGGGTAGTGGCGCAACGAGCGAAAACAGCACGCGAAGGTGTAAAAATTGCAGGGAAACTTCTCGACCGGTTTGGCTATGCTTCACAGGGAAATACAGGACGTACTTTGGTGATAGCCGATAAAAATGAAGCCTGGTTGCTCGATATCCTGCCCGGTAAATATTGGGTAGCCGAAAGGGTGCCGGATGATGCCGTGGTTTTACAACCCAATATTTATGTCATCAGGGCTGTTGATTTTAATGATACTGTCAACTTTATCACTTCAAAAAAAGACATCAGGAAATATGCCATTAAAAAAGGCTGGTTTCATCCAAAAAGAGATAAGATTTTTGATTTTGCCTATATTTTCTCAGATTTCAGGGCCCCTTATTTTTCAACAAGAGGCTATGACACCCGCCAATGGCGCGGACAACAAATGCTGAGCGGAAAGACTACATCGGTTAAAACCGCCAAAGTTTACGGATTACCCTTTTCAGTAAAACCGGCTCATAAGCTAGCTCCTGCCGATTTGATGCAGGTGTTGCGCGACCATTATGACGGAACGATTTACGACATCCGGGGCAATAAAAAGGGAAACCCCAACCATGGTAAGGAACGGACCATTTGTACAAGGACAAGCCAGGTTTCTGTTGTTGCGCAATTGAGAGCCGGGCTCCCCAAAGAAATAGCTCCTGTTTTGTGGCTCAGCTTCGGCCGTCCCGATGTAAATACCTATGTACCTTTTTATCCTGTAGCTACCAATATTCCCGACTGTTATCACTTTGTACCGCAAAATGGCGGATGGAGAACTTCACTGGCCAATCATTTCAAGCCACTTCCCGGGACTTATCGCTATCAATCCGATCGCGCCTACTGGATTTTTAATGACCTGGAGAATATCAGTGGACTGGCCTACTATAAAACCATCGACACCATTCAGAAGACCTGGAAATCACATGAAGAAGAAGCTTTTGCTTTACAATCTACAATCGAGCAATCTGCTTTAAAACTTTACAAAACCAATCCTCAACTGGCCATTCGCTACCTTGAGGAATATTCCAACGGCAGGGCCAGGTACGCTATTCAAACAGCCAAAATGTTGACTACCAAATTGAAAAGCATGGTTTACCAATAATAATGAAGAAAATTGTAAAGATGGGATTTTCCCTACAAAAACACTTTATCAATCAAATTTAAGGGGATAAATTCAAAATATTCGTTTAACACCCTAACACCTTCAATGTTTTCCACCGTGATTTCATTTGCCGGTTTGGGTTGCTCATGTTTGAAAAGCTGCAAATCTTCCCTGGAAATTTCTTTCATCTCTAACTTCTTCCGCCGGTCGGCCAGCACATAAACCGATTTATTGAAATAGTTACAAAGCAAAGCGATAGAAAAACTCCCAATTTTATTCAGAAAAATATCATTCAAAATCAAATCGGCACCCAAAATGGCAAAATCGATGTGCGAGATATATTTCGACAAGGCATCTTCATGAAATAATTGCACTTTAAACCCCATTTTGGAAAGTACTTTGGCCTGGATGATACCTTCATTGGCCGGTGATGACAATGTCTGATAAATCAATGGGTTTTGTGTAAAATTGTTTTTAAATAATTGATGAATAGTTGAACTGTTGCTGTGTAACAGAACTGTTTTTCCGGAAAGTCCCACTTCATCGCAAAAGCTTTGAATAACCTTTTTTTGCACGTTGTCCCATTTCTCGCGATAATTCAACACAAAATTCACAAGGTTATCATTTTTTATTTCAGCATGTCCATGAAAAGTGTCATCAAAACTTTTCAGAAAATGAACAAGAATACCGAATTGCGGAAAATGTTCACGAAACTGCTTTAACTCCGTGTAAAGTGCTTGCAGATTAATGGGTTCTCCGCCAGTTGCAAGTCTGAGCAGAGCTTCCTGCAGCTGATTAACAATGCTTCCCGAACCGGAAACATTATCGCTGATCACGTGATTGAAAATACCATTTTCCATGTGATAGATTTTTTAGTGAAAAGTACAATATTTTTTCTACGGCATCAATATCCGTGCAAAATATGGATAGATAATATTTATACTTGTTATTCCCGCAAATAGAATAGCTAGAAAAGATTGTATTTTTGCACCATGTCGAAAAAGGCCAAACAAAAATTTTATGTTGTGTGGAGAGGGTTCAAACCTGGTATATACCGAAGCTGGGAAGCCTGCAAGAAGCAGGTAACCGGTTTTGAACATGCTCAATACAAATCATTTAACTCATTGGAGGAGGCAGAAAACGCATTTGAGAAATCCTATGAAAGTATCAGGGAATTAAAAGGAAAGAAAAATTTGCAGGAACTTACCACGGGCAAAAAGCCTATACTCAACAGTCTTTCGGTGGATGCGGCCTGCAAGGGAAATCCCGGAATATTGGAATACAGGGGTGTTTATACAGATACGGGAACAGAAGTTTTCAGGCGGGGGCCTTATGAGGAGGGGACGGTAAACATTGGCGAGTTCCTGGCCATTGTATTGGGCTTGGCCTGGTTAAAGAAAAATAAATTAAACCTGCCCATTTATTCCGATTCGCGCACGGCTCTGTCGTGGATCCGTAAGAAACAGGTAAACACCAAGCTAAAGTGGAGCAGTAAAAACGAACCTCTTTTAAAGGCCGTTCTTGCAGCCCAGCAATGGCTCAAAGAAAATGACATCAGTGCGTTTACGCTTCTAAAATGGGAGACCCGGCTTTGGGGAGAAATCCCCGCAGATTATGGAAGAAAGTGAGGAGAATGAAAAATGAAGAATGGGTGCAATATGGTGCTTTTGGTCAATGTTAATAGCTAATAGGCCGTAAAATAATGAATTGCGCGTGGAAGGAATTCTAAATAACAGATGAACGAACTTGCAGCAGAACTAAAGTACTCCCCATTCTTCAGACCACAAATTGATATTTCTTAGTTGAATTTTTCATATTTATTCATATTGTTGTTCTGTTAAAATCGGGCAATAACCCGCAGGGTTATTCTCGATATTAACAGATTTCCTTTCCATGTTATTTTTCTTTTGTCTTTTAACTCTATCTTTTCCATCATATCTCAACAACCTCTGCCGCTTCCCAGTCAATCCCATTTTCTGCTTCCCGAAGGGAAATCCACGGAATCACTTCAGACAATTGACCAAGATGCCGAAAAGCACGGCCGGCACCCATTCTGTATTTTAGTTTTAAATAAGGATCCCATTTAATTTTCTTATGAATCAGCGTATCGAAATCTCTGGGATGGAAGTAACTCATCACATAAGGAGATGTTGTGATTTTATGATTTAGAAACCCGTAAGGTGTAATCCTAAAATAACCACTCCCTGCATATTTGAAATTATGGCCAAGAAAAGGAAAACTGGAAACCGGAAATTCTTTTAAAACGACTCCGTTGTTTTTGATAAGAAAAGGGGCAGCAGGGATTATTTGGCCTCCGAAATGACTGCCCGCAATAGTTGAACAATCCCTTTCAATACCCAAGTCTTGTAAAATCTCCAAAGCCCAAAGGTCTTTCTCTGTAATAGAAAAATCGGGAGCCCGATAGCTTTTTACTTTCTCACCTGTAATATCTTCAATGGTCTTTAATGCTTGTTCTGTATTAAGTTTAAAGGTTACCTTATCCATTTCTCTTATTCTCAGATGAGAAAAAGAATGAACGCCAATCTCATGCCCGTAATCATGCAGCTCCCTGACAAGCCCTGGATGTTTTTTTGCATCCTCGCCCAGCCAGAAAAAAGTGGCTTTAAGACTCTTTTCTTCCAGTAAATGAAAAATTCTTCGTGTGTCCCTTTCCAAAGATGCGGGATATACATCTTTTTGAAAGATAACATGTTTGTATGGCTTGGGATACAGGTGATACCAAGCTTCTATGTCAAATGTTAATAAGTACAGAATATGCGATGTTGGTTTGTAAAGATACAATTATATCACTAATCTTGCATACAAAATCATGATAAATTTATGAAGGTACGCAAATCCTACAAGGATTTCCTGAAGAAAACCAGATTAGAACAGTTTAAATTTCTATTAGATGTTTTTTGGTTTGCGGTAATTATTTACGGCTTTCACCTCTTGTGGTGGAACGGCCATCTGGAAAGTTTCCTCAGCCAGTATGCGGCTTTTACAGACATCCAGGAATTCCTGGCGCATCAGGTATTTTTACCATCATCCTGGATTGCCAGTCATATCATGGGGTATTCTATTCATACCGGACACAATACACTCTTTTTCTCCAACGGCGGATATATTGCCATTGAAAAAAGCTGTTCAGGACTCAAACAAATGTACGAATGGCTCGCCTTAATGATTCTTTTCCCGGGCCCCTGGAAACACAAACTTTGGTATATCCCCACAGGAATTATCATCATCCACCTGGAAAACATTTTGCGTATTGTTATTCTGTCTGTCGTTGTGATGCACTGGCCCGCACACTGGAATTTTATCCACTATTGGGTGATGAGACCTTTTTATTATGTGGTTATCTTTTTGCTTTGGCTTATGTGGGTTGAAAAGATAAAAGATAAAAGTTTAAAGATAAAAGATAGAGTAGAAGTTTTTGATAAAATTTAAAATTCACAATTATGAAAACCGATTTGAGTGAACGTTTGTTTGCATTTGCTGTGGGATCTTTGAAATTTATCAGGAAGTTGCCTGATACTGCGGAATGCAAAGTGATTAAATATCAGTTGGCAAAATCATCTACATCTTCAGGAGCAAATTATGAAGAGTCTCAGGCGGGGTCTTCAAAAGCAGAATTTAATAACAAAGTTAGAATTTCATTGAGGGAAATGAAAGAGTCAAATTATTGGTTAAGGATAGTAAAGGCAATTATCAAAGATGAAATCCCGTTGAGAGACCTTGATTGGTTAATTATAGAATCAAAGGAATTAGAAAATATTCTGGGTTCTATAGCACAAAAGACCAGAAAGTAGAGTAAGTACAAGACATAAGATAAAAGAAGTTCCCGGGAAAAGCATATCCCATGGCCAGCGACTTTTATCTTTTATCTTCTCAATAAATATGCTTCACCAGACTTTGCCCCAACAAATTGGCAACAGGAATTGGAACACATTTCCATATTTTCGATAGCCAAGAATAATTTCTCAAAGAAGGTTTGTTTGAGGTATTATACAAAAACAAAGGACTGTTTTTTACCGGCCAGTGATTCTTGTAAACATAAACGCTGCTGTTTTTCGTACTTCTTCCCATAGAATATATCCTGCCCCTTTTGCTGATTGCATGTTTAATCATGGCCCAGTGCAATCCGTCAGCCACATAATATTTATGATATAAAGATGTTGTTGCAAACCAGGCGCTTTCATAGAATCCATGATATGACAAAAGCAAAGACGCTCCTACCGGACGCGATCTCAGGTAAGCAACAAAAAACGCGGAGCCCTCTTTCATTGAATGATGAAATAATCTGCTAAAAAAATCCTTACCATAAGGCGGGGAGCCCAGTTGATGCATTCTCCGGGAATAAACCGAATAAAAATCTTTCAACAATTCCTCACCCCCTTCCCGAAAGATAAATCCGCTTTTATTTGCTTTTCGTATCTTCCGGCGCAGGTTGGATGAAAAACGCAACCACAGTTCGTCTATCGTCGGGGTGAGTTCAATATAAGAAGTCTCTTTTTGAGATATTGCGGGTGCTCCCGGCGGATTCAGACCCCTGAGGAAAAGAGACGGGTATAAAATATTGTTCTCCGGCAGGGGTTCAAAAGAAAGGTTATATCTGTAAAACCCCTCAGCAAGGGAACTTTTGTTTATAAGTCCAACCAGTCCCTGGAGGATAGAAGAGGCATCCGAAACCGGTTGTTTTGTACATAATCCACCATAGGAGAAATGAGGAAGACTCACGTAAGCCTTTCCTGTGTAAACCAATGGGATCAGGCCCACAAGCTTATCCTCCCGGTAAAAGAGGAAATAAAGGGGTTTCCAATGAAAATAATCCCTGTAGAAGTCAAAAAAAGCCGGGTTGAATGAAAAAGGAACGATAACAGAAACTGACTGGGCGAAGTAATTCCAACGTTCCTTTCCAGTTTCGACTGTCAAAGGGAATATTTCATTCATGGACTTTTCTTCTTTTTAGGTTGCCCGAAAATACGAAAAATTGAAATTGTGGAAGGAGGATGTAAAGATCTGTAGGGGAAGGGCTGCGGGTTGCGGGTAATGGATTACGGGTTACGGGTTTTCGGCTCCGGAGTTTTGAATATTGATACCTGGGATTTGGAATTTACCAATTGAAACTAACAGTCTGTATTTATCGCCCACTCACCATTCATCAATCACCATTCCCCATCAAAAATCATTATACAAATTACGGAGTGAAGTCCGCAATCCCACATAAAAATAACTAGTATTGACAGTAGAGGAAGGCGTTTTCATATTACGGAATACAGCACCAACAGTAAAATTGAGGTTATATGTTGGATTAATAAGAAATGAAGCACTCAGATTTTGGTATAGAAGCTGGGTTCTGATTCCCTGCCCAACATAATTTCCATAGTCTCTGGCCCTGGTATTATAAGGATTAAAAATATCACCCCCGTAATTCATCCCGGGAGGATCCTGACCATATATGGAGTACAGTAATTCATATTGAAAATAGAACCTTTTATAATGATACCTGGCAAAATTTACCGACTCATAAAAATTCGCGCCGAAGGGATCTGCAAGCGGTTGATTGTAAGCACCATAATTAATACGCTGCCATTGTTCTGAATAAGTATAGGGTGGGACATAATTAAATTCGCTCTGCAAATAAAGATTTTTCACATGAAAAGCATCGAATGTCTTGAAACCCAATTGAAATGCCTGCTTGTTGTTCCAATAGCCTTTGCCTGCCAAAAACTTACTCAAGACAAACTCATCTAGCATTACCTGGCCGTAAAAGACACTGTGCTTCCCGGCGATTACGCTAAAATTTAGCCCCAGAAAAGCATTATCAGGCGAACCATCACTAAATTCTACTGATCTGAGAAAAATAACCGGATCCAGATATTGAAGATCAAAACCACGGTAATTTCCTTTATTATCAGTAGCACTCCAGACAACTGCATCGAACAGACTAAGCGAAACCCGTTTTGACACAGCCCAACTCAGATAATGAATCGCAGAATACTTACGAGCATACCCCCCAGACAAAGTGCTGTCTTGCAAGTCGATATATTGATTAAAAAGTACTTGATATTTTAGATGCCACACATTCAAAGTAGCTTTAAAAAATAAGTTACTGGTGGCGTTGTCAGACAGCAGAAGGGAACGGTATCCATCTCCAAAAAAGTTTTTTCCGTGGCCAAACTGAAACACCAAATATTTAGTAGCCTGCCAGGCAATATATCCATTGGCATTGTTAAAATCAAATCCATGCCCGTTAAGATAAAAATGCTGGCCTGTATTATCCAACAGGACCTGAACTCTTCCCTGCCCCGGAACTACAAGGTTTTTCTCAACAAAAGCGGATACATATCCGGGATAAACAGCCTGATTTTCATAAAAATTAGAGTAAAAGACAAAATGCTTTCCCAACGTACCCTTAAACTCAAAACCCCTTGTATTTACCCATGTGTTCTTACCATTGACAAAATCGTAACCTACAGAAAAATTCATCAACGGGTTGACCTGCAACGAAAAATCCTTTCTGTTCAATGAAATAACATTATCATTAAATATTTTATCCCATGCTTTTTGTTTCCAATGCTTTTCAAAAACCCGTTTCATTCTTTGGTTATCCTGAATGAAATCAAGATTAACAACCGATTTTATATCCCAGTAATTATAAGGTTTCACAGATGTGTGAAAACGAAAATCTTTACTATACAAATATTTGGAAAGATTGGTTCCGAACTGGTCGTTCAATGGCACATAGCCACTTTGAGCAGACACAGGAACACTTTTTAACAGGGTCAAACCAATCAATAGAAGTATAAAGAATTTTCTAATCATTAGAAACAGGTTTAAATAATAAAGTTCAAAAACAGCTTTTTACGGAGATTTATCTTAAGCATTCA
>CAJXKB010000056.1 GCA_913055825.1 uncultured Bacteroidota bacterium
GCCAGTTTCGACGGACATGCCAACTGTTACATCGAAACAGGTTATGGCAAAGGAACACTCATCGATTTTAATTACGATACCGAACCGTTGGCCGGTTCATTTCCTTTTCCGGGAGTGGGGCCGTTTGGTTTGCTAAAGGTGACTCGCACCAATCATTATGGTAAATTGATTTTCAGATGGTTGTATTGGCATGTGTTACTTAAAGGCAAAGAGATGCCCATCGACTCGGAAATGCAGATGGCCGGTAAAAAGCTTTAAGTCAAATCAAAATAAATTAAACTTAAAGCTATGGAAAATAACAAAATGCAACAGCAAATAGATGAAATTAACCGGAAACTCGACCTGGTACTGGAAGAAGTTTCTGCACAGCGGGAAGTACGTCAAACAGCCAGTGATCTGGTTTCCGATATCTCAATAATTGGGAAAGATATGTTTGGTGCGGCAGTCACCGAACTGGATGCTGCAGGGGTTGAAATTGACGGGGAGGCCGTAAAAGTCCTTCTACTTAAAATTGCCCGTAATATCGATTCACTGAACGAAATGTTCGACATGCTTGAGAGTGCCTTCGACCTGGTGCGTGATATCTCACCGATTTTACGCCAAATGGGACTGGATGGAATTGAGCTTATGCATAAGCTGGAAACCAAAGGCTATATGGATTTTGCTAAGGAATCGGTAAGCATCATCGACAACATCGTTACCCATTTTTCGATTGACGATGTACGGAGTCTGGCTGATAATATTGTCACCATTCTGGAGACAGTGAAAAACCTTACACAACCGGATATGCTGGGAGCCATCAACAATGGTTTGGTGGTTTACAAGAGTCTCGATGTGAAGGATATTCCGGAGTATTCGCTCCTGAAAGCCATGCGCGCCATGAATGCTCCCGAGCTGCGAAAGGGACTGGGTTTTATGATCACATTTCTTAAAAATATTGCCATTGAATCAGAAAAAAATGCAAAAAATTAAATTGTTTCACTTAAAAAATAATATCATGTCAACAAAAACAATAGCTGGAGTAAACGTAGATGTCACCGAAGATGGTTACCTGACCGATGCATCACAATGGACCAAAGAAATTGCAAAAGAAATTGCAAAAGAAGAAGGAATCGAACTTACCGACAAACATTTCGAGGTGCTCGAATATGTGCGTAACAAAGTAGCTGCCGGCGAAGGCCTGACCATTCGGGGAATTGGCAAATCGGGCGTGGTGAATGCCAAAACCTTTTATCAGTTGTTTCCGGGTGCGCCCCTGAAAAAAGCAACCAAAATTGCCGGTGTTCCCAAACCGGTTTCATGTATTTAATTCATTAGCTATGGATACAAAAGAAAAAAAACAACCTTTGAAAAAAATCCTTTTGATTTGCTCAAAGGCTAATCTCGAAGATGTTTATGCCGCCCTGGTAATGGCCAATGGCGCGGTAATGGAAGGCATTGAAACTAAAGTGTTTTTTACATTTTTTGGTTTGGATGCAATTACCAAAAAAAGAATGAACCATTTGCATACTGCAACAGTCGGTAATCCAGGCATGAGAATGCCCGGCGGATTGCCGTTTCCAACCTGGCTGGGTGGAATTCCCGGTGTAGAAGCCGGCGTTACATCTATGATGAAAAAAGAGATGGATAAACTGGACATGCCTCCTGTGGATGAATTTCTGGAATTGATCGAAGCAGGTGGCGGTGAAATCTATGCTTGTAAATTGGCGGCCGATATGTTTAAGTTAAAAAAAGAAGATTTTCATGAAACCGTTAAAGACATTATTACGGTAGGCGATCTTTATGCCATGTGCGATGGCGATGGGACACAAATTGTATTTACTTAATAATTTCGAATCTTTTATTAAAAATCCCTGCTATTGGCGGGGATTTTTTACTTTTGACCCCAATATTCGTTATGGAGCAGCAAAGTACAAAAACTAAAGGTGAGTCAGAAGAAAAGGTGATGTCATTTTGGGATCACCTCGAAGAATTGCGTGGCCATATCTTCCGGTCACTCATTGCCATTGTTATATTAGCCGTATTGGCTTTTATGAATCGTCATGTTATTTTTGATATGATCATTTTGGCACCGAGCAGTTCTAAATTTATTACCTACACCTGGTTGTGTGAATTGGGCCGCTTGGTGCATTCTTCCTCTTTATGTATTACAGATATGCATCTTAAAATTATTAATATTAAGATGTCGGGACAGTTTTTGACTCATATGTACATTTCGGCTGTGGCCGGATTTATTTTGGCTTTTCCCTATGTGTTGTGGGAAGTATGGCGATTTGTACAACCTGCCCTGCATCAAAACGAAAAAAAATATTCCCGTGGCGGATTGCTAATCAGTACGCTTCTATTTCTGGTTGGGATTTTATTTAGCTATTTCTTTATTGTTCCCGTAACAGTCAATTTTCTGGGGACTTACTCTGTAAGTGGTGATGTGGTAAACCAAATATCGCTAAATTCCTATATAAATACGGTTGTGTCGGTAACCTTTGCAGTAGGTATTGTTTTTGAATTGCCTATTTTGGTTTATTTTTTAACACGTATCGGAGTGGTTACTCCGGATTTTATGAAAAAAAACCGGAAATACATGGTGGTGGTTCTGCTGACCGTTTCGGCCATCATCACCCCGCCCGATATGTTCAGCCAAATGATGGTGTTTATTCCCCTTTGGGGACTTTATGAGGTGAGTATCCTGGTTTCTAAACGGGTGTACAAAAAGCAGCAGGAAGAGACGGGTTTGTAATTAAGTCCTTGAAATTATCACAAACGCCGAACTCCACGTACACCAAACTTTAGGCACTCCACACTCCAGGCACTCCACACTTTACTTGTAATCATTCAACCACAAAGGCGCCCAAAGGGTTTTCACGAAGTCGCACAAAGAGGTTTCCAAATCTAACTCTAGGCACTCCACACTCTAAGTACACCAAACTCTAGGCGCTCCGCACTTTACTTGTAATCATTTAACCACAAAGGCGCCCAAAGGGTTTTCACGAAGTCGCACAAAGAGGTTTCCAAACCTAACTCTAGGCACTCTAAACTTTAGGCACTCCACACTCCAAACTTTAGGCACTTCAAACTCTAGGCACTCCACACTCCAAACTCTAGGCACTCTCCTTATTCCCACTCAATAGTAGCCGGCGGTTTGGAACTAATGTCATATACCACGCGGTTTACCCCTTTTACTTTGTTGATGATGTCATTGGAAACCTGAGCAAGAAATTCATAAGGTAAATGTGACCAATCTGCTGTCATGCCATCGGTTGAGCCAACAGCGCGCAAGGCTACCACATTTTCGTAGGTGCGCTCATCGCCCATCACGCCTACCGATTGTACGGGTAACAAAACGGCCAATGCCTGCCAGACCTTGTCATACAAACCTTCTTTTTTTAATCCTCTGATAAAAATATCATCAACTTCTTGTAAAATATGGATCCGTTCGGGAGTGATCTCTCCCAACACACGAATACCCAATCCTGGTCCCGGGAAAGGATGCCGGTTTAAAATATGAGCCGGCATTTGAAGTGCTTTTCCAATGCGCCTGACTTCATCTTTGAAAAGTGTGTTGAGCGGCTCCACAATTTTCAGCTTCATAAAATCGGGCAATCCACCCACATTGTGATGCGATTTGATGGTAGCCGATGGCCCTTTTACTGATACCGATTCAATGACATCAGGATAGATTGTGCCTTGTGCCAGCCATTTCACCTCTTCGATCGCTTTGGCTTCTTTGTCGAAAACATCGATAAAAGTTTTTCCAATGGCTTTGCGTTTTTTTTCCGGTTCGGAAATACCTTTGAGTGCATCCAAAAATAAACCGGATGCATCAACCCCCTTCACGTTAAGTCCCATATTTTTATAGGAATCCAGTACATCGGCAAACTCATTTTTTCGTAAAAGGCCATTGTCCACAAAGATGCAATAGAGATTTTTACCGATGGCTTTATGTAACAAAACAGCTGCTACTGAAGAGTCGACACCACCGGAGAGGCCAAGTACAACTTTGTCATTTCCCAATCGGCGTTTCAAATCACTAATGGTTGTGTCCACAAATGAGTCGGGAGTCCAGCTTTGGGAGCAGCCGCAAATGTCAGTCACAAAATTTTTCAAAAGTTTGGTTCCTTCTTCCGAATGGTACACTTCGGGGTGAAACTGAATGCCGAAGGTGGCTTCGTTGGCTATTTGGAAACCGGCGACCTTCACGCTGGAGGTGCTGGTGATGATCTGAAATTCTTTAGGCAGCTTCAAAATCGTATCGCCATGCGACATCCACACCTGGCTGCCTTGGGTAAGTCCTTGCATCAACGGGCACGACTGATCAATAAATCCCAGGTTGGCACGGCCATATTCACGTATTTTGGATGGCATCACCTCGCCGCCATTGTGTTGGGCGAGATACTGGGCGCCGTAACAAACGCCAAGCAGCGGATATTTGCCACGGATGGCCGTTAAGTCAGGAACCGGTGCCTGGGCATCACGCACCGAAAAAGGGCTTCCCGAAAGGATGACCCCTTTGATGTGTGAACCCAATGGAGGGATTTTATTAAAAGGATGAATTTCACAATATACATTTAATTCCCTTACTCTGCGTGCTATAAGCTGGGTGTACTGGGAACCGAAATCGAGTATGAGGATGGTTTCTTGCATGGCGCAAAGATAATTAGATTAAGGAAATTGTCATCACATTAATTTCCTTTATAAGCCTTTAACAAAGATTAACAGCTACATAAAAAACGACTTGCTATATTTGCACTACAAATTGAAAAACTCAAACCCATGTTAGAAACGGATATTCGCGAACTGAACGAAAAAATTAAAAAGGAAAGCCAGTTTATCGACCTGATTAAACTGGAGATGAATAAAGTAATCGTAGGTCAGAAACACATGACCGAACGTTTGTTGATTGGGCTGCTGGCCAACGGCCATATCCTGCTTGAAGGAGTTCCCGGCCTGGCAAAAACCCTGGCCATTACGTCGCTGGCTAATGTGATTGATGCCAAATTCAGCCGTATTCAGTTTACTCCTGATTTGTTGCCTGCCGACCTGTTGGGGACGCTGATTTACAGTATGAAAAAAGAAGAGTTTGTGGTGAAAAAAGGCCCAATCTTCGCTAATTTTATTTTGGCTGATGAGATTAACCGTTCGCCTGCCAAAGTGCAAAGTGCATTACTGGAAGCCATGCAGGAGCGTCAGGTTACTATTGGTGAAAATACTTTCAAACTGGAAGAACCTTTTTTGGTGATGGCCACGCAAAACCCCATCGAGCAGGAGGGAACTTACCCACTTCCGGAAGCGCAGGTAGACCGTTTTATGCTCAAAGTCGTTATTAACTATCCAAAAAAGGAAGAGGAGAAACAAATCCTTCGCCAAAATATTACCAGTACTATTTTAACTACCAATAAAGTGCTAAAACCTGTAGATGTACTGAAAGCCCGTGAGTTGGTCCGGCAGATTTATCTCGACGAAAAAATTGAAAATTATATTACCGATATTGTATTTGCTTCGCGTTTTCCGGAAGATTATCGCCTTGGAAAATATTCAGGGATGATTTCCTATGGTGCTTCACCGCGTGCCAGTATTAACCTGGCCCTGGCATCCAAAGCTCTTGCTTTTATCAAAGGCCGTGGTTATGTAATTCCTGAAGATATCAGGGCTGTGGCACATGATGTAATGCGTCACCGGATTGGTTTAACCTACGAAGCGGAAGCGGAAAACATTACTTCCGAGGATATTATCAAAGAAATTATTAATACGGTAGAGGTCCCGTAAGTTTTTCACACCATTGCACAAAGTACGCCAGGCATTTTTCTTTGTGTTTTTTGTGCCTTTGCGTGGGATGTGTTTAAGGCCGGACACAATTACATTTATTCTTATGCAATTTTTCAGGATAGTATAAAAATTTAGCAAATTGGAAGCACAGGAATTATTCAAAAAAGTTCGCAAAATTGAAATTAAAACGCGGGGTTTGTCCAAACAAATTTTTTCGGGCGAATACCACAGCGTATTTAAGGGGCGCGGCATGGCTTTTAGCGAGGTGCGCGAATACCAGTTTGGTGATGATATACGTAACATCGACTGGAATGTAACCGCCCGTTTCAACCATCCTTTTGTGAAAATTTTTGAGGAAGAACGCGAACTAACCGTTATGTTACTCATTGATGTGTCTGGTTCTAACCAATTTGGGACCCACGTGCAACAAAAACAAGAGTTGCTTACTGAAATTGCAGCCGTATTGTCGTTTTCGGCTATTCAAAACAATGACAAAGTGGGGGTGATTTTTTTTAGTGACCGTATAGAGAAATTTATCCCGCCCAAAAAAGGCTCTTCGCATATCCTTCGGATTATCAGGGAACTCATTGAGTTTAAACCTGAAAATAAAGGTACTGATATCTCGGAAGCTTTACGCTATCTGACCAACGTGATTAAGAAACGTGCCACGGCCTTTTTGATTTCCGATTTTATGGATAATGGTTTTGAAAAAGCAGTCCAAATAGCCAATCATAAGCATGATTTGATTGCTATCAGGATAACTGATAAGCGCGAGCTTTCAATTCCTAATGTGGGGTTGATGAGAATGGTGGATGCTGAAACCGGCAAGGGAATGTGGCTTGATACCGGAAGCCTGAAAGTGCGAAGGCAACTCAGTAATTGGGCACAACAAAAAAGTCGTGAACTCGACGCGCTGTTTTCACGGCTGGGTGTCGATATGGTCCGCGTTTATACCGGCGAAGATTATATTAAACCGTTGATGAAGCTATTTCGAAAAAGGGAGGCAAGAAGTTAAGATGCGAATGAACAAAATGAAATATTTATTCACAATTTTTGGCCTTGTGTTTTTATTAGCCGGCATGTCGGCCAAAGCACAGCAGGTGCAGGCTTATGCTAAGCTCGATACTACGGCCATCACCATTGGCGACCAAATAGGCCTGACGCTGGCTATTAATGTCCCCGGGAACTTTCGGGTTCAATGGCCTGTTTTGAACGATACACTGGTGCCGCATATCGAAATCATCAACCGGGGAAGCATCGATTCTGTTAAACGGAATGGCTTGCTCCAAATGCAACAACGTTTGGTGGTTACCTCTTTCGACCCGGGGACGTTCCATATCGAACCTTTCCTGTTTCACTTTAAAAATAAAGCAGGGGGACGGGAATTTACAGCCAATACACAACCGTTGGTTTTGAAGGTGTATTCGCCGAAAGTTGATACTACCAAAGCTTTTAAAGCCATAAAAGGGCCGGTATCTGTCCCATATACTTTTTGGGAGATATTCCCCTGGGTTTTATTGATTTTGGCAGTCATCGGTGGTGTTATCTTTCTGGTGTGGTATTTAAAGAAACGAAAAAATAACGAGCCGGTTTTTGCCCGCAAACCCAAGCCGTTGTTGCCGCCACATGAAGAAGCCGTTAAACGTCTCGAAGAGTTACGCTTGTCGCGTATGTGGCAGGCCGGAAAAATAAAAGTTTACCATTCGGCGATTACAGATATTATGCGGAATTATTTTTTGCGCCGGTTCAATTTTGAAGCACTTGAGATGACTTCTGATGAAGTGTTGGAACATCTTGAAGATAATAAAGTTAACGAACAGGCTTTGCAGAAGATACGGGATGTATTTCATTTGGCCGACTTGGTAAAATTTGCGAAGGTAGTTCCTACGGCGGTCGAGAACGATACCAGTTTGGACTACTGTATTGATTTTGTGAATGAAACAAAAACTGTTCCTGAGGAAGTTGACACGAATGAGGATAAAAAAGAGGAGGGTGGAAAATGATGCTTGGTATTGATACATGGAGGAATCCTGATTATTTATACTTGCTTTTGCTGATTCCGCTGTTGGTGGCCTGGTATGTTTACCGCCAGAGAAAAAGTTCGCCTGAGTTTCGTTTTTCAGCATTAACTATGTTTAATGGATTTTCTTCAACGGCAAAAGTGTGGTTAAGGCACAGTTTGTTTGTTCTCAGGATGCTTGTTTTGGCCTTGCTGATTATTGCCCTTGCACGGCCGCAGAAAGTTTCGTCAAAACAAAATGTAAATATTGAAGGAATTGATATTGTGATTGCTGCCGATGTGTCGGGAAGTATGCTTGCCCGCGATTTTACACCTGACCGTATTGGTGCAGCCAAAAAAATTGCAGCCGGATTTATTGATGGACGTCCCAACGACCGGATTGGACTGGTAGTATTCAGCGGTGAAGCCTTTACGCAGGCACCGCTCACTACGGACCACACGATGGTAAAAAGCCTGTTGAAGGAAATAAAAAGCGGAATGATACAAGATGGGACAGCCATTGGCGACGGACTCGCTACAGCAGTAAGCCGGTTAAAAGATTCAAAGGCCCGTTCTAAAGTGATTATTCTGCTCACCGACGGAGTGAATAACTCGGGAGCTATCGATCCCGAGTCGGCTGCTGAACTTGCTAAAATGTTCGGTATCAGGGTTTATACCATTGGAATTGGTACAAGAGGATATGCTCCTTATCCGGTACAGACTCCGTTTGGAATAAAAATGCAGCAAATGAAAGTGCAAATTGATGAAGCATTGTTGCGAAATATAGCCAAAGAGACTGGTGGAAAATATTTCAGGGCGGAGAATAATCGAAAATTACAAGCTATTTTTAAAGAGATTGATAAGCTGGAAAAAACAAAAATAGCTGTGCAGGAGTTTATGAAAAAAACGGAAATGTTTTATCCTTTTGCCGTGCTTGCGTTGATTTTGTTCGTGATGGAAGTGATATTGAGATATACGGTTTTTAGAAATTTGCCGTAAGGCTAAAAAGAAATGATAGAATAATGATTCAATTCGGACATAAAGAATTTTTCTGGGCTTTTTTGCTGCTTCTCGTGTTTGTGTTATTGTATGCATTGTACAAAGCATGGAAGAAAAAAGCTATCCGGCGTATGGGTGATCCGGCATTAATAGCTAAACTTATGTTACACCGGTCTGCTTTCAGGACCGGCCTGCGCTTCGTGTTGTTATTGCTGGCTTTGTTTTTTCTGATAGCGGGAATTATTGATCCAAAAGTCGGCTCGCGTTTGGAAACGGTAAAACGCAAAGGAATTGATTTGTATGTGGCTCTCGATGTGTCTAACTCTATGCTGGCCGAAGACATTAAGCCCGACCGGCTCGACCGTGCCAAGATGGCTATTTCCAATTTAATTGATAAACTGAACGGTGACCGCATTGGGCTCATAGTTTTTGCAGGCCGGGCGTATAAACAATTACCGCTGACTACCGATTACGGTGCCGCCAAATTATTTTTATCGGCAGTAGATACCAAAATTGTTCCCGTGCAGGGAACGGCCATTGGCTCAGCTATTAACCTGGCAACTTCTTCTTTTGATAATGATAAACATAATCGTGCCATTGTGATAATTACCGATGGTGAAAATCACCAGGGCGACGCCATTGGGGCAGCCAGGGCTGCGGCCGAAAAGGGAATTAAAGTCTTTACCATTGGAATGGGGTTGCCCGACGGTGGGCCCATCCCTATATATGATAGTAACGGAAATCGTTCCTTTTTGAAAGACCGGTCGGGTAAGGTGGTGATTACCAAATTGAACGAACCAATGCTTCAGGAAATTGCCACTGCCGGTAATGGTGCTTATGCCCGTGCCAATAATGCCAGCGTTGGACTTAATGGAATTTTGGGTAAGATTAATAAAATACAAAAGAAGGAACTGGAAACTAAACAGTTTACCGATTATGAGCATCGTTTTCAGGTTTTTTTGGGACTGGCTTTGTTCTTTTTGGTATTAGAATTGTTAGTAACCGAGCGTAAGTCGAATTGGGTGGATAAACTTGACTTTTTTGGAAAATGAGAAACGAAAATTTAAAATATTTCAGCTTATTGATCTTGTTTGCTCTTGCAGGGCTTCAGCTTTCGGCCCAGAGTACAAAGAATCTGGTACGTAAAGGAAATAAGCTTTTTGAACAACAGAAGTATCAGGATGCTGAAGTTAAATACCGTAAAGCACTTGAGAAAAAGCCGACTTATACAAAAGGCAAATTCAATTTGGGCGATGCAGTATATCAGGAGAAAAATTACCAGGAAGCCGGTAAGATCTTTTCCGATCTGGGACAAACGGCCAAAACCGATCAGCAAAAAGCACATTCGTTGTACAACCTGGGCAACAGCCTGATGCAGCAAAAACAATATGCCAAAAGCATCAACGCTTTTATTCAGTCGTTAAAGCTGAACCCCGATGATGCCGATGCAAAATACAATCTGTCTTACGCCAGAAAGATGCTTAAAAAGCAACAACAAAAAAAGCAGCAACAAAAAAAGAAACAGAAAAATAATAAAAACAAAAACAAGAATAAAAAACAGAAAAATAAGCAGAATCAAAACAAAAAAAATCAGAATAAAAAGAATCAACAGAATAAAAAGAATCAACAAAAACAGCAGCCAAAGAATCAGCAATCGAATCAAAAGAAGAGCGGACAACAAAATCAGCGGCCTCAAATTTCGAGACAGGATGCCAAACGTATGCTGGATGCATTGAAAAACAATGAAAAAAAGACGTTACATAAATTACAAAAGCAAAAGGCAAAAGCTGTTCGTGCAAAACCAGACGTAATAAATTGGTAGGTGTTTTGGGTTTAATACCTGCGCTGATTTAAAATAAAAGGATAAGGAGAAACGCGCGATGCGTAAAAAAATTCTATTTTTGAATAAAATAATGAAACAGGCATGAAAAAGGGCGCACTTTATATGATAACTTTCCTGTTGCTTGCAGGGCCGTTTAGGCTGATTGCAGGTGAGCAGGTGAGTTTTACAGGCAGTGCACGCCGTGAAGTGAAGGTTGGGGAACAGTTTGAAATTGTATATCAGGTTAATGCTAAAGCACGCAATTTTATTCCTCCCGATTTCAAAGGACTGACAGTGCTCACAGGGCCTAATACTTCCAGTAGCACCAGTGTTGAGATTATCAACGGAAAAATGAGCCAGTCCTATACGTTGACCTATTCGTTTATTGTGATGGCCCAAAAAGAGGGGAGTATTGATATTGCCCCGGCACATGTAAAAGTGGATGGAAAAAAATATGCATCCAACAGCCTGCATATTAATGTGGTAAAAGGCAATGTTGCTACTGCCCGGCAACATGCGCAAAGGGCAACTCAAAGAAATAGCAGGCCCGAATCTACAGTATCACAACAAAATATTAGTAACAAAGATGTATTTGTAAGGGCAACTGTTAATAATAAAAAACCTTATCTTGGGCAGCAGGTAGTGGTTACCTACCGGATTTATACCCGCGTCCCCGTGTCTAATTTGGCTATTCAGAAAGTATCCTCTTTCAAAGGGTTTTGGTCGAAAGATTTATTGGCTGATAATGCATCGCTGCAACAGCATAACGAAACCATAAACGGGCAGCGTTATGTAGTAGCCACCATTCGGAAATTGGCGCTGATTCCGCAGCAGAGTGGCAAACTCAGTATCGATCCAATGGAGCTGGATTGTAATGTCCAGATACGGATACAGCAAAAAAGAAGTAATGCCAGCGATCCTTTTGACGATTTTTTTAATGACCCTTTCTTTAATCAGAATGTACGAAATATTAAAAAGAAACTGGTTTCAAATCCGGTAAATATTGTTGTAAAACCTCTTCCCGAAAAGGGAAAACCAACTTGTTTTGCAGGGGCTGTGGGAAACTTCAGTTTTAAAAGCTCGGTGGATAAAACAAATTTATCTACTAATGATGCGTTAACGTTAAGCATCAGTGTAAACGGCAGCGGAAATATCGAACTTATTGATCCCCCAAAAGTCAACTTTCCCCCTGATTTTGAAACCTACGATCCGAAAATCACTTCGCATATCAACAAAGGGAAAGAAGGAGTTTCGGGAAGTAAGAAATTTGAATATCTTGCTATTCCGCGTAATCCGGGCGATTTTATCATTAAACCGGTTCGGTTTTGCTTTTTTAATCCCCATGATGGGAAGTATCATATTTTTCATTCCGATACGCTCCACATTCATGTGAAAAAGGGCAAAGGGAGTGGTGGAATCGTTTACTCAGGCAACATGCAGGAGGATATCCGCTTTTTGGGAAAAGATATTCGCCACATTAAAGAGGGACCCTATGATTTCAAAAAAGTAAATCATTATTTCTTTGGTTCTACATTATACATTGCGTTGGCCTTTCTCCCCATTTTATTGTTGGTGATTGTGCTGATTTTATGGAAATATCTTGAAAACCGGAAAGCTAATGTTTCCCTGTTGAAAAACCGGAAGGCAAAAAAGGTGGCCCGTCAGCGGTTAATGAAAGCACAGAAAATGAAAAAATCGAACAATGATACCGGTTTCTACGACGAAATTGCCCAAGCCCTGTGGGGTTATATTGCTGATAAGTTTAATCTTCCCTCATCTGATCTTTCTATGGATACTGTAAAAGAGGTGCTTGCGCAGAAGAAGGTGAATGACGAAACAATTAAAGGTTTTATTGACACTTTAAATAATATTGAGTTTGCACGGTTTGCCCCGGGCGATGCACGCGGTAAAATGGAAAATATTTATTCGGAAGCTTTGCAGGCCATTATGCAGGCCGAAAAATCCTTAAAATAATGTAGCCATGGTAAGAAAGCTGTTTAGAAATATGATGCTGGGGATGTTGCTTGTATTTGCTTTAACAACAAATGCCTCTACGCCCGATTCGCTGATGGCTAAAGCCAATGCTGCCTATGACCATCAATTGTACGATTCGGCTGTTAATACATATCAGCAGATACTTAAAATGGGGGTAGTCAGTCCCGCGCTGTATTATAACCTCGGTAATGCCTATTTTCGGAAAAAGGATGTGCCGTCGGCTATTTTGTATTACGAAAAGGCTAAAAAATTAAGTCCGAATGACCCCGATATTCTCTATAACCTGAACCGGGCCAATACGATGATTGTGGATAAAATTGATAAAGTGCCCGAATTGTTTTTGAAACGATGGTGGAATTATTTTTATAATCTGTTTGATGCTGATACGTGGGCGGCCCTGTCCCTGATTTCGTTTGCCATGCTGGTATTGATGGTGGGCATTTTTGTTCTCTCGCACAGGAGGGGAACACGGAAATTGTCTTTTTTTATTGGTTTGATTTTCGTCTTGCTCACACTCCTTAGTTTTGGCCTGGCTTCTCAAAGGACTTATTATACCAAAAAGCATAGCGAAGCCATTGTGTTTACTCCTGCTGTTACCGTAAAAAGTTCGCCTTCAGACAATTCTGTTGATTTATTTGTGGTACACGAAGGGACTAAAATAAAAATAATGGATGAGGTAGACAACTGGGTTAAAATTAAAATTCAAAACGGTAGTATCGGTTGGTTGCCACAGTCTTCGTTAAGAAAAATATAACCGGATGCTTTTTCTTTATAGACAGATTTTAATTTTTTTTATAACAGTGCATAATAATATAAATCTGTGAACAAAGCTTATGTCAAACTCAGGTTATGAAAAATTATGAAAATGAGGCTCTTTTCCTGAATGCCTATGCCATAACCCTGCCTTTGTCAATTGTTCTTTATCGTGGGCAAACTCTTTGATATTGCCGTCATACACTACTTCGTGATTTTCGGAAAGTACAATCACCCGTTCAGCAATTTCTAATGCCAGTTCCATGTTGTGAATTGCCATAATAAGTGTTGTATCCAGTGAATTCAGGAAATCAATAAGCCATCCTGTTGTACGCGGGTCCAACGAAGAAAACGGTTCATCCAAAAGCAAAAACCGGGGTTCTAATATAAGTATGGAAGCCAGGGCTACCCGTTGTTTTTGTCCCCCGCTAAGCTTTACAGGTGACTGGTTTAACAGGTCGGTCAGGTTGAGCTTTTCTGCCCAATAATGAACTTTTGTATCAATATTACCGTTTTGAAGTTGCTTTAGCCCGAAAGACAACTCTTCATAAACCACAGGATTAAACAGCATAACATCTGGGTTTTGAAACAATAAGCCCACTGATGACCGGAAATTTTTTCTGAAATCTTTCTCTTTTAAATGCTGCTTTGTGAGCGGATGACCTTCAAATAAAATTTCGCCTTTTTGGGGAAAAATCAGCCCATCCATCAATTTCAATAATGAAGTTTTTCCGCTACCATTAACGCCGAACAAAGCTACTTTTTCCCCTTTTGATACAGAAAAACTTGCATTTTTTAATACAAACTCATCGGTGTATTTAAAATAGATGTTTTTTACTTCAATCATAGGATGCTCCTTGAATTTATGGCTTGTGTAATCTCTTTTGAATTTTCAATAGATTTTCTGATAAACAAATTGACCTGAAACCCCAAAATCCGGTACGAATTGGTTAAAGTAATTTTCTCAACAGTTCTGCTGTTAATCGCCTGTTTCATTTGTTCGTAAGTTATCCGGTAATTCATTATTTGACTGTAAGCCAGGGTCAACGTATAGCTAACGAAGGGTGAAAAGCTAAATATAGCAAACAGGTTTAGTTTTTTCCCGGCAAGCAGTGTAAAATATAAAATAGTGAAAGAGCGTAAATTGAAAATTATCAAACCGGTGTAATTACCGGTTGGAAGAAAATATAGTGAAGACAATAAATTGAAAACCAACAGTGCTGCCAGTGTCCTCCAGATTAATTTAATAACATCTTTTCCGGATAATAGTAAACCAACAAATAATAAAGAAGATATAAAATATAAATTTGAAGAAACGACAACTGCAAAAATAACGAGTAAATAGTTAATAAAGAACAATTTATCGTAAAGGGCATTTCTTTTTCCTGAAAAGAGATAAAAACCAAAAGTCGTGATAAAAACAGCCATAATTGCCGAAAGATAGTATGAGGCTACCGAACCCATCCCGGGCAGGGAATAATCGGGTAACGGAGCAGAATAAAATGTGGAAAAGTGCTTTATCCCTTGCGGAATAAATCCCAATTTTGCATGAAAAAAACTTAAATTCCATTCACCCCATGCCGGATTTGCCGTGATTAATCCCAAAGGTACGAGTAATATTATGAGTAAAACCACGAGAAAAAAAAGAAATACATCGGATGTCTCTTTTTTTATGCCAATGTAACGGTAATCGTGTCCTGTATCAAAATAACGCCGGAAATAAGAAATGCCGAATAAGGTAAAAACACCTTCAACAACACCAAAAAACAACATGTGGGAACCTACAATTGCCGGCAGCGTAACTTTTAAGCCATAGGGAAAATAAAACGGAACACCATGAATGTCCTTTGCAAGATACGGCTCAATACCCAAAACAATAGCCACAACTACTGAAGCCAGCACAATGCTAACCCAGCCGGAAATAAGATAGTTTAACTTATCTGAGATTTTATTTTTAAACAGTTTGTAGGTGTAATATCCCGAAAAGGAAGCTACATATCCCATGGCAATAGCATTGATGGCATAAGTGGTGATACCCCCGTCGCCAAATAACAAAGCCTGCAGCAAAAGCACAAAACAGATGGCTATAAAACCTGCCCACGGACCAAAAAGAATAGCAATCAATGCCGCGCCGAGCGCATGTCCGCTGGTCCCACCGGGGATTGGGATGTTAAACATCATAATTATAAACGACAAGGCAGTCAAAGAAGACAATAGGGGTAATACCTCTTTATCGAGTTGCCGGCGCAACTTTTTTATTCCCTTTACCAACAACGGAATAAACAACAGGTAAAAAGGTACAAAAACCTTTGGTGAAATATATCCGTCGGGGATGTGCATAGCCTGTTTAATTATAGCAATGTTGAGTCCACTCCTAAAAGTTGTTTTTCGTCATTGCGAACGGAGTGAAGCAATCTCAACATATATAGTGTCAATGGTATAAGATTGTTTAGTACCTCGCAATGACGTGTTTTTTAACTTTGCGGATTGGACTTAATGTTAAAATATTAACATTAATATGCAGGCAAATGTACATTAATTTTTTATTGCTGAGGGCTCTGCGTGAAACAGACTTTGTGAGAAGCACGCGCGAACGCTACAAATTATCTTCTTTATCCAGTTTTCGGGCAATAAAATAATAGATAACCAATGCCAGGCCGGCAAAAAAGAAAATACTCAGCGTATAGCCGGCTCCTTCATTTAAATTGGTATTGGCTTCCAAAATAGCACCCACCATTATACCCAAACCGATACCGATGAGAAACATTCCGGCAGATAAACTGAAATTTTTCCATTTCACGTTATATTTCCTGCCCGTGTTAAACATACTGGCATCAGCACCTTTTTCAATTAGTGCCATCCGTTCTTTATTGCGTGTGGTAAAATACACATAAAACATCCCGAATAAGGTTGCGAAAACAATCAAAGGAACTAATACATCTTCCATGTCATTAAAATTTAAAGGTTTAAAACTTATTTTGCCTTTTTGACGGTAAAAACCAGGTTCGGTTACAAGCTTTCGGCTAAATATTATTTTGGTGCTTTTTCCAGCAAGTAAAGGGTAATAAGCAGATAAATAATATTTGGAATCCAGGCGCCCAATGCCGGCGATAAATTTCCGGTTGTGGAAAATACCGTTGAGATCTGCATCAGCAAGATATAGCTAAAAGCTAATCCGATACCCAATCCTAAATGCATGCCGATTCCCCCTCTGGTTTTGCGGCTGGTGAGGGCTACGCCCATAAGCGTAAGGATAATGATAGCCACCGGGCCGGCAATTCGCTTGTTTTTTGCAATTTCATACTTTTTATATGCCAGTGAACCTTTTTCTTTTTCCTTTTTGATGTAACGGTTCAATTCCATAAAATTCATTTCTTCATAATGTTGTTTTATCTTGTATAAATCAGTGGGTTTTAGGGCAAGTGTGGTATCTTTGGTGTAACCGCGTTGCAGATGCTGATGACCAAGCGAATCAATTGTACGAATGTAAAAATTGTGAATTACCCATTTTTGATTGCTAGTATCTCTTACAATCTTACGGGCATTCAACTTGTAAATTAGTTTAAGCCCGTCGTATTTTTCCAACGAAAAACGGTAACCCGTATTCCGTTCCACATTGTACGACTCCACATAGGCAAATGTCCCGGGACTGAGTTGCACGTGGATGTTTTTTTCGGTATCACGCGTAAGGTTTTCTACGTAAGTATTCATGAAAATACGGAGCTTGTGGTTGGTTTTCGGAATCAGGAAATTACCCATGTAAAAAGATAGGATTGCAAGAAAACCAGCGGAAATCATATAGGGCCGAAGCAATCGCCTGAAACTGATACCACTGCTGAGCATTGAAATTATTTCGGTATTTCCGGCCAGTCGTGAGGTGAAAAAAATAACCGAAATAAATGTAAACAGATAGATAAACAGGTTGATAAAATAAGGAATGAAATTTAGGTAATAATCGAAAATAATAGCATGCAACGGTGCGTTGTGACTGATGAAAGTATCGATTTTTTCAGAAATATCGAAAACAATGACAATGATGATGAGCAGGGCAATAGAATAGAAAAAAGTGCCCAGGAATTTTTTAATAATATACCAGTCGAGTATCTTCATATTGTGTTTATGCCACTTTTTCGTCGGGGTTCAGGTAAATAGTGTGGAAAGATACAATATTTTCCCGCAGGCTACACCTGTTTATAAACGCTGCTTTACACGTTGGACCATCACCGGTTTCCATTCGGCAAAGTCACCATTTAGAATATGTTTGCGTGCTTCGCGCACCAGCCACAGGTAAAAAGCCAGGTTGTGCTGGCTGGCAATCATCCCGCCAAGGAATTCGTGTGCTGCAAACAAATGTCGCAAATAGGCTTTGCTATACAACTGATCCACATATGATTCACCATCTTCCTCTACCGGACTGAAATCGTTTTCCCATTTTTTATTTTTAATGTTTATGATGCCGTTTTTTGTAAATAGCATGCCATTGCGGCCATTACGTGTGGGCATCACACAATCCATCATATCCACGCCGAGGGCAATACTTTCCAGGATATTTTCAGGCGTGCCCACACCCATCAGATAACGGGGCTTATCTTTAGGGAGGATGTTACAAACCAATCCGGTCATTTCGTACATTGTTTCGTGGGGTTCACCCACCGACAAACCTCCAATAGCATTGCCGTCGGCACCGTAGGAGGCAATAGTTTCGGCAGATTTTATCCGTAAATCTTTGTAAATACTGCCCTGCACAATGGGAAAAAGACTTTGGCCGTACTCATATTTTGGCTCGGTTTCATTTACCTGTTTCACACAACGGGCAAGCCATTGATGGGTAATCTCCAGCGAGTTTTTTGCATAATCGTAATCGCAGGGGTAAGGTGTACATTCATCAAAGGCCATCATGATATCTGCCCCGATACTGCGCTGGGTGTCAATTACATTTTCAGGTGTAAACTGGTGTTTTGAACCGTCGATATGCGAACGAAAAAGTACCCCGCGTTCGTCTAGCTTACGCGTTCCCGAAAGGGAATATACCTGATAGCCGCCACTGTCGGTGAGGATGGGGCCATCCCAGCTGTTGAAACGGTGCAACCCGCCGGCTTGTTCTATGATCTTTATGCCCGGCCTCAAAAACAAATGATAAGTATTTCCTAAAATTATCTGAGCCTTTATATCTTCTTTAACATCTTTTATGTGTATTCCTTTTACGGAGCCAACAGTGCCAACCGGCATAAAAACAGGAGTCTGTATTTTACCATGTGCTGTGGTGATCTCGCCGGCACGTGCCGCTGTTTGTGTATCGGTTTTTTGTAAGTCGAATTGCATATTCTTTGAAAAAATTTTGGCAAAGATAGGGAAGATCGTGAATGGTGAGTGGTGAATGGTGAATGGTGAATCGTGAATGGTAAATCATGAATGATTGTCAATTGTTGATGTTTGAATAGCGTTGACCATTTTCAGGCATTGACAGTAGCTGAAAAAACCTGCTGTTAATAAAATTTAAAATAAAATTCGGTACGTCCCAACAAGGAAGCGTGAAATTCAATAAGTTTGCGCTTGAACAGAACCCCTATTTACATGGACTTTAATCCGTTGCAAATCACGTTAATAAGTTTATTAAGCTTGGCATTGCTGGTACAATTGATATATTACTGGGGTATTTTTGTACGATTGGCATTTTATAAAGATGAACAAACTGTATCGACGGATTTGCCCCCGGTTTCGTTGGTGATGGCTGCCCGTAACGAATACCACCACCTGCGCAAAAATTTACCTTCCCTTTTGAATCAGGATTATCCTGATTATGAAGTTGTCGTGGTTAACCATGCATCGGATGATGAAACGGCTGATTACCTTAAAGAAATGCAGCAACGGTATCCCCGGCTTAAGGTGGTAAACATTGAGCGTGACCTTAACTTTTTTCACGGCAAAAAGTTCCCATTGTCCATCGGTATTAAATCGGCTTCGAATGATATTTTGTTGCTTACCGATGCGGATTGCGCACCTGTTTCGAAACAATGGGTTAAAAAAATGGCTTCCCGTTATGACGATTCAACAGAAATTGTTTTGGGTGTTGGCCTTTATAGCAAAGAAAAGGGATTGTTGAACCGTGTTGTCCGTTACGACACTTTTTTGGTTGCAATGCAATATCTGTCATATGCCCTTGCCGGGATGCCATACATGGGCGTAGGACGAAATCTGTCATACCGTAAAAATCTGTTTTTCAGAAATAAAGGATTTATATCACATTATGATCTGTCGTCAGGCGATGATGATTTATTCATTAACCAGACGGCGAAAGCCCAAAATACGAGAATTGAAATTTCACCGGATTCAATTGTGTATTCCGAACCCAAACACCACTGGAACGACTGGTTTATACAAAAGCGCAGACACTTGTCAGCCGGGAAAAAATACAAAACCCGGTTTAAAATACTTTTGGGTGGATACAATTTAAGTTTAGGTATTTTTTATCTGACTATCATTCTGTTACTGATTAAAAGCACTTTTATTCTTGTCCTTTTGGGTGCTTTGTCCCTACGCTTGTTCAGCAGGATACTCATCCAATATAAAATATTAAAGCGGCTGGAAGACCAACAATTATTATTATTTTCGCTGTGGTGGGAGCCCGTTTATATGCTGCTTTATACATTTATGGGGATCATCGGCCTTATGAGCAAAACAGTTAAATGGAAATAAAAATACAACTTACCAAAAAAGGAAAGCGTGATTATTTACTCATTCAAAAAGCACTTAATGAAGGTGACCAGGATGCTTATGCACAGTTGCTAAATTACTATCGTGACACTTTGTATTTTATGATGCTCAGGATGACCCAAAATCCTCACGATGCCGAAGACCTTACCATTGAGGCTTTTGGGAAAGCTTTTAAAAACCTTCGTCAATACACAGCCGATTACGCTTTTAGTACCTGGCTTTTTAAAATTGCTACTAACAATTGTATTGATTTTATGCGATCAAAAAACAAATCGGCACAGGTAATTAAAAACGATCTGCATCACGATGGCGATGACCAGTCTTCGCGGGTACAGGCAGAGTCACTTGACCCGGAAGAGCAGTTTATTCGTTCGCAAAAAATTGAGCTGATGCATGAAATTGTGGATAAATTAAAACCACATTATAAAAGATTAATCGAGTTGCGTTATTTTCGTGAATACACCTATGAAGAAATTGTGAATGAGCTGGATTTGCCGCTGGGCACTGTGAAAGCCCAACTTTTCAGGGCACGTGAGTTTTTATACAATATTCTCAAAAATTCCAAAGAAAAAATTTGAGGTTTTTAAAAAAGGTAGTTGTAACTTTATGGAATAACCGGGTTTCCTTTTTTTTATAGACCTTTCAAGTCGGATGAGACTTGAAAGGTCGGGAAAGTTGATTTTACGTTGTAGTTACCTGATTAATAATATTGTACGATATTATTCCCACCTTTCAGGTCTTGTTCGACCTGAAAGGGATAGCAATGAAAGGCCGGGAAAATTTTGTTTTATCATCGGATTTAGCAGATTAAACGGATTTCTGTTTTTCGCATTGCTAAAAACTAATCAGCTACATCCGTTAAATCCGATGATGTAAACTTCTAGCCATGTCTTTCAACTGCTAAAAGTCTTGAAAACTTTGTAAATGTTATTTGATTTGGATATGATTTGAATAGCGAGACTCGAAAGGCTGAGAATTTGTTTTGCGGCAGGGGTGGAAGCGGCAGCGCCCGGCAGACGGTGACGTGGTTTTTGCCGGCAGGCGGAGGCTGAGGAACGAAGACCCCGCACTGCCGTTGCAAAACCCGACACCGGCAACGGGACTAAAGCGGACGACCCGTGA
>CAJXKB010000057.1 GCA_913055825.1 uncultured Bacteroidota bacterium
TGGACAAAATGAAACAATTTCTAGAGCAAAAGAAAATAATATGAAAAATGATTTTTTATCCTCTCTAAACACATATCCAGATATAAAACAAGTATTTCTTCATTATCTGACCCCACAATGGTAAAAAAATGAAGAGTAACATTCTCTTTAGAGGGATATCTTGTGCGAAAGGTTTCCAACAAAGTCCCCCCTACTCAAATCCTGAAATGGACTTTATTGCCTGTTTCCATTCTGTTGATGTGTGTAATTTTTGTCGATAAAACTGTAATGTATTTTGTTTTGCCTGTACTGGCCATATTCACCGGGTTCACACAACCCAATTTTTCGGCTATTCTTTCCAACAGTACCGAGAAACATTCGCAAGGCGAAATTCTGGGTATCAGACAATCGATAGTATCATCGGTGCTGGCTATCGCCCCATTAGCCGGAGGTTTTTTAATAAACATCGGCAATATTTCGGTCGGTTATCAAAACCCTCTGATTACAGGCAGCATTCTTACTTTTGCAGGATAGATATTTATTTTTTTTGTAAAAATTCCTAAAAGGAAAATCTCCTTTGCATAGAAATAGCGGCTATTTTCTTTTTTAATTAGGGTCATTTAGACTATAAAATATATGAATATCTTTCTTTGCTTATCCATAAATATTTTTTGTGTGGCAAACAAAGGTAAATAAAAATGAGGCGGGAAAACACCTGCTTTAGGTTCACAATTTTGTTCACTTTAATTTGTTGGGAAATCGTGATGAAACGATGCAAAATATGCAGATCTCTTTTTTATGATACTTTTGCTTAATAACATTGTTTCTTTTCAACATTTATTTGTTAATTGAGTTATTGATAGCTAACCTTTAACAACTTCATAGAATATTTTACTACTTTTTATTAAAATTTGTAATTTATTTCTAAATGACTATTTAATAATAACTTAAAGCGAATATTTTCCCAAATTTTGTTATAGAGACTAAATTCTTCAATTATTCTACTATTTTTGACTATCAGTATTAAATATTCGTTAAATATTTTTTACCGGAATATTACTTAGGGCAAATTGTTATATTTGAGCCCTAAAACTAAATTGTCCGATTAATAGGGGGCTAAACCACAACAGCTGGGAAGCACCCTTATTTTTATTTTTTTAATCGGACAGCAGTGATTATTTTTATTTATTAACCAAAAATTAAAAACATGATGAAAAATTTTTTACGATTTATGATCCTATGGCTTTTTTTTGCCGGGGTAAACACTTTGAGTTATTCTCAGGGTATAACTACAGCTTCCCTAAATGGTAAAGTTGTAGATAAAACTGGAGCACCTATTTCTTATGCTACCGTTTTGGCCATTCATACCCCTACAGGAACACAATATGGAACCACCACTTCAGAAGATGGTTTATTTTATATCCGGAATATGAAGATTGGCGGCCCTTACACAGTAAAAATCAGTTTTGTAGGATATAAAACCGAAGAGATAAAAGGAATATATCTCGAATTAAATAAAACAGCAAATATTAATGTGGTATTAAAAGAAAGTTCAATAAATATCAACACCATAGTTATCAAAGCAAACAAAAACAATACTATTAATACTGACAGAACTGGTGCTAAAACCTCTATTAACAAAACGAATATTGAGGATATGCCCACTATTCAACGTGGGTTAAAAGACCTTACCAAGCTTACTCCTCAATCAGATGGGTACAGTTTTGGAGGTGCTAACGACCGATACAACAGTTTTTCGCTTGACGGTTCTGTTTTTAATAACTCATTTGGTCTTGGAGATGCAACTCCCGGAGGACAAACTCATGCCCAGCCGGTATCTCTGGATGCAATTGACCAAGTGGAAGTTTCGCTGGCTCCTTTCGATGTGCGACAAGGAGGGTTTACCGGTGCCGGCATAAATGCAGTAACTAAATCGGGAACAAATACTTTCAAAGGAACGATCTATTCTTTTTTCAGAAACAAGGGAATGGTAGGTTCAAAAGTGGGAGATCTTTCAGTCCCCAACACAGACTTTAATACTCAACTTTATGGTATTAGTTTAGGTGGTCCTATTATTAAAAATAAATTGTTCTTTTTTGTGAATTACGAAGGTGAGAAAAAAAGAGCACTTGCCCATGATTGGGTTGCTTACAATTCTCAAAATCAAGGACAAGCAAATACCACAACCGTTTCTGAAGACAGTATCCAAATGGTGCAGGCAAGATATCGTAACTATTGGGGTTACAATCCGGGAGCTTATCAGGGTTATACGCATCACAAAAACAATAAAAAGGTATTGGCAAAAATCGACTGGAATATTTCCAAAAATCACAATTTAACAATCCGTTACAATATGTTGAATTCCTGGTTAGATGTATTACCACACCCAACGGCAGTTATCGGTCGTGGTCCAACAAGTTACCGGTTACCTTTTGAAAATTCTTCTTATCGTATTTTTAATAACATGCAATCAATAGTAGCTGAGTTAAATTCAATTTTCTCTAATAAAATTGGAAATAAATTTACAGCCGGATATACTGCTTTTCGCGATCACCGCGAACCTTTTTCCAAGCCTTTTCCCGTAGTTGACATTTTTAATCAACAAGGGCAGCTTGCCATTACAGCGGGATCAGAAATGTTTTCTACAAACAATGTTTTGGACCAGAATATTTATCAAATATCAGATAACTTAAGTTACTACGCTAACAAACACTCTATTACAGGTGGTTTCGACTATGAATATTTTAGTTTCTCAAATTCTTTTAACTTGTTTTATTACCCTTGGGATAAATTTTCTAGCGTAAAGAGCTTTCTTGAAAATGATTCCATTAATGGTGTTAACTTCAATAAGCAAGTGAGAGATTCACAGAAAAAACCTTATACTGATTCTCCTCTCAAAGTTTCTCAGCTGGCTGTTTATGCTCAAGATGAATGGGCAGTGAACAAAAAATTTACTTTCACCTATGGTTTACGAATTGATGTCCCCTTTTATTTTTACAAAATCCCTCAAGATGCTGCTGCTGGCATAGTAAAGAATTTTGACGGTTGGGTAGATCAAAATGGGAATCCCGCAAAAGTAGATCCAACAAAGTGGCCAAAATCTAAAATAATGTTGTCGCCTCGGATTGGTTTTAACTGGGATGTAAAAGGCGATAAAACTATCCAGTTACGAGGCGGTAGTGGTATTTTTAGCGGCCGTATTCCTTTTGTTTGGTTGGGTAACCAATCGACCAACCATGGCATTTATCCTGGTTACACATTTCAAGCGGATGCAACAGCGGCAAACTTCAGTTGGCCTCAGGTATGGAAAAATGACTTTGCTGTTGACTTAAACCCGGGAAATAATTGGGAATTTACGTTTGAAACTATTTACACAAAAACACTGGTGTCCATTATTCATTACAACTACAATATGAAACCTCCTACAGGAAATTTAACCGGTACGGGTGATCACCGACAAATCTTTACCAATTTTGCTGAGAGAAATATTTATTCTTCCAGTCCTGGTAACATAGCTTTTCTCGATGCCGGTACCATTGTAATGGATAATTCAAATAAGGGTTCTCAGTTTAATTTAACAACTCAGGTTTCAAAATCCTGGAATTTTGGTTTACGATTTATGGCAGCTTATACTTATTTAAGCGCTATGGATCTTACAAGCCTTACTTCTAAAATTGCTGCAAATGCATTCCAATCAAGACCGGTCGTTGGGAACCCAAATAATCCCGGATATTCATGGTCAGGTTTTGGCTTAAAACACAAAATTATTTCTAGCGTCGCTTACCGTATAAAATACGGAAGAACGTCATCCACTTTTTCTTTCTTTTATCAGGCAGGAAAAGGCCAACGCTATTCCTATATCTATGCCGGCGACCTTAATCAGGATGGTATTATAAATAATGACCTGCTTTATGTTCCTGCTAATAAAAGTGACATTAATTTTGGTTCTGTTGATGCCAATGGAAACGGTGTAACTGCTGCTGATGCAAATGCTCAATGGCAAGCATTAAATGCATTTATCAACCAAGATCCTTATTTGAAAACTCGTCGTGGAAAATATGCACAGCGCAACGGTGCCATGCTTCCCTGGTATAGCCAGCTGGATTTTAAGTTTTTACAAAATTTCTATCTGGATAAAAAGAATGTCCATAAAATTCAACTATCTCTTGACATTTTAAACCTTGGTAATATGCTAAATTCCAACTGGGGTATTCGTAAATTTGTCACTGCAAATAATCCTATTAAGGTAAATGGTATAGATAATAAAGGAGTACCTTATTTTAAATTTGATACCAATTTAAAAAATACATATGTAAATAATGTTTCCTCGCTTTCTAAATGGCAAATGCAAATTGGAATCAGGTATATTTTTAACTAAAATATTTTTCAATAAAAAAGGCTGTTTCATTTTGAAGCAGCCTTTTTAGTTATTAATTTTACGTATAGTTGTTTTAATGTTAAGGATAAAATATGTTTTCCACAGAACTGATTTGTTTTGCTCCTGTGGCTAATGAATTAGGCCCCTAACAAACCGGACATACTTATCAAGATTCCTGAAATGGAAATATTCTTACAGAACAATATTGTTCAGGAACCCTTGATGCTTCAACAACCTTTGACTGTACTTCTGGAGATATTTATTCAAATGGTGCATATGTAGAACAGAAAGCATCTTTATGTAGTTTATGTACAACAAATTCAGATTGTGCCTCAGGATTATGCAGACAAGAATATCACGAAAGTTTCATATAGTTTTTCCCAAATCAGGCATTCAGAAGGTTAAAAAGAACTCACTCAGAAGTGCACCAATACAATTTATCCGTAAGGTTTTATGCCTGTGCAGTAGGCCCGCCTAGTGTAAAAGGCGGCAAACCACCATCCGGCATTTCTTTTATGGGACCGTACAACGATTCGAATTTACGAATGTTATCATGTAAGGCTTTGTAAAGCCGCTTTGCATGTTCAGGCGTCAAAATAATACGTGATTTCACTTTGGCTTTTGGCGCTCCCGGCATCATTTTCACAAAATCAATCACAAATTCGGCATGTGAATGGGTAATAATAGCAAGATTGGAATAAATCCCCTCAGCCATCTCCTCACTCAGTTCAATGTTAATTTGATTTTGATTGTTTTTCTTTTCGTCTTCCATAATTAATAAATAAAAAAGTTTCCCCGTAATGAATACGGGGAAACTTTGAATTAATTTTCCGGTTCAACTTCTACCACACCCAGTTCATCTTCTTTCGCTTTCAATGCTTCATATTCCTCTTTGGAACCTACAATAATGTCTTCATATTCGCGAAGACCCGTTCCTGCAGGAATTTTATGGCCCACAATTACATTTTCTTTCAAGCCTCTCAGATCATCCTGTTTAGCATTTATGGCAGCAAGCGTAAGCACCTTAGTGGTTTCCTGGAAAGATGCAGCCGATATAAAACTGTCGGTTTGCAATGAAGCCCTGGTAATACCCTGCAGCACCTGACGTGCAGTTGCCGGCTGAGCATCACGTGCTTCGGTGAGTTTTTTATCACGGCGTTTTAACGTAGAATTCTCATCACGCAGCTTGCGAGCGGTAATAATCTGCCCTTCACGCAAGTTTTCCGAATCACCGGGATTAACAACGACTTTCATGCCGAAAATTTCATCATTCACTTCATGGAAAGTAATCTTATTGACCAGTTCCCCTTCAAGGAAACGCGTATCACCCGGGTCTTCAACCTGAACTTTACGCATCATTTGGCGTACAATAACTTCAAAGTGTTTATCGTTGATTTTCACCCCTTGTAAACGATATACTTCCTGAATTTCATTCACGATATACTCCTGAACTTTCATAGGGCCTTTAATAGCAAGAATGTCAGCAGGTGTAATAACGCCATCAGAAAGCTTCGAGCCCGATTTTACAAAGTCGTTCTCCTGTGCCAGGATTTGTTTGGAAGTTGGCACCAAATAACGTTTTTCTTCACCGGTTTTAGATGTAATAATTATTTCACGGTTTCCACGTTTTAGCTTCTTACCGAATGATACCACACCGTCAATTTCGGAAACCACAGCCTGTTCGGAAGGGTTCCTGGCCTCGAAAAGTTCGGTAACACGTGGTAAGCCACCCGTAATGTCTCCGGCTTTACCAAAGGCACGCGGAATTTTAACCAGCAAGTCACCGGCTTTAAGATTGTCTCCTTCGTCAACAACAATATGGGCACCAACAGGTAAGTCATACGTTTTCAACACTGTTCCGTCGTCACCCAATATCTTAATAAACGGGTTCTTGGCTTTAACTTTCGACTCAATAATTACCTTTTCAAAATATCCGGTTTGTTCGTCAGATTCAACCCGGAAACTCTGTCCTTCAACAATATTTTCAAAAGCTACACTACCGGCAACATCGGAAACAATAACAGCATTAAATGGATCCCACTCGGAGATCATATCACCTTTTTTAACCTTACTACCATTTTTAAAATACAATTTTGAGCCGTAAGGTATGTTTGCAGATGAAAGAATAATACCGGTTTCATCATCCACGATCTTCAGTTCGGCAGAACGCCCTGTAACAATATCATATTTCACTCCGTTTTTATCTTCATAAGGTACGGAACGGAGTTCCTCTATCTCAAGTTGACCATCGTGTTTGGCAGATATTTTTGACATCGCTGCCACGTTGGATGCTGTACCTCCCTGGTGAAACGTACGCAAGGTCAACTGTGTTCCGGGCTCTCCAATCGACTGGGCAGCAATAACACCCACAGCTTCGCCTTTTTGCACAAGCCGGCCTGAAGCCAGGTTACGGCCATAACAGTTGGCACAAACCCCATGTTTTGATTCACAGGTAAGTACCGAACGAATTTCAACTTCTTCAATTGGGGAATCTTCAATAATCTGTGCAATATCTTCATTAATTTCCTGACCGCCACCAACTATTAATTCGCCCGTTTCAGGATGATAAATATCGTGCAAAGCCACACGTCCTAATATACGGTCGTAGAGGGACTCAACGACATCCTCATTTTTTTTAAGAGATGTTACCGTCAACCCCCGTAATGTACCACAGTCTTTTTCAGAAATAATAACATCCTGGGCAACATCAACCAAACGACGGGTAAGGTAACCTGCATCAGCCGTTTTCAAAGCAGTATCGGCAAGCCCTTTACGAGCACCGTGAGTAGAAATGAAATACTCAAGTACCGACAATCCTTCTTTAAAGTTAGAAAGAATCGGGTTTTCGATAATCTCATTTCCGACAGCGCCTGATTTCTGGGGTTTAGCCATCAAACCACGCATACCTGATAACTGGCGAATCTGTTCTTTAGAACCACGTGCACCGGAGTCTAGCATCATAAAAATCGGGTTAAAGCCATCCTTATCAGCTGCGAGCTCTTTCATCACGGTATTTGTAAGGTGTGAGTTGGCATGTGTCCAGATATCAATAATCTGATTATACCGCTCGTTGTTAGTAATGAACCCCATATTGTAATTATTCATCACCTCATCCACCTCCTTATTGGCCTTAGCAACCAACGATTCTTTAATATCAGGAGTGATGACATTATTCAAATTAAAGGACAACCCACCGACAAAAGCCATATGATATCCAAGATTTTTAATATCGTCAAGGAATTGAGCAGTAACAGCATTACCGGTAACTTTTAACACATCGCTAATAATATCGCGTAAAGCTTTTTTGGTAAGAAGTTGATTTATAAAACCGTAAGATTCAGGTACTTTTTCATTAAACAGAACCCGCCCAACAGTGGTTTCAATAAGTTTATTAACCAATCTGTCATCTTCCCTCACATTCACTTTTGCCTTAATGATCGCGTGCAGATCGACACGTTTTTCATTATAAGCAATCCTGACTTCTTCGGGAGAATAAAAAATCATCCCCTCACCTTTTACAGGATGCTCTTTGGTGTTTTTTCGGGCTTTTGTGATATAATAAAGACCCAAAACCATGTCCTGAGAAGGGACAGTAATAGGAGCTCCGTTGGCAGGATTCAATATATTATGAGAAGCCAACATCAGAATTTGGGCTTCGAGTACGGCTGCATTTCCCAGGGGAACGTGCACAGCCATCTGGTCGCCATCAAAGTCAGCATTAAAAGCGGTACAGGCCAGGGGGTGAAGCTGAATAGCTTTGCCTTCCACCATTTTAGGCTGGAAAGCCTGGATACCCAGCCGGTGCAAAGTAGGTGCACGGTTAAGCAATACAGGATGTCCTTTTAAGATATTTTCAAGAATATCCCAAATTACCGGATCTTTACGTTCTACTATTTTCTTTGCAGATTTAACTGTTTTAACAATCCCGCGTTCGAGTAACCGGCGAATGATAAAAGGTTTGAAAAGCTCGGCTGCCATACCTTTCGGCAAACCGCACTCGTTCATCTTTAATTCAGGGCCTACAATAATTACCGAACGACCTGAATAGTCAACACGTTTACCCAAAAGGTTTTGACGAAATCTCCCCCGCTTTCCTTTAAGGCTGTCGCTCAATGATTTAAGAGGCCTGTTAGAAGCGGTTTTTACCGCACTGGATTTTCTTGAATTATCGAAGAGTGAATCGACAGCTTCCTGGAGCATACGTTTCTCATTACGCATAATCACGTCAGGGGCTTTGATTTCAATAAGACGTTTCAGGCGGTTATTACGAATAATTACCCTGCGGTAAAGGTCGTTAAGGTCAGAAGTTGCAAAACGTCCTCCATCAAGAGGTACCAAAGGTCTTAGTTCGGGAGGAATAACAGGTACAATTTTCACGATCATCCATTCAGGCCGATTCTCTTTACGTTTCCTGGCATCGCGAAAAGCTTCAAAAACATGTAATCTTTTCAAAGCTTCGGCTTTTCGTTGCTGCGACGTTTCAGTATTGGCTTTATGCCTTAATTCGAAGGACTCTTTATCAAGATCGATGCGTGAAAGCAGATCCTGAACAGCCTCTGCGCCCATCTTGGCAATAAACTTATCAGGGTCGCTGTCATCGAGATATTGGTTCTCGGGAGGCAACGTATCCATGATTTCCAAATACTCTTCTTCGGTAAGAAAATCCATTTTATTAACGCCATCGGCCTCTTTAATTCCAGGATTGATCACTACATATCGTTCGTAGTAGATAATCATCTCCAGTTTCTTAGTTTGAAGCCCCAGCAGGGCACCAATTTTATTTGGCAACGAACGGAAAAACCAAATGTGAACCACAGGGACCACCAATTCGATGTGTCCCATGCGCTCGCGTCGCACTTTTTTCTCGGTCACTTCCACGCCACAACGGTCGCAAACAATTCCCTTATATCGAATTCTTTTATATTTACCGCAATGACATTCGTAATCTTTTACCGGCCCGAAAATACGCTCACAAAAAAGGCCATCACGCTCAGGTTTATAGGTACGGTAGTTAATGGTTTCAGGTTTTAAAACCTCACCGTGCGAACGCTCGAGAATGGACTCGGGCGAAGCAAGGCTAATAGTTATTTTGTTAAAACTATCCGGAACTTTACTATCTTGTCTGAAAGCCATATCAGAATTTTATTTTATTAGTTCAAATTAATTATTTATCGAAACTGATCTCCAGTCCAAGTCCACGTAATTCATGCACCAGCACGTTAAAAGACTCAGGCATACCGGGTGTAGGCATATTTTCACCTTTCACAATCGATTCGTAGGCTTTTGCACGGCCGGTTACATCATCCGATTTCACAGTAAGTATTTCCTGAAGAATATTGGCAGCGCCAAAGGCTTCGAGTGCCCAAACTTCCATCTCACCAAAACGCTGACCACCAAACTGGGCTTTACCACCCAAAGGTTGCTGTGTAATCAGTGAATACGGGCCAATGGAACGGGCATGCATTTTGTCATCAATCAGATGGTGCAGTTTAATCATGTAAATATAGCCAACAGTAGCCGGTTGGTCAAACCGCTCGCCGGTACCGCCATCGTACAGATAAACACTTCCGTTTCTCGGTACACCAGCCTTATCTACAAATTCATTGATTTCTGCTTCAGATGCACCGTCGAAAATAGGAGTAGCAAATTTCAGTCCGAGATTCTTCCCAGCCCATCCTAAAACAGTTTCGTAAATCTGTCCCAGATTCATACGCGAAGGCACTCCCAAGGGGTTTAGCACAATGTCAACCGGGGTACCATCAGCCATAAAGGGCATATCTTCCTCGCGAACTATTCTTGCAACAATCCCCTTATTACCGTGTCGTCCCGACATCTTATCGCCCACTTTCAGTTTCCGCTTTTTGGCTATATAGACTTTGGCCATCTGTACAATACCATTGGGCAGTTCATCACCCACCGAAGCAACGAATTTCTTACGATTATAAATGCCCAACAACTCTTTATACTTGATATTGTAATTGTTAAGCAATGTATTGATAAGTTCGTTCTTCTCTTTATCGGTAGTCCACCTACCGGGATTGATGTTAATATACTCCAGTCCGTGAAGTATTTTTTGAGTAAATTTGGTTTTGGGAGGCACTACCACTTCACCAAATACATTGGTTACACCCTGTGAAGTACGATTGCTCACCAAAACGGTTAATTTATCAATCAGTTTTGTTTTTAAGTCAGCGAAAAGTTTATTGTACATCTCATCGAGTTGTTCTACAACTTCCTTTTCCTTTGCCTTGGTTTTAGCATTTTTAACGGCCCGTGCAAACAAATGTTTTTCGAGGACCACCCCTTGCAAAGAAGGCGGTGCCTTTAACGAGGCATTTTTCACATCACCGGCTTTATCGCCAAAAATAGCGCGCAACAACTTTTCTTCGGGAGTCGGGTCACTTTCACCCTTGGGAGTAATTTTACCAATGAGGATATCTCCTTCTTTAACCTCGGCACCAACACGAATTAAGCCATTTTCGTCCAAATCTTTGGTGGCTTCTGCACTTACATTTGGGATATCATTGGTTAATTCTTCAATACCGCGTTTGGTATCGCGTACTTCCAGTGTAAATTCTTCAATATGCACCGAAGTAAAGATATCATCTTTTACAATTTTCTCGGAAATAACAATGGCATCCTCATAGTTATAACCTTTCCATGGCATAAAAGCCACTTTCAGGTTACGTCCTAAAGCTAATTCGCCATTTTGTGTCCCATAACCTTCACACAAGGCCTGGCCTTTACTAACCTTATCACCTGCCCGCACTATCGGGCGGAGGTTAATGGAAGTATTTTGGTTTGTACGCCTGAATTTAGTAAGATGATATTCTTTTATATCGTCCTCAAAGCTAACCAGTTTCTCAGATTCATTGCGTGAGTACCTGATGATAATTTTATTGGCATCCACATATTCGACCACGCCATCTCCTTCAGCCATAACCAGTACCCGTGAATCGTGGGCAACATCAGCTTCAATACCCGTACCAACAATTGGAGCTTCGGGATTAAGCAAAGGCACGGCCTGGCGCATCATATTACATCCCATCAAAGCACGGTTGGCATCATCATGTTCCAGAAAAGGAATGAGCGAAGCAGCAATAGAAGCAATTTGATTGGGGGCAATATCAATCAGGTCAACTTCTTCACGCGGGGTGATAGGATAGTCGGCCTGATAGCGGACTTTTACCTTATTATTTACAAATGTTCCCTCATCATCAACCACAGTATTGGCCTGCGCAATAATTTTATCCTCTTCCTCTTCTGCACTCAGGTATATAGGATCGTGTTTATAATCGATAATACCCTCAACCACTTTTCGGTAAGGAGTCTCAATAAATCCGAGATGATCAATTTTTGCATATACACAAAGTGAAGATATCAAGCCGATATTCGGCCCTTCAGGTGTTTCGATGGTACAAAGCCGGCCATAATGGGTATAGTGAACGTCACGAACCTCAAAACCTGCCCGTTCGCGCGACAAGCCACCAGGTCCCAAAGCCGAAATACGCCGTTTGTGTGTGATTTCAGAAAGCGGGTTTGTCTGGTCCATAAACTGTGACAAAGCATTGGTACCAAAAAAAGAATTGATAACCGATGACAACGTTTTGGCATTAATAAGATCAGTAGGTGTAAACACCTCATTGTCACGAACGTTCATACGCTCGCGAATAGTTCGTGCCATGCGGGCCAATCCGACACCAAATTGAGAATAAAGCTGCTCACCCACAGTACGCACACGACGGTTACTCAGGTGGTCGATATCATCTACAATGGTCTTCTGATTAAGAAGTTTAATCAGATGTTTAATAATAAGAACTATATCCTCTTTGGTAAGCACCCTGACATCCATGGGAGTATTGAGTTCCAGTTTTTTATTGATCCTGTAACGGCCCACTTCGCCCAAATCATAACGTTTATCCGAGAAAAACAAACGTTCAAAAACACTGCGTGCCGTTTCCTCATCGGGAGGAAGTGCATTACGCAATTGAAAATAAATATATTCAACGGCCTCTTTTTCAGAGTTTGTTGTATCTTTTTGAAGGGTATTAAAAATAACCGAATATTCGTTAATAGTGGTATCGTCTTTATGTAAAAGCACTGTTTTAACACCGGCATCAATAATTTTCTGAATGTGTTCAGTGGCGAGAATGGTCTCACGCTCGATAATCACATCATTTCTTTCGATTGTTACAACCTCACCCGTATCTTCATCCACAAAATCTTCAAACCACGAACGTACCACGCGAGCAGCAAGGCTTCGGCCAAGGACACGTTTCAGTCCTGCTTTACTTACTTTAACTTCTTCGGCCAAATCGAAAATATCAAGAATATCACGATCCGATTCAAATCCGATAGCACGAAGTAAAGTTGTAACAGGTAATTTCTTTTTACGGTCGATGTAAGCGTACATCACATTATTAATGTCCGTAGAAAACTCCATCCAGGAACCTTTAAAAGGAATAATCCTGGCGGAAAACAGTTGTGTTCCGTTAGCATGGCGGTGTTGTCCGAAGAACACGCCCGGTGAACGGTGCAACTGAGAAACGATAACCCTTTCGGCGCCATTAATAATAAATGTACCCCGCGGAGTCATGTAAGGGATCATCCCCAAATAGACGTCCTGCACGATAGTTTCGAAATCTTCGTGTTCGGGATCGGTACAATAAAGTTTTAATTTTGCTTTTAAAGGAACGCTGTAAGTTAAGCCACGCTCAATACACTCGTCAATGGTATAACGCGGCGGGTCAACGAAATAATCCAGGAATTCGAGGACAAAATTATTTCTCGCATCAGTGATTGGGAAATTCTCGGAAAAAACCTTGAAAAGCCCTTCGTTTTTGCGATTTTCCGTATTGGTTTCCAGTTGAAAAAAATCCTGAAATGATTTTAACTGAATGTCAAGAAAATCAGGATAAGGCATCAGGTTTTTTGTGGATGCGAAGTTGATTCTTTCGGTTTTGATTCCAGCCAAGGCACAATAGTTTTAAGTTATGAACAATGCCGGTTAACACCGGCGAATATTGAAAGAATGATGTATAAGAACAAACAGGCGCAAACCCCTATCCCTAAATTCGGGACAGAGGTTGCCGCCAATTTTATAATAAAGAAGTCTTACTTTACTTCTACTTCAGCACCAGCACCTTCAAGCTGTGCCTTTAAAGCTTCAGCTTCTTCTTTGCTAATACCTTCTTTGATAGCTTTAGGAGCAGAATCAACTAATTCTTTTGATTCTTTCAGCCCGAGGCTTGTCAATTCTTTTACCAGTTTTACAACAGCAAGTTTAGATTGACCGGGAGCTTTAATAATTACGTCGAATTCGGTTTGTTCTTCAACAGCTGCGCCTTCAGCGGCAGCACCGGGAGCGGCAACTGCTACAGCAGCAGCAGGCTCAATACCGTATTCTTCTTTCAGAATTTCAGCCAATTCGTTTACTTCTTTTACAGTAAGATTAACTAATTGTTCTGCAAATGCTTTTAAATCTGCCATTTTTGTTATTTTTAAATTGTTTAAATATTCGTTTTACTATTCTTGTACTATTAACCCTATTCGCTTTTTTCCGATAAGGTTTCGAGAATTCCGGAAAGTTTACTACCCCCGGATTGCAATGCTGAAACAACATTTTTGAGCGGCGACTGTAATAAGGCAACCACATCGGCAATGAGTTCGTCTTTTGATTTAATGGAAGCCAGAAATTCAAGCTGATCATCACCCAAATAGGCCATTTCTTCAATAAAGGCAGCCTTTACTTTGGGATAATCCGATTTTTTTCTGAACTCTTTAATCAATTTAGCAGGTGTACTACCTGCTTCGGCAAACATCAATGCAGTGTTACCTTTGAGTGCATCATGTAACTCGTCAAAATCCTTTTCTGAATTATCCATGGCTTTCTTCAGCAAGGTGTTTTTAACCACCCGCATCTGAATACCCCGGTTAAAACACATTCTTCTTAGCCTGGAAGTGTCTTCTGCATTTAATGTAGAAACATCGGTCAGGTAAAAATTATGGTTATTAGCCAGTAATTCGGATAAAGAATCTATAAGTTTTTTTCTATCTTCTTTTGTCATAGCAATAGCTTGTTTTTCCGTTAAGCACTAGCAGAAACCGATTTAAGATCTACCGCGATACCAGGACTCATGGTGCTGGACAAATAGATACTTTTTACATAAGTACCCTTGGCAGCAGCAGGTTTGAGTTTCATAATGGTTTGGATTAATTCACGAATGTTATCTTCCAATTTCGACTCCTCGAAACTGACTTTACCGACCGCATTGTGAATAATACCAAATTTGTCCACTTTAAAATCAATCTTACCAGCCTTGGCGGCTTGTACAGCCTGCCCAATTTCCATGGTAACTGTTCCTGTTTTCGGGTTAGGCATTAAACCCCGGGGCCCGAGAATCCTACCCAATTGACCTACTTTAGGCATCACGCTGGGCATAGTAATTACGACATCTACGTCAGTCCAACCCCCTTTGATTTTCTGGATGTATTCCTCCAGTCCAACAAAATCGGCTCCGGCTGCTTTTGCTTCTTCTTCCTTATCAGGTGTACAAAGTACGAGTACTTTCAGGTCCTTACCAGTACCGTGAGGCAGGCTTACAGATCCTCTGACCATTTGATTGGCCTTACGCGGATCAACGCCCAAACGCACACTTACATCTACCGAAGCATCAAATTTTGTATAGGTAATTTCCTTTACTAATTTAACAGCTTCTGCTAAGGAGTATTCTGCATTTTTGTCGAATTTGGCTAACGCTTCTTTATGTTTTTTTGATAATTTTGCCATATTCTCCTCCTTTTTAACAGATTATAAAACAGGGAATTCGCCCTTAACATTCACCCCCATACTTCTTGCGGTTCCGGCAACCATATGCATAGCCGATTCAACGGTGAAAGCATTCAAATCTTTCATCTTAGCTTCAGCAATGGTTTTTACCTGCTCCCAGGTTATTGTGGCCACTTTAACACGGTTAGGCTCAGCAGAACCTTTTTTTAGCTTTGCAGCTTCCATGATTTGTACAGCCACCGGAGGTGTTTTAATGATGAAATCAAAAGATTTATCCTTATAAACAGTAATGATAACAGGAATAACCTTACCGGCCTGATCCTGTGTGCGACCATTAAACTGTTTACAGAACTCCATGATATTCACCCCTTTAGCACCTAACGCCGGTCCTACAGGAGGGGATGGGTTTGCGGCTCCACCCTTAATCTGTAATTTAATTAATCCACTTACTTCTTTTGCCATTTTAAACCTAATGTTTAAAAATAAAAAACGTTAATACTACTCTTTCTCTACCTGCATAAAGCCCAATTCAAGCGGTGTCTTTCTTCCGAAGATCTTCACCATCACTTTCAACTTCTTCTTCTCCTCGTTGATCTCCTCAATGATACCGCTAAAACTGTTAAAAGGACCATCAATAACCGTAACTGTTTCACCAACAATAAACGGTATATTGACCTCTTCACCCTGTTCAGCAAGCTCATCTACTTTTCCTAAAATGCGCTTTACTTCTGCAGGACGCAAAGGATCTGGAACTCCTTTCGTACCCAAAAATCCTAAAACATCAGGAATATTCCGAATGATGTGAGGAATTTCACCCGTTAGCTCGGCTTCTACCAAAACGTATCCGGGAAAATAATTTCGCTCTTTGCTGATTTTTTTTCCTTTACGAATTTGATAGACCTTTTCAGTGGGGATGAGAACTTGTGAGATATAATCCTGGATACCCATGCGATTAATTTCACTTTCAAGGTGTTCTTTTACCTTTTTCTCTTTACCACTGATGGCTCTAACCACATACCATTTTTTACCGGAATCTTGGCTCATTTTACAGGTAGGTTCTGATTAGTAATTAACAAGTTATAAAATATATTCAATTCGAATAGCAACTATCAAATATTAAAAGAGACCGTAAAAATGCTCTAAAATACTTGAGAATGTGATATCCATCAAATAGACCACAATGGCTATTAAAAGGGAAGCAACGGATACCACAATTGCACTATTCTGCAGCTCACTCCAAGTTGGCCAGGACACTTTATGCATCCATTCGTTATTCACTTCTTTCAAATAGCTAATGAAACTAAATTTTGCCATGATCGTTAAGTTTTGCACGGGTGGTAGGAATCGAACCCACAACCAACGGTTTTGGAGACCGCTACTCTACCAGTTGAGCTACACCCGTATCCTCCTATTAATGAGCATCAGAGGTATCCCGAAAAATTCGGGATACCTCTTCAACAAATGTTATATAATTCTTAATCAAGAATTTCAGTTACCTGACCGGCACCTACGGTACGCCCACCTTCACGAATAGCAAAGCGAAGCCCTTTATCCATAGCAATGTCGGAAATCAGTTTTGCTTCAATGGTAAGGTTATCACCAGGCATCACCATTTCAACACCATCGGGAAGGAAAATCTCACCGGTAACGTCGGTTGTCCTGAAATAGAATTGAGGACGATATTTGTTGTGGAATGGCGTGTGACGACCACCCTCTTCTTTTTTCAAGATATAAACCTCCGCTTTAAAGTGGTTGTGAGGAGTAACCGTTCCGGGAGCAGCGATAACCATTCCTCTCTTGATCTTGTCCTTATCAATACCACGCAAAAGCAAACCGGCATTATCACCAGCCATACCTTCGTCCAAAATCTTGCGGAACATCTCAACACCGGTTACAACCGATTTCATTTTTTCGGCACCCATACCGATAATTTCTACAGGGTCACCTGTGTGAATGACACCGGTTTCAATTCTACCGGTAGCCACAGTACCACGGCCGGTGATGGAGAATACATCTTCAACTGGCATCAAGAAAGGTTTGTGCTCATCGCGAACAGGCAATGGAATCCAGGTATCACAAGCTTCCATCAATTCATAGATTTTTTCAACCCATTTGGCTTCACCATTCAAAGCACCCAGAGCAGAACCTTGAATAATAGGAGTTTCGTCACCGTCAAAGTTGTAAAAATTTAATAAGTCGCGAATTTCCATTTCAACAAGCTCAAGCAACTCTTCGTCGTCCACCATGTCCACTTTGTTCATGAAAACAACAATACGGGGAACACCAACCTGACGTGCCAAAAGGATATGTTCACGGGTTTGGGGCATGGGGCCATCGGTAGCGGCCACAACCAAAATAGCGCCGTCCATTTGAGCAGCACCGGTAACCATGTTTTTCACATAGTCGGCATGACCAGGACAGTCAACGTGGGCATAGTGACGATTGTCAGTCTGATACTCAACGTGAGCAGTGTTAATTGTTATACCTCTTTCTTTTTCTTCAGGGGCATTGTCAATGGATTCAAATGACTTAAACTCTGCCAAACCTTTGTTTTGAAGCGTTAGCGTAATGGCAGCAGTTAAAGTGGTTTTTCCATGGTCAACGTGACCAATAGTCCCAATATTTACGTGCGGTTTGGAACGTTCGAATTTTTCTTTAGCCATATTAAAAATGTTAAAAAATTAATGTTTATTTTTCTTTCTTTTCTTCTATTCTATTATTCTATATGCAGAGCCGAGGACGAGAATTGAACTCGTGACCCCTTCCTTACCAAGGAAGTGCTCTACCCCTGAGCTACCCCGGCAAACCAGAGCGGGAAACCGGGCTCGAACCGGCCACCTACAGCTTGGAAGGCTGTCGCTCTACCAGATGAGCTACTCCCGCTTGACAAGTTCAAAATTTAAAGTTAAAAGTGTGGTTAATCCACTTTTTACTTTTAACTTTAGCCTTTTTACTTCTTCAGTCCTGGTGGGGGGAGGAGGATTCGAACCTCCGAAGGCTAAGCCAACAGATTTACAGTCTGCCCCGTTTGACCGCTTCGGTATCCCCCCGTGTTTCCTTATTTTCACTATTTTTAAGAACTGAGCCAGCAGAGGGATTCGAACCCCCGACCGGCTGATTACAAATCAGCTGCTCTGGCCAACTGAGCTATGCTGGCAATTTATTTTGACTTGTGCGCCGGCCAATGCGCTTTATCAGCAATACTTTCAGAACTTTTTTAAAAAAAGCAGACCTCTTCTCAAAAAGGTCTGCAAAAATAGAGCGTTTAGTTGGAATAACCAAACAATTTTTTAGAAAATATTTAAATTTATTTCTTGAACCTGCCTTTGTACTTTTCTATCTGCTTTTTAAGGGCATCTACGGCAAGATCGGTGGACTCTTCAAAGGTCTTGCTTTGCTTCCTAGCAAACAACTCTTCCCCTTTTAAAGTCAAACGTATTTCTGCAATTTTGTTCTTGCGGGACTCCGAGTTGTCCAGTTTCAAGACAACGTCCGTACCCATCAATCCTTCATGTAAACCTGAAAGCTTCTGTATTTTTTTTTCTATAAAGCTTTCTAACTTCTTGTCGGCCCTAAAATGTACCGATTTGATGTTCACGTTCATATTAACCTCCTTTTTTTAGATAGGCCCTGGGGTGGGCCTGGGTATATATTGATTTTAACTGTTCAATTGTTGTATGCGTATAAATTTGTGTGGCCGATAAATTGGCATGTCCCAACAAATCTTTTATGGCATTCAATGGCGCCCCATTATTTAATAGGTGCGTGGCAAAAGTATGCCGTAATACATGTGGGCTTTTTTTAGCACTGTTTACTCTTGATAATGCTTGATTTACAATACGATAGATAAATTTAGGGTAGGCTTTTTTTCCTTTGTCCGTTACAATTACCCAATCTCCGTCCTGTTGTGGAAATGTCTTTTGTTTTAAACGAAGATATTTTTGTAATTCCTCTTTCATCTGATATGAAAACGGAATTATTCGCTCTTTATTTCGTTTGCCCAACACTTTTAATGTGCATCCTGAAAAATCGAATGAGCCCGTCCGCAACGAAAGCAATTCGCTAAGCCTGATTCCTGTGGCATACAAAATCATCAATACCATACGGTCGCGCCAATTGGCAAAAGCATTTTCTGCCGGAACATCTCCAAGCAGCTTTTGCATATCATCAACATCCACGTAAGCCGGAATACGTTGAGCCTGCTTCAGCATATGAATTTGCCGGATGGGACTAATTTCAATCCGGCCTTCCCGCAACAAATAATTGTAAAATGCTTTCAGTGTACTGATTTTTCGATTGATACTTCGTGCTTTTAATCCTTGATCCATTAAAGTAACAATCCACGAACGGATCATCTCGGTGGTAGCATTTCCAGGTTTTGAAAATTCGTAAGTTTCTTCAAGATAAGACACAAAATATTTTAAGTCATTTTGGTAAGCAAGCAGCGTATGCGGCGAGTAGCGCCTTTCAAATTGCAGATATTTCAAAAATTGTTCCGTGCTCATATAAAAAGAAAAAACTTTGACTCAAAGATACAAAATCTTAGCACTGAATCAAAGTTTCTTCCTTAAAAATCCTTAAAAGCTTAACTAACCTTGTTCGGCCTGGCGCAGCTTCTGCACATAAATGGCTTTCAGCTTTTGTTCACGCCTCCTTACAGAAGGTTTGGTAAAACGTTGTCCATCGCGCAAAGCACGCATGGTACCTGTTTTTTCAAATTTACGTTTGAAACGTTTCAGGGCCCGGTCAATGTTTTCGCCTTCTTTTACAGGAATAATAATCATTGTAAATACCTACTTTCTTTGTTAATTAATAATAAATTCAAAATGATTACAGGCGGCAAAAGTATAAAATTTTTGAATAGGCAATAAAAAAATCAGGAAAAATGGACAGATATGTTTTTGGGCGGCCGGGCGGGTGCTCCGCTATAGCCCCTTGTCCGAAAACCGTGTTGCGCAAGCCACGGGCAGGGGCTTCCAGGGTCGCCCTGCCCGTGCCGCTTCACATCGGTTTCGGCCTTCGGGGGCTGCCGCTGCGCCCCCTGCCGCAATTCTTCATTGCACTTACGCAGAAACGAAAACTCATATAGATAAAGTATATTTAAAATATTTGCTATAGTTTCGGTATAGTTTAAATATATTTAATTTAGCTAACATGAATATGCATAATAAAAAGCATATTGAAAGGCCTCTTTATCTACGTAAGGCATTATCATTCAAGGGTAAATACTTAATAAGGTTATTACCGGAGAACGCCGTACGGGGAAAAACTGGCTTTTCAGTCCGAAAGTTTTTGAAACATTCTTGCCTCTAATGCCAAAAGGAATGGTTCACGACAATTTTTCTCACTACCACATCTTTTCCCACCTCAAGGCCCAACAGATAAATACCTTCGGGCAACGTGGCAACATCAATTTTCAGAGCATCAGTATCGAGCTGTTTTCCATGAAGCTTGTAAACCACTTTTCCAAATATATTGACCAACATTAAATCCGTAATTCTGCGTGACATATCTTTTAAGCTTATGGTAACCGTATTCGCCACTGGGTTTGGGGTTATCTTAATGTTTTTTGAAAAACCAAAATCCCTGACAGCGGTTGCAAAATCCTGAACAACTACAACTATCAGCGAATCACCATATGTATCAACAATAAATAACTTGGTTATTCTGTCATGGTTTGTGTTGTTTGGTGACTTCGTGGTAACAGTGATGGTTTCATTATCATGACCACTGCTCGGGGTGACCGACAACCAGCTACTGTCTGCCGTTATTGTCCAGTTGACATTTGCACTGATTTGAAAGGTAACCTGACTTCCCGAATCAGCCGGCAATGACAGACTATCCCGCGTTACAGAAAATGTTATCACATTTGATAGCGTTGTCAGGCTAATCACATTAGAATAAGAACTGGTTCCACCTGTGTTGTAAGCCTGAACCCGGTAATAATACTTGGTTTGCGGGAAAAGCCCTGTAACCTTTTTCGTCAGCACCAAACCCACGTCCAAATGACCGAATCC
>CAJXKB010000058.1 GCA_913055825.1 uncultured Bacteroidota bacterium
ACAGGATTGATTTTGAGCAAAATATTTTCCTAAAAGTTATGAATTTTGGAATGCAAAAAAAACAACTGACCATTGCAGCCAAATCGGATACAGTGGCCCAGCGGCGGTACGATGTCACCCAAAAACGTTATATGATTGGAAAAGTAAACGATGTGCTGGAGCTGAACAATGCCCAAATCGATAACGACAATGCCCGGTTGAATTATCTGAATGCGTTAAAAAATTATTGGGAAAATTATTTTGAAATCAGAAAATTGACCCTCTTCGACTTTCAACACAACAGCCCCATAAAGCTGAATACCAAGGCGTTGATAAAATAAACAGGAGCTACGGTTGTCAATTGTCTGTTGCATCATTCAGTTGTCATTTGCTTCACATCATCACTGACTACTGAATGATTACCCAATGGCCATCAATGACCACTCACCAACCCCCTGATTTTTTCCAATAGTTCATTCTTATTAATTGGTTTCGAAACATAATCATCACAGCCGGCTTCAATGGACTTTTCCCGGTCGCCAGCCAATCCAAAGGCAGTTTGGGCAATAATAATAACCTTTTTATTAAATTTTCGGATTTGCCGCGTGGCTTCATAACCATTTAGCCCGGGTAAATTGATATCCATGAGTACCAAATCGATATCAGGATAGCTGCGACACATTTCAACGGCTTCTTCTCCTGTTCGTGCTGTTATTACTTCTTTACTATATTGTCGGAGGACTATGGTGATCAATTGTTCGGAGGTTTTATCGTCTTCCACAATCAATATTTTCAGTTTCTTATTAAGATGCACCGGCTTATTTACGTAAGAAACTGTTTCCCGGTTAATTTTTGTCTCCCAAACCGTGTTGTAGGGAATTGTGAAATAAAAAGCAGAACCCCCGGCCTTGCCTTCCTGCCTGTTTTCTTCAGTACTTTCGACCCAAATTTTACCACCCAGCATTTCAACATAAGCTTTCGAAATAGACAATCCCAAACCAGCCCCTTGCATGGCCATTTTATCTTCAATATCAGCCTGGACAAAACGATCAAAGATGGCTTGTTGTCTCTCTTTAGGAATACCGATACCGGTGTCTTTAACATAAAACCGGATGAATTTATCGCTTTCAGTCCCTACCATTTCATAACCAAATTCAATACTGCCTTTATCACTGTATTTAATGGCATTTTTAACAAGGTTTACCAGAACACCATAAACTTTTTCGCGATCTGTTTTTATGATCGCTTCCTTTTCAGGCAAAGCAGCTTTAAAAGAAAAACGGATTCCTTTTGCTTCGACCTCAGGTTTAAAGAAGTTGTAAATATCTTCGATTTGTTCGTTGATGTTCATTTCTTTCACTATCACTTCCGTCAGTCCGGCCTCTATCTTTGAAATATCAATAATTTGATTGATAATATTAAGCATGCGTGCACCGCTTTTCTCAATAATGCGGATATAATTCTGTTGTTCATCACCGCTCAGACCAGGTTCTTTCAAAAGCTCGGCAAAGCCGAGGATACCGTTCATTGGCGTTCGGATTTCATGGCTCATATTGGCAAGGAAAGCCGATTTTAGGCGATCGCTTTCCTGGGCTTTATCTTTAGCCTTTATCAAATCAGCCTGTACTTTTTGCAACTCAGTAATGTCACGACCTATTACAGCAAGCCCTTTTCTGCTTCCATCCGAATGAAATACCGGTATTTTTATTACATCGTATGTTTTATATCCGCCTGAAACAAGAGGGATTTTTTCGATACTATATGATATCTTCCTGTTTTGCCAGACTTTTTCGTCGGTTGCCACACAAACTTCAAAAGCACTTTTGTATATTTCATGTGTAAATGATGCCAATTCCAAATCGGTTTTACCAACATAATCTACATGAGTCAGTTGAAACAATTCCAAATCTGCTTTGTTTGCAAGCAACCATCTACCCTCCCCGTCTTTATAACAAACAATATCGGGTATGGCATTCATAAAAGTCACTAACCGGTTTTCACTCTCCTGGACTTTTTCTAAAGCTTCAGAAAGTTCTTCGTTTTGTGCAATATACTCTTCATTTAACGCTAAGTATTCTTTTATTTGTTGTTCTAATTTTTGTTCCAATAGTTTCCGGCGAGTAATATCAATGGTAGATTCAACGGCATACAATACATTGTTTTGCTCATCGAAAATAGGATAAGCATACGTTTCAAAATAGTTGATTTCTCCATTGGGCAAGGCCAATTGATTTTCATATTTAAAACTGGTTTTATCTTCAAATACTTTTCTGACAGCACAATTCTCACAAACATTCTTTCTATTTTGATAAACCACATAACATTTTTTACCTGTTATGTCTTCTTGCCTAAGGTTTAATGTTTCAAGAAGTTTAGTGTTCGCTAAAACAATTTCAAAATCAGCATTGACAAGGTGCATCGGATTTGGGTTACTGTTAAATATAGCATTAAACTTCCTTTCACTTTCTTTTAGTTTCTCTTCGGCCTGTTTCTGTACAATCGCATTGGCAATATGGAAAGTAATGGACTGTACGATATTGTATTCTTTTTCAGTAAAAGAGTGTTGCGTATTGAAATAGACCATGAATTTTCCAATCAATTTCCCCTTGAAAACGATAGGGAAGAACCCAATAGATTGAATCCCTTCTTTTTTTATGACAGCATGCAACTGCTGCATACTTTTATCCTGTTCAATATCTTCAATATAAACGGGCTGAGGATTTTGGGCATCCCGGAGCCAGGGCGAATGACCATCCACAGCTTTTCTATAAGATTCGGAAAGGCCTCGCCAGGCCACAAAATGCATCCGGTCGTCAGCACCAAAAAGCAAGACTGCAACACGATCGGCTTTCAATGCCTGCAATAAGGCATCCATTGCTTTCTCATAAATTTCATCCAAAGTTGTGGCCAAATTGATTGCACTTCCAAGTTGATAAAGAAATTGAAGCTCGTTGAATAATTTTTTTTGTTGTTCCTCTATCTGCTTGCGTTTGGTGATATCCAATGCCAAAGCAAAAATCACCTCTTGACCCAGATAGAAACCTTTGGATAGACGTACTTCTTTTGGAAACACCTCGCCATTTTTACGAATTCCCCAAAACTCAAATTGCTGAGGCTCTCCTTTAAAGGCCTTCTGAAGAAACTTAGCAATCTTTTTCATGTCATTTTTACCCGGTGCACTCAGTATTTCAGGTGTTTTACCAATCAAATATTCTTTTGGATACCCATACATTTTTAAAGCACCTTCATTAATTTCAAGAAACCGGCCCTGACTGTCCTGCACATAAATGGCTTCCGAAACTGTATTAAAAAGGCTATTGTAACTCTTTTCCCTATTCGTTAATTCTTTTATCCTTTCCTGTACCTTTTGATCCAATACCGCTTTTTCTTCTCGCAGCCTGTCTTCGGTTTCTTTAATCCTCATCACGACCTTTACTTGTGCTACAAGCTCAGCAGGGTCAATGGGTTTTGTTAAAAAAGCATCTGCCCCCGCTTCGAGACACTTGATACGGCTTTGCGTATCTACTTTCATTGCGGTGAGCATGATAATCGGAATATGCTTTGTCAGTTGATGGCTCTTGAGAATCTTGCAAACTTCGTAGCCATCCATTTGGGGCATCACAATATCCAACAGAATAATGGCCGGCTGCTCTTTTTTAGCCAGTTCAATACCTTCTTTCCCAGACAATGCCGTTAAAGACTTAAATTCAGGCAAAAAACGTTCTATAATTGCGTTTATGGTAATCTGATTGCTTTGCTGGTCGTCAATTGTTAGTATCGTTTTCATCGCTTGTCATTTAGTGGTGCAATATAAGTATTATTTACGAATTCTATTCTTTACATACCTGATTTTTGAGATAATATCGTCCAATCTTGTTTACCGCAAGAGGAACCAAGGATAACGCTAAGGTTAGAAGTATTTTTTCTTTATATTCTTTGAAGTTAAATATTTTACTAAACTATCCTCTTGAACTAAAACCCTATCAATTGTGATAATGATTATTGAACCACTTGGTTGCCCGTTCATTTCCCAAAAAGGTTAAATTTGCATGCAAAATGCATATCGTTCATCCCTAAAAAAACATTCGCATGAAAACCATGAAACGTCTATCCGCAGTGATTCTCTTTTTATCCTTGTCATTTGCAGGATTTTCCCAGGTTAAAACACCCGAACTTCCCGGAATTTATAAAGATTACACCCTTTTGCCCAACGGCTGGAAGCTGACACCCGCCGGCATGCAAATACCTATTGGTGAACTGCCACTGAACATGGTTGTTACCAAAGACGAACACTACGCCATTACCTCAAACAGCGGCATGGGGGTTAATTCCCTTTCGGTAGTTGATTTAACAACACAGCAGGAAGTACAGCGCCTGATTGTTCATAATACATGGGTCGGTCTTACTTTTGGAAAAAATGACAAAACACTTTATGTATCAGGGGGCAATGACAATAAAATATTGATTTATCATTTTAAGGATGGTAATTTAAGCCCTGAGGGCAGCATCAAAGTGGGGGAAAAATTCCCCAAAGGGAAAATTTCCCTTACAGGACTTGCATACTGGAAAAAGAAAAACCGCCTGTTGGCCGTTTCGCAAAAAAGCAATGCCCTCTATGTGATTGATTTAAAGAATAAATCAGTCATAAAAAAAATATCAATGGCAGGCAAATGCTACGATGTTGTGATTAATCATGCCCAAAACACGGCTTACGTTTCCCTTTGGGGAAAAGCAGCTGTTGCTGAAATCAATTTAAATAATTTCAGCATCAGTCATGTTTATGCCACGGGCGACCATCCTAACCAAATGGCACTAAGCCATAACGACAGCCGTTTGTTTGTGGCCAACGCCAACAACAACAGCGTCAGTGTGCTCGATCTGAAAAACAAAAAACTGAGCGAAACCCTGAACACGGCCCTCCTCCCCGATTTACCTTTTGGAAGCACCCCAAACTCAGTGGCGCTGGCCGATAACGATCAAAAACTAATTGTTGCCAATGCAGATAATAATTACCTTGCAGTTTTTGATATCAGCGAGACAGCACATGCCAAAAATCTGGGTTTTATTCCAACCGGATGGTATCCAACGTCAGTAAAATATCTTTCGGGAAACAATGAACTTCTTGTAACAAACGGAAAAGGTATTGCTTCAAGAGCTAACCCCAACGGCCCAATCCCAACCAAAAAGAAGCCCAAAAACTGGAAGGATAATTACACGGGCACTATGTTGAAGGGAACACTTTCCATCATCAGTTTTCCTGATGCAAAACAACTTAGCCTACTAAGCAAACAGGTGTATAAAAACACTCCGTTTACGCAAAAAAAAGAAACAACAGCATCAGCCCAGCATGTCATTCCTGTAAAACACCAGCCGGCCGGGAGTAGTAAAATAAAGCACGTCTTTTATATTATCCGGGAAAACCGCTCGTATGATCAGGTGTTGGGAGATGTCGCCGAAGGAAACGGAGATTCGTCATTGTGTTTGTTTGGCCGACAAATTACGCCCAATGCACACCAACTGGCATTGGATTATACATTGTACGATAATTTTTATGTAGATGCCGAAATCAGTGCTGATGGCCATAACTGGTCCACTGCTGCCTATGCCACCGATTATGTGGAGAAATTATGGCCTGTAAACTATGGACACAGAGGAGCCAGCTACGATTTTGAAGGTGGGGTACCGGCGGCTGCTCCTTCATCGGGTTACATCTGGAATGATGTGATGTCGCATCATAAAACGTTTAGGAATTATGGCGAATTTCTTAAATTTCAGAAAAAGGACAAATCAGGGAATTATATACCAAACGACAAAGATTTAGATGCTGTTACCTGTAAAAAATTTTCCGGCTTTAATTTGAGCGTGTCCGATCTTACCCGCTACAAAGTATGGGTAAAAGATTTCGATAGTCTGCTCAACATCAATGCCGTACCTACTTTTTCGTTGATGCGCCTACCCAATGACCATTGCTGGGGAACACGTGCAGGCAAATTGACGCCGCGGGCTTATGTGGCCCAAAATGATTATGCCCTTGGATTAATTGTGGACAAGATTTCTCATAGTAAAATATGGAAAGAAAGTATAATTTATGTTTTGGAAGACGATGCCCAAAATGGCCCCGATCATGTGGATGCCCACCGTTCGGTATTGCTGGTTATAGGGCCTTATGTTAAACGTCATTTTGTAGATCATACTTTATACACCACTTCCGGCGTATTGAAAACCATGGAATTGGTGCTGGGACTGCCCCCCATGACCCAATTTGACCTTTCGGCCAATCCCATTTTACAATCCATAACCGATTCTGCAGATTTTTCACCCTATTCGTTTATTGCTCCCAAGATAGATATCCATAAGAAAAATCTTAAAACGGCCTATGGCGCCAAGCTTAGCAAAAAGCTAAATTTCACCCATGCGGATGCCATTCCCGACGGAGAATACAACAAAATTTTATGGAAAGCCATAAAAGGAAAAGAAGCGGTTGTCCCCGCCCCTGTTCACAGTGCTTTTGTAAGGGAAACCAAAGCCGAACCGGATGATGATTAAGACAGAATAAATGATAAAACCAAAATAGATTTTCAAAAAAAGGCACGCGAACAATCGCATGCCTTTTTTTGAGTGTTATCTGAACAACTTACCTTTTATTTGACTGTCGCCAGATTTTCATTTTTTCAGCCTGTTTGATAAGATCATCCCTAAAATCAGGATGAGCAATGCTAATTAATTCTTCGGCACGATACCAGGTCGGCTTGGGTTTGAGTTTCACGGCACCGTATTCCGTTACAATATAATCAACCAATTGACGGGGAATTGTAACAATGCTGTTTGGTGCAAATGTAGGCATGATACGCGATTCCATTTTACCTTCTTTGTTCATAAAAGTAGAATTCAGACAAATAAAACTTTTCCCTTCCTTAGCCCACTGGCTTCCCAGCACAAAATCGAACATGCCGCCGTTTCCGGAAACCTGATTCATGCCGAGGCTTTCACCGTTTACCTGTCCGTAAAGGTCAACCTGCAAGGCATTGTTAATAGAAACAAAGTTGTCCAATTGAGCAATAATACGCGGATCGTTGGTATAGCTGGCTGCATAAGACGCCAAACCGGCATTTTCATTTATAAAATCATAAAGATGCTGGCTTCCCAAAGCAAAAGTGTAAGGTACTTTATTGCGGTCTATGGCTTTTTTTCTGCCATTCATCACACCTGATTCAATCATATCAATGTAGGCATCAGAAAACATTTCGGTATGGCCACCGAGATTTTTCAAATCAGATTGGGCAATGAGTTCTCCAACGGCATTGGGAATACCTCCGATGCCCAGCTGGATAACTGATTCATCTTTTATAAATTTCACAACATGTTCGGCAATTTTCATGTCTGCTTCGGAAGGTTTGGCAGGAGGTGCAGCAAACAATAGTTGTTCTTTAGAAGCTTCCACAATGGCACTCACCCTTGAAATGTGAACATTCTCTTCATTTCCACCATAAGCCACGGGCATATTAGGATTTACCTCCACAATAACGTGTTCCGACATCTCAATTTTACCCATGGTTTCCGAGTTTTGCAACCCGAAATTGAAATAACCGTTTTTGTCCATTGGGGAAACCTGCATGATAGTTACCTGCCGGCGTGGATGTGCCAGTCCGTCACGATAATAGCGCGGTGCCATATGGTAAATGATGGGTGAATAAAACCCTAATCCGTACTGCTGCTGCATCATGCGCGTTACCTTGCTGAAATGCCAGTCCATATACGTAAAACTCTGCGGAAATTTAACCGTTTCAGGTACCGGAGGAACCGTAGTCACGGCATAAATCAAAACATCATGTAATTCCTGATGGCGCATGGCCAATGCTTTGTCGCATAACACAGGCTTGCCATTAAAAGCGCCATATTCTATCCGGTCGCCCGATTGTACCAACTTCACGGCTTCCTCCGCGGTGGTCAACTTTTGCTGATAAATATTTTGTAAGCTCATAGATTTGAATTTTTTTAAAATTGTTACGCATGCGTAACAAACGATTGCAAATTTAAAAAACGAGGAGACAAATTGTAATGAATTAGAAAATATATTTTTGAAACCAGTGCATAAATTAAGAAATGACAGGCCTTACAGTATTAAAGTAAATAATAGCATATTAATGTATAATTATGATTCTCAGAATATTGACTTGCTTGGTAAAAAAACATCCGCGAAATAATTTGACTTATTTTTGTCACATAAAACCTCTTATTTAAAATAATTCTTAATTTTGCACAAAATAATTTTTTAAAATAAAACAAAGCATTATGTCTGTATTAGTTGGTAAAAAAGCACCATTATTTGAAGCTACTGCCGTAGTAAACGGCGGCGAATTCGTTGAGAAATTTTCTCTTGAGCAATACATCGGGAAAAAACATGTCGTTTTTTTCTTTTATCCCTTGGATTTCACTTTTGTATGCCCTACCGAAATTCTTGCTTTTCAGGAAAAAATGGAAGAATTTGACAAAAGGAATGTGGCTGTTGTGGGATGTTCCATCGATTCGCCCCATTCGCATTGGGCATGGTTGAACACCGAGAAAAACGACGGAGGAATTAAAGGCGTAAAATACCCTTTGGTTTCGGATTTATCAAAAACCATTTCTGAAAATTACGACGTGTTAGCCGGTGAATACGATTACAACGAAGAAGGTGAAATGGAATTTCATGGTGAAGCCGTGGCATATCGCGGTTTATTTCTCATCGATAAACAAGGTGTAGTCCGTCACCAGGTGGTAAACGATTTACCTTTGGGGCGCAGCATTGACGAAGCCCTGCGTATGGTAGATGCCCTTCAATTTTTTGAAGAACACGGCGAAGTTTGTCCGGCCAACTGGAAACCGGGCGATGAAGCCATGGCTGCTTCTCACGCCGGTGTTGCCGAATACTTGAGTCACCATTAATTGAACAATAAAAACAAAACGGGCTGTCTAATTAGGCAGCCTTTTTTTGTGCCTTTTTTTGGTTACCCGGGCCTATCTGCTTAGAGGTAATTTATAATTCAGGGCGTTGCATCAAGATTTTTTAGCATTTTTACAGATGATGCAAAATCACCTTTAGTAAAAAATGCATACCGACACTTATACATCTTGTCATTTTTAATTGGCAAACATCTTGTGGGTCTTTTAATTTTCTTTAAATTTGTGCAAGGATCGAAATAACGTTATTAACAATTAATCAAGCGAAAGCATTATGATTTATTTAGAAAATTCGAGGAAACATCTGTTTCCGGGCATGGTTCGTTACTACGACGATTTCCCAATCAAAGGAATTCGTTTTGTGGACATTACCCCCTTATTTATGAGCAAATTATCCATGGAAATTGTGGTAAACAATGTGGCTGATTTTTTCAAAGACAAAGTAAGTATGGTTGCCGGGATTGAGGCCCGTGGTTTTATTCTCGGCTCTGCCATTGCCAGTAAAATGGGCCTTGGTTTTATTCCTATCCGGAAAAAAGGGAAAATGCCGGGAGAGCTCTATACGGCTTCTTTTACCAAAGAGTATGGCAAGGATGAGGTAGAAATGAAAAAAGATGCCTTGGTTGAAGGTACTCATGTGCTGGTGGTGGATGATATTCTGGCTACGGGTGGCACTTTTAAAGCGGCTGCCCAGCTTATGGATATGGCAAAATGTAAACCGGTTTATTACAGTTTCATCAATCTGAACCTAATTCCGGACGATTATACCTTAAACGGTGAATTGTATGTCGATTTCCTCATCGATATGAAAGGAAAAGAATAGATTTCAGGATTTTCTGATTTTTTCTTCGATAAGGGAGGTGGAATATCCCGGCAGGAAATCTATCGTAACTACTTCACCTCCCTTATTTTTTACAATTTCGTACCCCACAATTTCTTCGGGACGGTAATCGCTGCCTTTTACCAACACGTCGGGTTGCACAGTTTTTATCAACTTGTAAGGGGTTTCTTCATCAAACAAAACTACTGCATCCACAAAGTGAAGTGAAGCAAGAATAAGTGCTCTTGAATTTTCGTCCTGAATAGGCCGGTTGACACCTTTGCCAAGCTTTTTTACCGATTGGTCAGAATTGAGCCCGACCATTAACAAATCACCCAAATCCTTGGCTTTGCTCAGATAATCGAGATGTCCCAAATGTAAAATATCGAAACAGCCGTTGGTAAAAACTATTCTCTTTTGTTGAAACCGCCAGCGTGTAAGATTAACGGTAAGCGATTGTGTGTTTAAGATTTTTTGTTTAGTAATGTCAATATTTTTCATTTTTCGGTTTTTGAAATCGGGTAATAAAAAGGATGAGATAGCCCAGCGAGCCCACGCTAATGTTTAGCAGTGTTTGGCCGGCATGGGTAAGGGTAGCAAACGAAATGGCTGTTTGGGCACTGATGTGATAAAGCTCAGTTAATATAGCTTTAATGATAAAATGATAGGCTCCTATTCCACCGGGAACAGGGGCAACAATTCCTAAACTGCCTATTGCGAGAAGCGTAAGGCCGTCAACAAAAGTTAAGCCGGCAGTTTCAGCAAACATCCGTACCGGATAATAAACCATCAAAGCATAAAACAACCAAATCATAAACGTATAAAAAATAAACAGCCCTTTGTGGTTCATTTTCTTAATGGTTTTTATCCCATCAAGAACACCTTTTACAAAAAGATGGATTTTCTGATAAAAAGGTTTTTGGTTTAAACGATGTTTGTTCTTTTTCAAATACCAATAGATTCCGCCCATGAGCACAAAAAAGATAATCCCGGCTATACCGATATTCCAAATATTAGAAAAGAGTTTATTTAAAAAAGGATCGAAATATTGGTGCAAAAAATCGCCCATCAGCTGAAGCTGGAAAACAATAACGAGAAAAATAAGCAGCACAAGGACAATAAAATCGATAAAGCGTTCGGAAATTACCGTACCGAAAAGCGAATTAAAAGGTATGTTTTCTTTTTTAGATAATACGCCGCAGCGCACAAATTCGCCCAAACGCGGCACCCCTGTGTTAACCAAATAACCCGTCATCAATGAGAAAAAGGTAGAGGAAAGCCTGGTTTTGTAATTCATGGCCCCGATGAGTAAATTCCAACGGGCCGCACGAAACACATGGGAAATCAGGGTTAAAATTAATGATAAAGCCAACCAAAAATAATCGGCATGACGCATTTCATTCCAAACCCCTGCAAAGTTCAGCTTCCTGAAACTCAACCACAGCAAGCCCAGTCCTAAAAGGAGAAATAATAAATAGTTCAGGATAGAAATGACCTGTTTTCGCAAAACAATAGATGTTTTATTTTATGTGGTTTTGTGCATCGGGGAAAATAATATGTGGTTTAAATGTTTTGGCTACTTTAAAATCAACCCGGGCATAGGAAACAATAATTATCAAATCGCCCACTGCCACCTGTCGGGCGGCAGCGCCATTTAAACCAATAATTCCCGATTGTCGTTTACCTTTAATTACATAAGTGTCAAAGCGGTTTCCATTAGTGATATTGTATATACTTACCTTTTCGTTTTCGATTAAGTTGGCAGCTTCCATCAAATCTTCATCAATGGTAATACTTCCAATATAATCGAGATGGGCTTCCGTAACCGTTGCCCGGTGTATTTTTGATTTGAGAATTTCGATCAACATTATATTCGTTTTAAGCTTGAAAAGCGATGGACAAAAGTATTAAATAATGCGGATGTTGTCAATCAAACGTACGTCACCTAACCATGCAGCCACGCAGGCAATGGTGCCAACCTTGTTATTCCACCCGTTAATGGATTGCAGATTTTTATCATCCACAATATCAAAATACTCAAGCCTGAAATTTTCATTTCCTTCAAAAACATTGATAATCATTTGACGTAAAGGATTGGCGCATATATGATTACGGCGCAGCTTCGCCTCTTGCAGCGTTTTATAAATGAATGGGGCAACTTTTCGTTGATCAGGTGTTAACAGGCGGTTTCGCGAACTCATGGCCAGCCCGTCTTCTTCGCGGACGATGGGACAGGGGACAATTTCGACATCCATCTTTTCAATTTCCACCAGTTTTTTGATAATGGTAAGTTGCTGAAAATCTTTTTCTCCGAAATAGGCCCGTGCAGGCTCAATAATATCAAAAAGTCGTTTTACAACAATGGCAACGCCATTAAAATGCCCGGGGCGGAATTTACCTTCCATTACCTCTGCAAGAGGGCCAAAGTCGTATGTTTTATTGATGGGCTCAGGATACATCTCTTTTTCGTCAGGGGCAAACAAAATATCACATCCCACTGCTTCGAGCATTTGGCTGTCATCTTCCAAGTTACGGGGATATTTTTGTAAATCGTTTTTGTTGTTAAACTGGATAGGATTCACAAAAATACTAACCACCAGCAAGTCGTTTTCTGTTTTGGCTTTGCGCATCAAACTAAGGTGCCCTTCGTGCAGCGCCCCCATTGTAGGCACAAAACCAATACTTTTTCCAAGGGATTTTTGCTCATTTAGAAAAACCCGGATGTCTTTTACTGAAGAAAATAGTTTCATTATTTTATTTTACGAACAATTTCCCACAAATCATTTTCAAGACTTGTGTTGGGCGATTCTATAATACGGCCCATTTCTTTACCTTTGTAATAAACAATGAACGTGGGAATTCGATGAATATTTAAATTCTTTATATTCATAGTACCTGCATGAATTGAACGGTCAACTGCGATAGTCGTTAATCGGGTGTGATTAAATCCGGTTTCATCCAGAATTTTATAAAAACGGCCGACCTGCATTTTACTGTCGCCACACCAACTGCCAAAAACGATGGTAATCCGAGTTTTATTAAGGTTTTGTTTTAACAGGTCGATTTTCTTTTGATCGGGCTTATAATTGTTGTATTGCTGGTTAAAATACGTTCCGAACAATGGTCCCTGCAGGCCTTTGTTGTTACAAATTCCTACCAGGACATCACGGTTTAACCTTGAATCTTTAACAACTTTATTTTGTTGTTGCGAATAAGCCGCTGAAGATAAAGTAAGCACAAGGCTTAATATAATCAAGAATTGTTTTACCATAATTTATATTTTTAGAGCGTTGAAAAATTTTTGCAAAGTTATGACAAATCCAGGCAATGCGATTCGATAATTTTATGGTTTTTTATTCTTCGGAAAATTCTTTCAACAGTTGCCGATAATGTGAAAAGACATTGGCACGTGAAACAAAGCCCACGTATTTGCTATCGTCTAATACCACAAGGTTGTATTTTCCCGAATGTTGAAATTTTTGGGCAACCGTTTCCATGTCATCACTTAAATAGACAATGGTGGACGGGTGAAACATTAAACTGCGAACGGTTGTTGTTTCGTACATTTCGGTTTGGAACATCATGTGCCTGATCTGGTCCATAACAACAATTCCGTAAAAGTCATTATGATCATCCACTACTGGAAAAATATTACGTGTTGAATCGGCAACTACTTTAACCAAATCGCCCAGGTTAGCATCAGGCGATATAGATTTAAAATTCTTTTCTATCAATTTTTCAATACTCATCATCGAAAGTAACGACTTGTCTTTATGGTGAGTAAGCATGTCGCCACGTTTGGATAGCTGGATGGTATAGATAGAGCGTGGTGACATCAAACGGGTAATACCGTAAGAGGTGGTAGAGACAATCATGATAGGGAAAAGCAAAGAATATCCTCCTGTAATTTCAGCAATAAGAAAAATAGCTGTTAAAGGGGCGTGTACAACCCCGGCAAGCAAACCGGCCATCCCAACCAGGGCAAAATCGCTCACCGGCAAACTGGCAAGCCCCATAAAGTTGAGAGCTTTAGCAAAAAACAAGCCGGTCATGGTACCTATAAATAAGGTAGGGGCAAAAACGCCGCCAATACCTCCGGCCCGAAAAGTGAGTGAGGTGGCTACCACTTTAAGCACTATAATAGACAACAACAGCAACAAAGCCATTGATTCACTATTTCGAAATCCGTAGAAGATACTATTATCAAAAATAAAACTCATATTACCTTTCAATGCAAGGTTAATTGCGGCATAGCCTTCGCCGTACAAAGAGGGAAGAAGAAAAATCAAAAAACCCAGGATACCGGCCCCCGTCAGGAATTTTCCAACCCAACCCGGAATTTTATCAAAAAGCTTGCCACTTACCACATAACCTTTAATGTAATAAGCTGATACCAAAGCTGAAAACACACCCAGCCCGAAATAATAGAAAGTTTCAGAAAGGTTAAAACTGTATTGCACCTGAAAGGGGTACAAAACTTCCTGGCCCAGAAACGCATAAGATGTAATGGCAGCAACAATGGAAGCCAAAAGCAGGGGTACCAACGACGACATGGTCATATCGAACAAAATTACTTCGAGAGCGAACACGACGGCGGCAATAGGAGCTTTAAAAATTGCCGACATGGCTGCAGCTGATGCAAAGCCTAAAACGGCCACTACTTGTTTGTAATTCAACCCCAGTTTTTTGGCCAGCACGGAGCCAATGGCTGCCCCGGTAACTACTGTAGGGCCTTCAAGACCTACCGACCCGCCAAAGCCAACAGTAAGCGAGCTGGTAACTACCGAAGAAAATGTATTGTGAAACTTGATAAACCCATGAGATTTTGAAATGGAATGCAATACAATCGGAATACCGTCACCCACGGGCTGCCGAAGTACATATTTAATAAAAATCAATACAAGCAAAAGCCCTGCAGCCGGATATACAACGTACAGGTAGTTGGAATAATCAATCTCGAACCCCCCGGTTAACAGTTGTTGAATCAAAAACACGAGGTTTTTCATAACTACAGCCACCAGGCCGGCCAACACGCCAACAACGACACTAAGGATTATCATTAACCGTTGGGAAGGTATCTTCCTGCTCATGACCAGTAGCCGGTCGGATAAACTTCTTTTCTTTTTCTTCTTCATGCTTAAGGCACAAATGTAAAAAGATTCATGCTTTTTTGTACATTTTATTTAAAAACCTTTTGAAGTACACTTCGGAGTGTGGAGTTGGGAGTGTGGAGTGTGGAGTGTGGAGTTGGGAGTGTAGAGTGTGGAGTGTGGAGTTGGGAGTGTGGAGTTGGGAGTGTGGAGTTGGGAGTGTGGAGTTTGGAAACAACTTTAGGCACTCCAAACTTCTACTTTTAGCCTTGAAGAACAGTGTAAATGTTCAGGAAAAACCATCCTCGTCACAAACGAAGATGAGTATAAGGTTGTAGATTTGATGATTTTTTCTGTTTCAATTATCAATTATCAGTTTTCACCTTTTCACCTTTTCACCCTTTCACCCTTTCACCTTTTCACCTTTTCACCTTTTCACCTTTTCACCCTTGCAACAGGGATAGAAGCGGTAACCCGCAGGCGGAAGGCTTATTGAGGCTTGCAAGGGTAAAGCGACAAGGGAGCTATTGCCATTGTAATAGCCGAAAAAGCCTGCCGACGAGGATTACAAGCGGATAGCCCGGCCGGTGCCCAAAAAAATAATATCATCTAATTTATTTATCGGAGACTTTGAAATGCAATAGGTATTGTGGTGGTTTGAGGCAACCGGTTTTTCATTTTTTTATCTAAGTTTGCTCAAAAATATAAAAGTATGAAAAAATGGATTTTGATGACGGCAGCTTTTGTGCTTGCCGTTCAGTTTACAGCTTATTCTCAGCAAAAAACACTCACGGCGGCAGATGCTTCCTGGTTGAACCCGCAACTTTTCCCGGCCCATGTACAACAACTACAATGGCTTGGCCAATCTGACAATTATGTTTTGGCAAAACATCGCGAGATGATGGCGGTTAATGCGTCCAACGGAAAAACTTCGGTTCTTTTCAATTTAAAAGGGCTAAATGCTGATTTGCAAAAATCAGGATTGGATTCGGTAAAGCGTTTCCCGCGATTTTCTTTTCAGGAAATGCAGCGCGCCCGTTTTTCCGAAAGCGGGAAGTATTATTCCTATGATTTTAAGAATCACCTAATTAACAAAATCAGTCAGGTTCCGGATACAGCTCAAAATATTTTTGTCAATCCGAAAAATAACCAAATTGCCTTTACCCTTAAAAACAATCTTTATCTAACGAAGGATGGAAAAATTATTCCTGTTACACACGACAGGAATACGGGCATCGTCAACGGGCAAATTGTATCGCGCAACGAGTTTGGTATCGATCATGGTATTTTCTGGTCGCCCGAAGGTCATTTTTTGGCTTTTTACCGCAAAGATGAAACACGGGTAGGCGAATATCCGTTGGTGGATATTAACCAGCGTATTGCAAAAGTAAAATACACACGTTATCCAATGGCAGGAACCGCCAGCGAGTATGTAACGCTGGGGGTGTATAATCCGGCTACAGGGAAAACAATTTTCCTGAAAACAGGAGAAAAAAGCGAACATTATCTTACCGCCGTTACCTGGGGGCCCATGGAGAAATATATTTACATCGCCATCCTGAACCGCGAGCAAAACCACATGTGGCTGAATAAATATGATGCGCAAAGTGGTGCGATGGTGAAAACGCTTTTTGAAGAGAAAAATTCCAATTATGTTGAGCCTCTGTTTCCATTGTATTTTAACCCTGCTAATCCCGAACAGTTTATCTGGATTAGCCGGCGTGACGGTTGGAATCATCTTTATTTATACAATACCGACGGTAAGTTGATCAAACAACTAACCAAAGGGAAGTGGGAAGTTACTTCTTTTAATGGGTATTTTATGAAGCACAGGGTGTATTTCACAGCTACCAAAGAGAGTCCGTTGCAGAAAAATTTATATTCGGTGGACTTGCGTAGCGGCAAAGTATTGCGGCTGTCGCCTGATCACGGAACACATACCGGTTTGGTCAGCAAAGATGGAAGATACATTATAGATATCTACAGCAGTACTGATGTGAGCCGGGCTTACAAGCTGGTAAATTATCGCGGGAAAGTGCTTCGCACAATTCAGGCTGACACACATCCTTTAAGAGATTATCAGTTGGGACAAATGTCTATTTTCAAGCTGAAATCGGAAGATGGCAGCGATTTGTACTGCCGGATGATCAAGCCGGTTGGTTTTGACAGCACCAAAAAATACCCTGTAATTGTCTATGTGTACGGTGGCCCACATGCACAACTCGTCACCGACTCATGGTTAGGCGGAGCAGGCTTGTTCCTTAATTATCTGGCTTCCAATGGATATTTGATTTTTACGCTTGACAATCATGGTTCAGAAAACAGGGGCCGTGCTTTCGAGCAGGTGATTCACCGCCATTTGGGCGATTTTGAACTGCGCGATCAAATGGTGGGCGTCAATTATCTGAAAAGGCTGCCTTATGTGGATGCTAATCGCATAGGGGTGGATGGCTGGAGTTACGGCGGTTTTATGACCACATCGCTTATGTTGCGTGAGCCCGGTGTGTTTAAAGTAGCTGTAGCCGGGGGGCCGGTCATCGATTGGAAATATTATGAAGTGATGTATGGCGAACGTTATATGGACACGCCTCAGGAAAATCCGGAAGGTTATAAAAAAGCCAGTTTATTGAATTATGTGCAAAATCTTAAAGGCCATCTGTTATTGATTCATGGCACTATGGATCCGACAGTTGTTTGGCAAAACAGTTTGTTATTTTTACAAAAAGCCATTCACCTGAATAAATTGATGGATTACTTTGTTTATCCCGGCCAGCAGCATGGCGTACGTGGGCGCGACAGGCTCCAGCTAACCCGAAAGATTAAACGGTATTTTGATGATTATTTGTAATAAATTTTCGTAATTAGGGAAGTTGACTTGCCTAATTAAACAGAATTAGGGAAGTTGACTTGCCTTATTTTATATCTTTATGAAATTGGTGAGCCCAGGTTTTTTACGGAGCCGTGAATGTCCGGTATCCACACTTTTCCGGGCGAATTATGGTGATGAAGGCTGCTTCCTTACTACTCTTCCTAAATCTTTAGGGATTTTAGAATACAGATTAGCATCCTTGTAATCAGCTAAATATAATTCAGTTACCTCTCCACTTTCGATTTGATAAATTCAAAAAACAGGCGAACGCCCACACCCGTTCCGCCTTTGGGACGGTATGCGTCTTTTTTCTCAAGAAATGAAGGGGCTGCAATATCAAGGTGGATGTACGGATAATCGGTAAAATGCTCCAGAAATTTACCGGCGGTAATGGCTCCGGCTTCTAAGCCACCAATATTTTTCAAATCGGCAATGTGTGATTTGAGTTGTTCGTTGTATTCATCCCAAAAAGGGAATTCCACAATTCTTTCGTGAATCAAATCACCCACGCGACTGAGTTGCGAAAACTGATCTTCGGCTTTAGCTTTCATTCCCACGATAGCTTGCGGGCCAATGGCACGGGCAGCTGCACCGGTAAGGGTGGCAATATCCACTACCAATTCGGGTTTGTATTGTTTGGCATAGCTTAGCGCATCCGCCAGGATCATGCGGCCTTCGGCATCCGTGTTGAGCACTTCCACAGTAGTTCCGTCGTGCATAGTAATCACATCACCGGGAGTGTAAGCATTTCCGTCGGGACGGTTGTCGGTAGCCGGTACAAGGCCAACGACATAAACGGGCAATTTTGACCTCGCAATGGCATACAAAGCTCCGGCCACAGCAGCCCCCCCGGCCATATCCGATTTCATGGTGTCCATAAAATTAGTGGGTTTCAGGCTGAGCCCGCCGGTATCATAAACCACTCCTTTACCAACAAAAACGTAAGGTTTCCGGTTAATGGCATTTTTGGGCTTCCATTCAAAAACGGTAAACGTAGGCGGATCGACACTACCCCGGTTTACAGCGAGTAAACCACCCATTTTCAAGCTTTCCAGTTTGCTTTTATTAAAAACATCCACTTTGGCACCTGCCCGCTCACCAAGCATTTTCATTTCTTCGGCAAACTTTTCGGCTGTCAGGTAAGCTACGGGTTCGTTCACAAAATCGCGGGCAAAACTTACAGCATCACTTACAATCCTTATTCCTTCAATATCTTCTTCAACCAAATCATTATCATACACATCTATTTGGCGGAGGCTGTTTCCTTTTTTCTCCCCTTCTTTTTTATATTTTACAAACTGATAATTTCCCAATAACATACCTTCCAAAAAGGCTTGTTCTTCCTCTTTACCGGCATTTACATTGTAAACAACCGTGCGTTCTACTTTTGCGTTGTTTAGTATGGACTGGCATTCGTCTCCTCTTTTGCGATAATTTTCCAGGCGGTTGGCACGCGTGCCCACAAATTCGCCGTAGGCTACCAAAAGCAGGTTTTTGTAACGATTAATACTCACCACCTTTTGCTTATCGCGATGTTGACGTTTTACATAAGCTTTTTCCTCATCGGAAAGTGGTGTATGGGCAAGGTCTTTTCCGTCTTTGATCAGGAAGATCGTATCAGCGGCTGTTGGTTTTCTCAGTGCTTTTCTCAATAATGTTCTCATGGTAGTAAATATTTATTTTCTACAAAATTAGCGATTTTTATTAAAAGCCGGCTTTTTTAACAACAATATATTCCTTCATTTTATGTAAGACCCTGTCCGTAGCACCGGCATTTTCATATACATAAGTTCCGGCTGCCTTACAAGCATTTTTATATAAATCGGGAGTGTTAAGCAGTTGGTTGCAAACACTAATAAATTCTTTGGCAGATTGAATGCTAAAGCCACCTCCCAAAGCCAATAAATCGTGTGCTTCCCGGAAACGGGCGTAGTTCGGGCCGAAAATAACAGGAATACCAAACACGGCTGCTTCCGGTAAATTGTGAATTCCGACACCAAAACCGCCGCCAACGTAAGCCACGTCAGCATATTGATACATGGCCGACAATAAACCGATTTGGTCGATAATCATCACCCTAACTTGTTTTAAATCTACACCCATTGCCTGGGAATAAAGAATAGGGTTAAACATATTAAATTGATTTACAAGTGTTTTTATGTGCTCTTCATCGGTTTTGTGTGGGGCAATTATGAGTTTTATATTTTGATTTTCCGATTTAATAAATTTGAGTAAAATATCTTCATCGGGGGGCCAGGTACTTCCTGCGATAAACAACTTTTGGTTGTTTTTAAAAGTATTGACCAGGGGTAGACCTGAGGCCGTTTGTTTAATTTTCATCACCCGGTCGAAACGGGTATCACCATTAATTTCGTGATGGTAAATATGGATGCGGTTGAGCAAGTTGGAAGAGGTTTGATTTTGCACAAAAAACCAGGTGATTTTCCGGAGTTGCTTACGGAACCATCGTCCGTAAAACCTGAAAAAATGTTGATTCTTACGAAAGATTCCGGATACAAGAAATACAGGGATTTTATTTTTGTAAAGGCCATCTAGGTAGTTAAACCAAAATTCATATTTAATGAAAATGGCCAGCCGGGGTTTGAAAATTGACAGGAATCGATGTACATTTCGTTTTTTATCCATCGGCAGATAAAAAACATAATCAGCCAGTGGATAATTTTTCCGAAGTTCATATCCCGAAGGGGAAAAAAAAGTAAGAAGGATTTTATAATGAGGAAAGGTATCGCGAAAAGCTTCGATAACAGGGCGTCCCTGCTCAAATTCGCCCAGGCTGGCACAATGAAACCAAACAACCTCATCATGTTTTCCTATCGCTTTTCTCATCCGGTCAAACTGGCCTTTGCGCCCTTGGATAAATGCACGTGCCTGGGGATTAAAAACGGAAACAATCCGTATGAGAAGAGCATATAAATAAATAGAAAGATTGTATAAAAGTGACATTCTTACAGGGTATCTTACCTTTTCCTTTTGAAATACAAAGATAAAAAATGTTTGGTTTTGTGGTATCCACAAAAAAACCTGCCGGTTTTATATATGACCTTATATCCGCAAGAGTCTGTCTGCTGCAAGCTCTAATAGCACGCCACTATTG
>CAJXKB010000059.1 GCA_913055825.1 uncultured Bacteroidota bacterium
TTAAATGGTTGGTGTTTTGAGCCCACTCTATTCTATTTTTGTTGGGTTGTAAAACGTTGATGAAACTGCTCTTTGGCAAAGCAGAAACCGTAAAGACATTATTGCTTTCAGCATTAATGGTTGAGTCGTCAGCACTTACGATTTTAATCTTGTAGCTCGAGCCTGTCGTAAGGTCATTTGGGACTTTCCACGACCAGGTGCTCCCTTTTACATTAGATTTTAAAGTTAAATAATGAGCACCGCCGTCGGAACTTAACATAATGTTTACGTTCCCTTTTAAATTGTCTTTCCATGAGATTAAATGTGTAGTCCCTTGTGCCCAGACAATACCTTTTTTGCTGGGCTGCAGAATTTGAATATGCCTGCCTCCGGGGACGTCGGTAATGGCAAACAGGTTGTTGCTTTCATCAAAAACGGTAGTGTCATTTACACTATAAACTTTGATTTTATAATATTCCCAAACCGGGAAAGAACTGTTAATTTTCCAGTTGTAAGTACTGCCGGAAACATTATTTTTAACAACAAAAGCTTTTTTAACTTTTCCATTTGCATCGCAACTATCCAATTCGATATTCACTTTACCCGAAAGGTTGTCATTCCATGAAATCAGATGTTTCGTTCCGGAAGCCCATTCAATTCCTTTTTTAATGGGCTGGATTAGTTTAACGAAACTTCCCTTCGGTACTTTTGTAATGGCAAATGTGTTGTTGCTTTCATCAGAAATGGTAGTATCATTTACACTGGAGACTTTGATTTTATATTCATCAGGCCGTAAAACCTTATCGGTTATGGCACTCACTCTCACGTTATCATATAAACAACGGGTGTCACCACTATGGAAGGTGAAATATTTTAGGGTATTTTCACCCTGAGCTATATTTTTATCTTTTTCCTGATGAACAAATTGATTGTTAATATAATATTTAACTAAAACAGAGTCATCAGATAATTCCTTATAGTCAACTTTGACATAAACCCATTTGTGGGCTTTGAAGTGTCCTATTATACTGTTAGAAGGTTCACAGACAATACTCGAATCGGTATTGAAATTTACAAACCAACGACCATAATTTGTAGCCCAATTTGAACCTGATGTGATTGAAAAGTTACCCAACGTTCCTTTATGCAACCCAACGCTTCCTTGTCCTGTAAATAAATAGGCGAATTCAAAAAGATAATGTTTGTAGGAATTGTCAAATTCCCTGTGAACAAGTGCTTCCCAGTTACCACCACTAATTCCTTGCATCGAAAGCGCATTAGGTGCGGAATAAGAATTCTCATTGGTAACATAGCTTGTATGCCCATTGCCTGAGCTTAACCAGTTTGCAGGAAATTTATTCACCTGATCACCATCAAAATTATCCTGCCATAACAGTGTCTTTTTATAGGTATCATTTGTGGAGTTTAAATTGTCAGGAATTTTCCAGATATGAGTCGATCCTTTTACCGATTTTGCTATTGTCGTAATACTGCAAGGTGTTTTTGAACTTTTCATGTAACCCAATAGCTCAATTTTAACAGGTCCCTGAAGATTGTCTGTCCAAGAAATTAGGTGGGTTGAGCCTTTAGCCCATTCAATTCCTTTTTTACTGGGTTGCAATAATCTAATCGAACCTTTGACTTTAATCGTGAATGTACTTTTGCTATCATCCCCCACACTTTGGTCAAGGGAACTTTGTACCCTGATTTTAAAATCGGTTCCTGATAAATTAGGAGGAATCTTCCAACTGTATGTACTTCCTTTAACAGTGGCTAAAGTGTCTGGATAATTAGTTCCTCCGTCTGAACTTAACAGAATAGTTACCTTCTTCGAAAGATTATCCGTCCAGGAAATCAGGTGGGTTGTCCCTGAGGCCCATTGCTCTCCACCGTTGGGTTGTATAACTTTAACGTAATAAGTTTGCCCCATAAGACTTGTGCTTAAAGCCAGCAAGAATATAGCTACGAGGCTGAGTTTAGGAATGTAACGAATCTTTTTCATAATATGTTTCTTAAAAATGTTCAATGTGTAAGTATTATTCATCAGATACATCTATATAATTACAATACGTATCATCTGTTCGCAACAACTATACCATAAATTAAAAAACTCTCCTAAGTCCTTTTATAATAACTCTTTAGCCACGATAATCAAAAAATTCTATCACCCCTCCCTCAATCCCGTTTTAGGAAAATTTTCCCATACTAGGAAATTTAATAATCTCCAATACACATTGAGTCCAGTCTAAAAACTATTTTTCAGACACACAAAAAGATAATTTATTGTTTTAACAATTGTCAAGACCTGAATTGTCAAACATTTTATTTACAAAAGAAATTCCTGAGAAAGGACTTACTTTACCAACTAATTTTTGTACTTTTATACTCATAATTTCACCTGTTTTGTTGTTAGTACCACTACTAAAAGTTAAATTTTATTCGGTCAAATGCTGTGCAGTCTATTATTGCACAGTTATTTGACCTGAATTGTTAATAACTTTATTGCGGATATTAGAAGAATAAAAAGTTTTTTTAATTTTGCCGCTTCAAAAAAAGCGTTCATATATTTAAGAACAATAAGCATGTTATACCGCAGACACCTCCGAATCAAAGTCCTTCAGTCACTTTATGCTTGGTTCACCGGAGGTTCATCCGATCTTAATAAAAGCGAAAAGCAATTGCTCCTGAGCATCGATAAAGTTTACGAATTATTTATTTATCAACTCTCCTTTCTTGAGGAAATCCAACGATTTTCACTTGTGCGCATTCAGGAAAATAAAAATAAATATTATCCTACGAAAGAAGACCTGAATCCCAATTTAAAATTCGTCAACAATAAAGTTATCACATTGTTAGCCAGTAATATCGATTTGCAAAAAAAGATTGAAAATTACAAGATAAACTGGCATGCCGAAGAAGAAATGGTGCTAAAGTTTTATCACATGTTACGGGAAGCTGATTTTTATAAAAAATACATGTCCGACCCGAAAGATTCGTTGGAAGATGATAAAAAATTTTTGATAAAAGTCATCGACCGACTTATGATGGATTACGACCTTTTGCGTTCCTACTACGAAGAAAAGAGCGTTTATTTTACTGACAGCTATGATCTTACCGGTATCTTACTCATAAAATTTATTGACAGTATAAACGGGAAATTTAACAAATCGAGCCGGCTGCCCGGGATTTACACCACGTCGCATCAACAAGTTAACGACGATATGTTGTTTGTCAGAAACCTTTTTAGAAAGGTTATCCTCAACGATGAGGAAAACTCAAAAATCATAAAGTCAAAAACCAAAAACTGGGACTATGACCGCATACCGCTTCTTGATGTAATTATGTTGAAAATGGCCATCATTGAATTGCAGGAAATGAAGACCATTCCCGTAAAAGTAACTTTAAACGAATATATAGAACTAGCAAAATATTTCAGCACAACCAAAAGTAAAACTTTTATCAATGGTGTCCTCGACAAGCTTATCGGGGAGTTCAAACAACAAGGTCTTATTCAAAAAACCGGCCGTGGTTTAATCGGATAAACCTTGCTTAGATTAAGTTTGAATTAGGAAATTCAACATTGCTTTCCATCTGTCTTTTGCTTTAATTTATTACTTTTGCATACTTCACAATAGCGCTGTAAGCTTTTGTGAAATCAATAATTACCTTAAAATATGAGTTATGGCATTTGATATTAAAATGATTAAAGGCGTATACAACCGTTTCCCGGAACGCGTTGAAGCTGCCAAAAAGTTGCTGGGACGCCCCATGAGCCTGGCTGAAAAAATTCTCTACGCACATCTTGATGAAAAAGAGGCCAGTCAGGTTTATACCCGCGGCAGTTCTTACGTTGATTTCCGTCCCGACCGTGTAGCCATGCAGGATGCAACCGCTCAAATGGCACTGCTCCAATTTATGCAGGCAGGGAAATCCAGTACTGCTGTCCCGTCGAGTGTGCATTGCGATCATCTGATCCAAGCCAAAGAAGGTGCTGAAAAAGACCTTTCCAGAGCCATATATACAAACCAGGAAGTGTATGACTTTTTGGCTTCGGTTTCCAATAAGTACGGCATCGGTTTCTGGAAACCGGGTGCAGGAATTATTCACCAGGTAGTACTCGAAAATTATGCATTCCCGGGAGGTATGATGATTGGTACCGATTCGCATACACCAAATGCAGGCGGACTTGGGATGGTTGCTATTGGCGTAGGTGGCGCTGATGCCGTTGACGTTATGGCTGATATGCCATGGGAATTGAAATTTCCCAAACTTATTGGCGTTAAACTCACCGGCAAACTCAGTGGCTGGGTTGCGCCGAAAGATGTTATTTTACGTGTAGCCGATATCCTTACTGTAAAAGGCGGTACAGGTGCCATTGTTGAATATTTTGGCGAAGGTGCACATGCTATGTCTGCCACCGGACGTGCTACCATTTGTAATATGGGTGCAGAAATTGGCGCAACCACTTCCACTTTTGGTTTTGATAATAACACAGCTGAGTACCTGCGCCAAACCGGACGTGCCGACGTTGCCGATCTAGCCGGAGAAATTGCCGATTATTTAACGGGTGATGATGAGGTTTATGCCAATCCTGAAAAATATTTCGATCAGGTAATCGAGATTAATCTTTCTGAACTGGAACCTGCCCTTAACGGACCTTTTACTCCTGATTTACGCACACCGGTTTCTAAAATGGCAGAAACGGCAAAAGCCAACGATTGGCCCCTGAATATGGAAGCTGCGCTGATCGGTTCCTGTACAAACTCATCATACGAAGACATTACCCGTGCTGCCAGTATTGCCCGTCAGGCAGTGGAAAAAGGGCTCAAGGCAAAGGCCGAACTTTTTGTAACCCCCGGCTCAGAGCAGGTTCGCTATACTATTGAGCGTGACGGACTTATCGCCGAATTTGAAAAAATGGGCGCTACTGTGCTGGCCAACGCCTGTGGCCAATGCATCGGACAGTGGGATCGCGAAAGCGTAAAAGACGGCCACCGAAATTCCATTATTACTTCATTTAACCGTAACTTTACCAAACGAAACGACGGAAATCCAAATACTTATGCCTATGTGGCTTCACCGGAAATGGTTATGTGTTATGCTCTATCGGGCCGCTTGGATTTTAACCCTTTAACTGATTATCTTGAAAATGAAGCCGGCGAAAAAGTAAAACTTGATGTCCCCAAAGGCTTAGTGTTTCCACCCAAAGGTTTTGATGTAAAGGATCCCGGTTATCAGGCTCCTGCCGATAACGGACAACAAATTGAGATTAAGGTAAATCCGAAATCGGAACGCTTGCAATTGCTGACGCCGTTTGACGAATGGAACGGGAAAGATATTGTAGGGATGAAACTTCTCATTAAAGCAAAAGGGAAATGTACCACCGACCATATTTCAATGGCCGGTCCATGGTTGCGTTTTAGGGGCCATCTTGAAAATATTTCACAAAACCTTTTAATTGGGGCCGTAAATTATTTCAACGGAAAAGCTAATTTGGTGAAAGATCAAATTGACGGACAATACAAAGCCGTTCCCGAAGCTGCCAAGTCGTATCGCGAAGCCGGAATGGGATCAATTGTTATTGGTGATGAAAATTACGGCGAAGGTTCTTCACGCGAACATGCTGCCATGGAACCACGCTTTTTAGGCGTAAAAGTAGTCTTGGTGCGTTCGTTTGCACGAATTCACGAAACCAATCTGAAAAAACAAGGCGTACTGGCTTTAACATTCGCTGATAAAGCCGATTATGATAAAGCATTGGAAGATGATACTTTCGATGTAAAAGGGCTCACATCATTTGCTCCTGGTAAACCCTTGACCGTTGTTCTACATCATATTGATGGTAAAAGCGAGCAAATTATCGCCAACCATACATACAATGCAAACCAAATCGAATGGTTTAAAGCAGGTAGCGCGCTGAATTTAATTCGCAAACTAAATGCATAATTGTTTAATCAACAAAAAAGCCCGGTCAAAAGCCGGGCTTTTTTGCCTATGTCAAAACAAAACATTTTTTGTCTGAATTTTTGTAGGTTTGTCCCCTGTTTAAAAATAAATCGGAAAAACTGCCGTTATTTCATTATTAAAAAATCAGTGAAGTATAAACTCATTTCTTTTTTACTGTTAACAGGATTGGTTTTTCCTGCCCTTTTACGTGGTCAGGCATTTGGCAATCATGCTTTTACGTTTCTTGAGCAGGGGCTGTCGGCACGTGCTGTAGCTTTGGGAAGCAACGTGGTAGCCATTGATGACGGAGATATCAGCCTTGCCCTAATGAATCCTTCACTCATTGGACGTTCAATGAACAATGAGTTTTCCCTTTCTTATCTCAAGTTTTTCGCCGGTGCTAATTACGGGCTGGCCCAATACGCCAAAAGTTTTAACAAGATTGGAAATTATGTAGCGAGTATCCAATATATGGATTACGGCACCTTTAATTATGCCGACTCCTACGGCATCAGAAACGGAACATTCAAAGCTGCAGATTATGCTTTTTCACTGGGCTGGGGCAGGCAATTGAACGACCAATTCAGTATTGGCGCCACTGCGAAAGTGCTATATTCACACTATGAATCCTATAAATCGTTGGGCATAGCTGTGGATGTGGCAGTTAGTTATAAATCGGAGTCGGGTTTGCTACTCTCCATTGTTGCTTCGCACATCGGTACGCAACTCACCTCTTTTACCGGACAAACGGCTCCCCTACCCTTCGATATGCAGCTGGCCATGTCAAAACGACTCGAACACGTGCCGTTTCGTTTTAGCCTGGTGTATGACCATATCGAAAAATGGGACTTAAGTTACTATGATGCTGCAAACCCGCCCGGTGGATTCGACCCTGTTACGGGAGCACCAATAGAAAGGACCGGTTTCTCGAAAACCAGCGATCTTCTGATGCGGCATTTAATTATTGGTGGCGAAATTTACATTGGAAAAAATATTGTTTTGCGTGCCGGGTATAATTATCGCCGCCGGCAGGAAATGGCCATCAGCCAGCGCCGGGGAATGGTGGGCTTTAGCTACGGAATTGGCATTAGGGTTTCACACTTTCATATCAACTATGCCCGAACGTCCTACCATCTGGCAGGTTCTCCCAATTATTTTACCATCTCCACCTCGCTGGATGAATTCAGGAGATAAAAAACAACTCACAAATAAGCACCAAATCTGATACGCTATTGACTTTATGTGATGTAAATCTTAGGTCAAGCTGAGGTTAATAAATGAGTCCAATAAACCATTTTGGTATTTACTTTTTTATTTTTTATCAATCTTTAAATCTTCCCTTTTCAATCCTTGTAACACCTTGTTTATATCAGGCTCGGGAACCATGACATTAGCATCTTTCCAATACGCAAAATCGTACCCGGGAATAAAATCAGAAAAAATCTTTTTGGTTTTAACTGTTTCCGCAGCAGCAAAACGTGCGGGATGAAGATTGTTGATATCGGTGCTCATCATTTCAAATGAAACCTCATATCCGGAGCGGAGCCAATGCTGTTTCTTCTTTACCCTGAAACCAATATCCCCTAAAATATGATGAATGTAATACTTGCCGTTAAAGGACTTATAAGAAACCAGATACCTTACCGAAACGGGAAAAGCATGCACATGGCTATTACTTTTTAAAACATACCGGACTTTCATCATTTTAAGTGATTTCCGTCCATAATGAAACTGAATCTGTACCATAGCGAGAGACACTGCATCAATATACATTTCTCCGTCAAATGCGGGCAAAACCATATCCGAACGGGGATAAAAAGAAATAACATAAACCAAATGACCAGCAAGTAGCGTAATATCCTGAATGGAATACACATAATTGTGCAATCCGCCCCAGAGCATAAAATCGGGCCTGTTTCTGATTACATCCAATTGCAACACAGCATCAAGTCCTCCTTTAAGTTTAAAAATTACCGTATCACGACGTTCTATATCGGTAAATTTTCTTTGTTTCAAAACCTTAACCTGATCTTTATAAAGAGATGGGCGAAGCGGCCGTTTGTAAATATCGATCAACGCTTCGGTATATGACATGTATTTTTTATTTTTTTTTACAATTTCGCGATAAAAGGCACGGAGTGTAAACGGACTGGTTATATAATTAGGGCTAATATTGGAAAGGGCTTTTTTAACCAGCCCGAGGGCTGAAGTATTCCTGATTAAAATTTCCGGTAGTGAAACTATTTTCTCATGCAATTCGATGTGTTGGAAAGTTTGTAAGTCTGTTACCGGTATTTTTTTTTCATAATATCCCAGATGACTGATTACCAAGGTGTCATTTTTATAATTATCCGGTAGCTGAAACACAAAAAATCCATCATGGTTACTAATGACACCAAGGCTTTTATGCAAAATACTAACCGATGAATAGGGCAATGGTTTCCTGTTTTCATCATCTATAATTTGTCCTGTAAACCGCAGGCATGTATAAGTCGAATCTGTTTCCGGGGTCATTTGCGCCTGAGGTACCACCACAAGTTGCCGGTCAATAATTTTATAGCTTAACAGCGGGTTTCCAAAAATACTATCGAGAACAATACTCAACGGAATAGAATCAAAATCCGCATTCATCAACTTATTCCGGGATACAAAGCGCGCATTATAAGTCAGGTCCACTCCTATTTTGCTTTGCAGCAGACTTAACGACGAATCGGCACTAATTCCACGAAAACTCACTGAAACAGGCTTATTCAAAATAGCTTGCTGAGCAAGAACAGTTAAATTCAGCCCAAATAGCAAAGTAAATATCAGTTCTATCCTTTTAATAACGCCCACTCCATTCTAGTTTATCGAATATAAAATAATTTTATTTCCCGATTTTTCCTGTTTCAGATGAAATGTCAGACAAATAGATTTCAACAAGGTGTCAAGATCAACCTTTTCATAGGTTGAAGTAAGCTGCAGCTGTTTAAGCGAATCGGCCGACAACTCAATATCCTTTGCATACGCATGCCGCAAAACATCCACAACAGTGGCCAAATTCTCCTTCCGGAAATGGAAAATCTTTGTCTGCCACGATAAATAATTGATATCCGGAGCAGGTAACCTACTGGTTTTGTTATTACTTAATAAGCCAAACTCGCCCGGATGCAAAATTAAAGATTGAGCAGGATTTTTTCTCATTGACAGCCCCACAACCCCCGATTTCACCAGTACTTCAACCCTGGATTGCCCCTCCGGTGCATTCACATTAAAAGAAGTACCAAACACTTGAATATTTGCATTTTGAGTCTTAACAATAAAAGGTCTTATGCTATCTTTTTTAATTTTAAAGAAAGCCTCTCCCATGAGTTTGACCACTCTGGTTTTACCTGGAAATTTATCAGGATACGTAAATTTACTGCTGCCGTTTATGAAAACCGTAGAGCCGTCGGGGAGCATTAGCATTTTTTGGTTCCACACTGTTTGAACCCTGTGTTGCTGTGGCTGTATCCACTGGCGAATTACCCAGCCCATGGCCAACAGGATAATGAAAGCTGCTGCAAATTTAAAAAACCCCGGACTTAGTATGCCGATATTGGCAAACCGCTTCCGTGCTTCATCACGGGTAATATCTTTCTGCAAAGCAGCCCATGCCCGGTCGGTTTTTGTGCTGTACATGTGAATGGATTTTTCCAGTATTTCGTCGTCTGATTTCATTATATTATTCATTTTCACGATTACGAAAAAATTATTGAAGATTGTAATCCTGCAAATTTTCCCTGAAATATTGCAATGCCTTACTCATATTTGCCTCTACCGTTTTTATGGAAATGGAAAGCCTTTCGGCGATTTCACGGTATTTTAAGCCCTGAAAACGGTTTAGCTTAAAAATAAGTTGTCGTCGTTCGGGCAGTGCATCCATGAGTTCAAAAAATTTTCGGTTTAACTCTTCATATTTTAATATTTCATCCGTATTTATTTCCGCAACAGTTCGATTTAAAGCATATTTCTGATATTCTCGCGATAACTTCTCCTTTTTCAGCCTGCTCATGCATTGGTTGTACACCGATTTGTACAGGTAAGCTGCGAGGGAATGTCTTATCTTTAGCTTTTTTCTGTCGCGCCAAATCTTTAAAAACAATTCCTGGACAATTTCTTCTGCCTCGGCTTCCACCTTGACAATGTCAAGCGCATAGCCCACCAAAGGTTCGTAATAAAACCGGAACATAAACTCAAACTGCTTCATATCACCTTTTTTCAGGGCCAGGAGCAGCCTTTTTTCTTCAGATCTTTCCATCAGTTAATGTTGTGGAATCGAAGGATAATTTTTCGTGAAGTTCGGAATTATTTCAAAACATTAGTGTACTGTCCTTATTTTTTTAATATCCTCCTGAATTTCCGCAAAGCTCTTTCAATAGACTGATTGGGTTCGATGTAGTTATATTTTCCCCAATAATCCTGTTTAGAAAAGGCCTGAACAGTTTCCGAAAATATCTGCCTTTGTTTGAAACGCTCGGACGGTTTGAAACGAACTACATTTTGGTCTTTCCTGTCGGTAATAGCCATTTCGAATGAGGTGGAATAAACCGATGAAAACAATCGTTTTTTCCACTTTATCTTAAAAGCCACTTCGCCTTTGGCATAATTAAAATACCATTTGCCGTTTTGTTCGTGATAATTTACAAAATAATGTGCTGAGGTCGGTGTAACCTTTGCACCTGAAGGTTTCTTTTTAATAAATAGCTGTGCTGCCGCTTCGGGCTGATCCAGTTTCAGATAAAAATCGGCGGAAGCCAATGCGTAAGTACGCACATCAATATAATATTTACCCGAATAGCGTGGCACACCTATCTTGCTAATGGGCTCAAATTGAATTACATAATAAATACGATTGTTCTTCTTAATCTCATTTATAAGATTGAATTTATACTTCAACAACATATCGCTATTCAACAAAACGTAAGGGTTTTTTACAATGTCGAGCAACAGGCCTGTAGCGGGGCCACCTTGTAATTTAAACAACAGGGTGTCCATACGTTTCACATTATTTCCCTTACGGCCTTTTATAATCCTGACCTGATCGTTGAGCAGGCTTTTGTAAGGAGCCTTGTAAATACCGACTATTGCTTCGGACAGTGAAACGTAATTATTTCTTTTTTTAATAAACTCACGGTAAAACCCGGTCATTTGATTAGGTTTCTGAGGATAATTAGCCTTAATATTCTCCAATACCTTTTTAATAATCTGTTCGGTGGGCCCGGGCCTCACGTAAACCTGATTTAAAGCCACGGCAGCAGGTTCTACACGGAGAAGGTTATGTCGCGGTTTTAATTGGCTAATTGGAAAAACCAGGTTTTTATATCCCAAATGGGAAATGATAATCGCTTTAGCTTTACTTTTTTTACTGATTTTAATTACAAAATTACCCTGGTTATTTGATACAGTGGAAGTATTTTCACCTTCAACCGTTATATCAGCATAAACCAGGGGGCTGTTATTCAGTTTATCCACTACTTTGCCCCGGTAAGTATGGTATTGCGCAGAATCGGCTTCTACCCCATAGCCATTGTTTGTAGATGAAGCAAACAGCGGATTGGCCCAGGTTGCACTGACTATCCAGAACAACAGAATCAGGCCGCTGGTTTTTATGAGCATGTTTTTCATAAGGCTGTATTTTAAATGAATAAATATTAAATCGTTTTATATAAGACCATCGAAATGGCTTTTACCCTATGCAAGATTTATATTTTCTCAAATTTATATCCGTTTGTGTTTCGTCACCATAAAGTTACACATTTTTATGAAGTTATTTTGTACTTTTAGCACTCGAAAAATTGAAGGAGAAATATGTATCTTACCCGGTTGAACTTAGACAATTTCAAAAACTATAAGGAAGCAGGCCTGCAATTTAGCGATAAAATAAACTGTTTGGTAGGCGACAATGGTGCGGGCAAAACCAATGTATTGGATGCTATTTATTACCTTTCTTTTTGTAAAAGTTATTTTAATCCCATCGATTCGCAAAACATCCTGCATCAGTCCGATTATTTTGCCATACACGGTTTTTACCAAAACCAACAAAATTTGGAAGACAAGGTAAGTTGCATTCAAAAAAGGAACAAGAAAAAACAATTCCGTTTTAATAAAAAAGATTATGACCGTCTGGCCGATCATATCGGGAAAATACCTTTGGTAATGATTTCGCCTTACGACCGTGACCTGATTAATGACGGCAGTGAGTTGCGACGTAAATATATTGACGGGGTAATTTCGCAGTTTGATAAATTTTACCTGTCAGATTTGCTCGATTACAACAGAGTACTTCAACAACGGAACATCTTGTTGAAACATTTTTCTGAAAGCGGTCATTTTGATGCCCTCTCGCTATCCATATGGGATGAGAAACTGGTGGAATTGGGAGAAAATCTGTACGCAAAACGAAAAGCGTTCCTCCAGGATTTTAATCCGCTGTTTGATGAATATTATCGATATTTATCCCGCGGAAGCGAAACGGTTTTAATACGCTATTCTTCCCAACTCGATAAAGCCCCGCTTGCCGATTTGCTCAGAAGCAGTTTGCAAAAAGACCGTATGCTGCGCTATACAAGCAGCGGCATCCACAAAGATGATTTACTAATGACGATTGATGGTTTTCCTGTTAAAAAATTCGGCTCGCAAGGCCAACAAAAATCCTTTGTCATTGCCATTAAACTGGCCCAGTTTGAGTACACACGCCTTAAAATGGGGTTTAAACCTATTTTATTATTAGATGATATTTTTGATAAACTTGATGATAAACGTGTTTCTCAAATCGTTGAATTAGTCAGTACAGAAAATTTCGGACAGGTTTTTATTACCGACACCCAGGCACAGCGTATACAATCGATTTTTGATAAAATCGACATCAGTCATAAAATATTTTCGGTTAATCACGGACAAGTTACAGTAAACGGACAATGAAGCGCAGAAACGAATACAGCTTAAAAGAAGTAATTGAACAGCTAATAAAAGCCTACCGGATGGAAGCCAAGTTAGATGAAACACAATTGATAGGTTCGTGGGAAAAAGTTGTGGGAGGTATTTTTGCCAAACACACCGAGCATTTAAGTATCAAAAATAAAATTTTGTTTGTAAAAATGGACTCGGCTGTATTGCGAAGCGAGCTTGTCATGGCCCGTTCAAAGCTGGTGGAAATGCTAAATAAGGAAAGCGGTAAAAAAGTAATAGAGGATATCGTTTTCAGATAACCTCTATTACTTCTATTAGAATCTATTGTAATAGTTTTACTTAGCGTAATTTATCGCCCTTGTTTCCCTGATTACCGTAATTTTAATCTGCCCGGGATAAGTCATTTCTTCCTGAATTTTTTTGGACAGGTCGTAGGACAAGCTGTCGGCTTCCGCATCGGAAATTTTGTCTGCTCCCACTATTACCCTGAGTTCCCGTCCTGCCTGGATAGCATAGGTTTTCACAACACCCGGGTAAGTAAGTGCCAATTGTTCCAGTTTTTTCAAGCGCTGGATATATGCTTCAACCACTTCACGGCGGGCGCCGGGACGAGCGCCTGAAATAGCATCACTTACCTGAACTATAGGTGCTATGAGGGTATTCATCTCAACCTCATTGTGGTGAGCACCTATTGCATTGCAGACATCCGGTTTTTCTTTGTATTTCTCAGCAAGCTTCATACCGAGTAAAGCATGAGGTAATTCCGCTTCATTCTCAGCAACTTTACCAATATCGTGCAACAAACCGGCACGTTTGGCCTTTTTTGGATTTAACTTCAGTTCAGCAGCCATAGTTGCACAAAGATTGGCCACTTCGATGGAGTGCCCGAGCAGGTTCTGACCGTATGATGAGCGGTAACGCATCCGGCCGATTAAGCGGATTAACTCGTGATGTAAATTATGAATTCCAAGGTCAATCACGGTTCGCTTACCTGTTTCCACAATTTCCTGATCCACTTCCTTTTTGGTCTTCGCAACGACCTCTTCAATACGGGCAGGGTGAATACGGCCATCGGAAACCAATTTTTGCAGCGATAATCGTGCAACTTCACGGCGTATGGGATCAAATCCCGAAAGTAAAATAGCATCGGGAGTGTCATCAATAATAATTTCTATTCCGGTTTGCGACTCCAGTGCACGGATATTTCGCCCTTCACGACCAATGATACGGCCTTTAATTTCCTCACTGTCAATATTAAATACCGTAACTGTATTTTCAATGGCATGTTCGGCGGCCGTACGTTGTATGGTTTCAATAACAATTTTTTTAGCCGCCTGGTCGGCTGTCATGCGGGCTTCTTCCGTAATTTCACGAATCATTACCATGGCTTCCATTTTAGCTTCTCCTTTCAGAGATTCAATCAACTGCTCTTTGGCTTCGGCTGCAGACAATTTGCTGATATTCTCGAGCTGTTTCACTTGCTCGGCATGTGATTTTTCAACTTCAGCCTTTTTCTTCTCCAAAATACCCAATTGATTATCAAGATTGGCCTTCATTTTATTAAGGTCATTCAACTTTCTTTGTGCATCCTGAAGTTTTTGGTTGAGACTGGCTTCTTTTTGACGAATCCGGTTTTCCGATTTTTGTACATTCCTGTTTTTTTCGTCAATTAGTTTTTGATGTTCGGTTTTCAGTTGTAGAAACTTTTCCTTGGCTTGCAGAATTTTTTCTTTTTTAATTACTTCCGCTTTTTCTTTTGCTTCTTCTACAATAATCTCACTTTTTCTGAGCAATGCACGTTTCAGAAAATAATAGGTCACTGCAATCCCCAAAGCTAAGGCAATGAGAAAGACCAAAGCATACAATATAATGTTCTCCATAAGCAAATTTTTGTGTGGCAAACACGTGGAAATAAAAAAACCCGCATAATCATGGAGTTACAGTAAACTCCGGATCAGTACGTATAGGGCTGCCGTGATTTTCGGACGTCCAGTGTCTGCCAGAAGGCAAATCCCACGAGGGTAAACAGGCCTGTCCTACAATCCGCTAAGCAAATCCCTAAAGTTTGTAGTGTTGAGTTTACAAACATTAGATTATGCGGGTATATCTTCTCAAAGAACGTCTATTCGGATGTCAACTGACCGGAAAGCACTTCATCAATTTCAATTAATTTAATCTCCATTTCTTTCTCTCTGAAGCCCTTTTCATTTTCCATCAATATGGAACCAACCGTACTTTGCAGTGCAACCATTGCCAGTAAATCCTGCTGGTCTTTAAATTCAAACGAATGAGCGTAATCTTTTATTGCTTTGTTCACACGATTAGTTGCACTACGAACCAATTCTTCCTGTTCACGCACCACACTCATTTTATAAGGCCTGCCGGCAATCATTACTGTAATATTTAATGTGTTGTCCTGCAATGTTTTATATTATTTTATTCGCTGATTACATCTATACTTCTTTCAATCTCCTCCACCAGTTGGTCAATCATCTGAATTCCCTTCTCAACACCAAATTTATTTTCCAAGGCGTTTGCCAATGATAATTTTATTAATTCATTATTTTTTTTATTTAATGTTTCCTGCAACTTTTCGAGACGCTCGTTACAAACCTGCAGGTCACTTTTCAACTTTTCATTCTCGGCCTTTAGCAATTGAAAATTTTCAACTAACTTCCTAACTTTGTATTCAATTCCGGAAATTAATAATTTTTCGTTTGCCATCAGCTAAAAAATAATCAGCGCTACAAAAATAACGTTTTTAAAACATGACAACAACTATTTATACTAATATCTTGAAAAAATATACTTAACTTCGTGGCGTTAAATCCTTTACAATTACAATTATGAATGAAGAATTCCTTTATTACCTATGGGCCTATTACCTTGCAGGGAAGAGCTTTACGGGGACGAATGCTGAAAATATACTGATTGAAAAAACCGGGCTCAGAAATACTGACAGCGGCCCTGATTTCTTCAACGGCAGAATATGGATTAATAATACCTTGTGGGCAGGAAACATTGAAATGCATGTATATGCTTCCGATTGGCTGAAACACGGACATCAAAATGATGTGGCTTACGACAATGTTATTTTGCATGTTGTGTATGAAGCGGACATTTCCGTAAAACGACAAAACGGAGACCCCATCCCCACCTTGGAATTAAAAGGCAAATTCGATGAAAATATTTTTCTTAGGTATCAGGGATTTATCCTTTCCGATCAATGGATTCCATGTCAAAACGATATTGCCGACGTTAATCATTTTGAATTAAGAAACTGGCTGTACCGCTTGTCAATTGAACGGTTAGAGGAAAAATCACGTCTTGTGTTAAATAGTCTGGCAAACAACAAATCTGATTTTAACGAAGTATTTTACATTCATTTATTGCGAAGTTTCGGCTTTAAAACCAATTCGGAAGCCTTTGAACAACTGGGACGGTCACTGCCTTATATGGTTCTTGCCAAACACAAGTCAAACCTAACCCAGATTGAAGCCCTGCTGTTTGGGCAGGCAGGTTTGCTCAGAGGTGATTTTAAAGACAATTACCCCAACCTGTTGAAGGCCGAATACAAATTTCTTGCACAAAAATATTCACTCAGACCACTCAATGCACATATTTGGAAGTTTATGCGTATGCGCCCGGCCAACTTCCCAAGTATCCGTATGGCACAATTTGCACAAATGATTTATCATTCTTCCGGCTTAATCCATAAGATTCTTGAAGCAGAGCGTTTACCAGATATTGTTGATTTGTTCCGGGCATCTGCCTCAGCATATTGGCAAAACCATTTTCGTTTTGATCACACAAGTCCCCCTTCTACAAAAGCACTGGGCAAATTATCCATTCATTTAATCTTAATTAATACCATCATCCCCTTTATTTTTGTTTATGGACAGAATATGCAGGATGAAGAATTAAAAGAAAAGGCACTGCGCTGGCTGGAGGCACTTCCTGCCGAAAAGAACGGCATCATCAGCCACTTTAATGAGTTGGGGATTGTTGCCCGTAATGCCATGCAATCGCAGGCACTAATTCAACTGAAAAATGCATATTGTAATAAAAAAAGATGTTTACATTGTAGTATCGGGCATCAGCTGTTGAAATCAGGTTAAAAACATCAGAAGTTTAATCTTGAATAAATCAGTCATCCTTATTCGGACAAAGTTTAAAATAGGTCCTTAAGCAAATTGAACTCTTGAATATTTTTTAACTTTGAGCGCTAATACTTACTTTTGCAACACTAAAATACATATTTAAGATGAAAAAAACAGCTTTAAATGCCATGCACCGCCAAATGGGTGGAAAAATGGTTGAATTTGCAGGTTGGGACATGCCGGTACAATTTGAAGGAATATCTATTGAGCACGAAACAGTGCGAAAAAAATTGGGTGTTTTTGACGTTTCTCATATGGGTGAGTTTTGGGTGGAAGGATCAAATGCTTTTGCTTTGGTTCAAAAAGTTACCACCAACGACGTGGCAGCCCTTGTTGACGGAAAAGTGCAATACAGCTGCCTTCCCAATGGAAAAGGTGGAATTGTAGATGATTTATTAGTCTATCGCTTTAACAAAGAGAAGTATCTGCTAGTTGTAAATGCTGCAAATATCGATAAAGACTGGGCACACATCAATGCTCAAAATGATGTAAATGCAAAGCTTACCAATGTATCAGACGAAACTTCCCAACTTGCCGTTCAGGGGCCACTTGCCCTACAAGCCATGCAGATGCTAACTGAAACGCCTGTAACCGACATGCCTTATTACACTTTTAAAGTACTCGAATTTGCAGGAGTTCCCAATATTATTTTTTCTACCACAGGTTACACGGGTTCAGGTGGTTGTGAAATTTACATGCCCAATCAATATGCAGAAAAGTTTTACAAAGCCGTGTTGGAAGCCGGGAAATCATTCGGAATTAAACCCATCGGGCTGGGTGCCCGCGATACACTGCGTCTTGAATCTGGTTTTTGTTTGTATGGCAATGATATTGACGATACCACTTCACCAATCGAAGGTGGTTTAGGCTGGATTACAAAATTCACTGAAGGCAACAATTTTATTGACCGCCATTTGTTTGAAGAACAAAAAAAGAATGGGGTTCAAAAACGGTTAAAAGGTTTTGTTATGGCCGAAAAGGCAGTTCCGCGCCATGGCTATGAAGTGGTTGATGCAGATGGAAATGTCATTGGAAAAGTCACTTCGGGAACCATGTCGCCATATACCCACAAAGGTATCGGGATGGCCTACGTGACCAAACCCTATTGGAAAGAAGGCAGCGAAATCTATATTAAAATCAGGAACAAACAGGTAAAAGCCATCATTACACGTCCTCCTTTTTTTAAGGACTAATTTTTCGAAATGAATCAAAAGAATAGCATCGAAGTGGTACTTTCGCCACGACTGTTCTCAAACATTTCTACAAAAAAACCTTTTGTGGTAGTGGTTGCGGATGTGTTCCGCGCCACTACTTCTATTTGTGCCGCACTGGATTATGGTATCAAAGCTATTATCCCTGTAAAACGTATCCGGCATGCCCGTTTTTTATACCGGCTGGGTTATCTCGTGGCAGCAGAAAGGGGTGGTACAAAGGTGAAGTTTGCCGACCTCGATAATTCGGCACTTTCATTTTTCAAACCCGAATATAAAGGAAAAGAAATTGTTTATTCCACTACCAACGGCACTAAAGCCATACGTAAGGCCAGAAAGGAAACTTCGCATATTGCCGTGGGATCTTTTATTAACCTGAAGGCACTTTCGGAATGGTTAATACGGCAAAACAAAAATGTAGTGATCCTTTGTGCCGGTTGGAAAAACAAAGTAAATATGGAAGACAGCCTCTTTGCCGGTGCTCTTGCCGAACTTCTGATTGAATCGGAAAAATTTGATACTGACTGCGATTCGGCAAAAATGGCACTTGACCAATGGCAAATGGCTAAAAGCGATATTTTGGGTTACATCGACCATTCTTCACACCGGAACCGCCTGCGTAATTTAGTTAGTGACGAAGTATTGAAATATACTTTTAAACTCAACTCAAGTGATGTAGTGCCGATATTAAAAACATATAAAATCGTTCCTGCCAAAGATTAATAACCTGAACTCGAGTTAATAGCCGTATTTCTTTTTCCACTGTTCTTTTAATCTCCTACGAATTTCTATCTCTCGCTGATTCATTCCCGGATCGAACAAACGCTGCCCTTTTATTTCATCCGGCAAATATTCCAGTTCAACAAAGTTTCCTTCGTACCCGTGAGCATACTTATACTCTTTTCCATAACCCAATTCTTTCATTAAACCCGTGGGTGCATTGCGTAAATGCAAGGGCACGGGTAGATTTCCGGTTTTTTTCACCAACGACTGGGCCTTTTTTATAGCAGCATAAGCAGCATTGCTTTTTGGAGATGCAGCAAGATAAATTGCTGTTTGCGATAAAATAATCCGGCTTTCAGGCCAGCCGATTTTATTTACCGAATCGAAACAGGCATTGGCAAGTAACAAGGCATTGGGATTAGCATTACCAATATCCTCGGAAGCCAGTATCAGCATACGCCGGGCGATAAATTTCGGGTCCTCCCCTGCTTCCACCATACGTGCAAGCCAGTAAACGGCCGCGTTGGGATCGCTGCCGCGAAGCGACTTTATAAAAGCCGAAACCACATCGTAATGCATCTCTCCCTGTTTGTCGTACATCAATAAATTACTTTGAATCGTTTGCTGTACTTTTTCATTGGTGAGTACAATGGGGCCCGGAACATCTTTTTGCTGCTGGGCAAACATCTCCAAGGCATTATACAATTTGCGGGCATCTCCTCCCGAAATTCTAAAAAGCGCCTCCGTTTCTTTGGCTTCAATTTCTTTATTTAACCGTACTTTTAACCGGTCAATCCCTTTTTGCAGTAAAATTTCCAACTGTTGTTTGGTCAGGTGTTTTAAGATATATACCTGACAACGAGATAGCAAAGGTGAGATCACTTCAAAGGAGGGGTTCTCGGTAGTAGCCCCAATGAGTGTAAGAATTCCCCGCTCAACCGCATGCAATAACGAATCTTGTTGCGATTTGCTGAATCGGTGGATTTCATCAATAAATAAAATGGCATTACCACCATAATTTGAGGCCGAGTCGATTACTTTACGAACATCTTTTACCCCTGCACTTACAGCACTCAACGTGTAAAACGAAAGACTTAACTGGCTTGCAATAATATGCGCCAGGGTTGTTTTGCCCACTCCCGGAGGTCCCCATAAGATCATCGAAGGAATACTGCCCGATTCCAGTGCTTTCCGTAAGATACCGTCATGCCCCACGAGTCCTTCCTGACCAATATATTCATCCAAATTTTTCGGACGTAATTCTTCTGCTAATGGTATCGACA
>CAJXKB010000060.1 GCA_913055825.1 uncultured Bacteroidota bacterium
ATTTTACGGATAGGCTGGCAAAGAGCACCACACTCACCGAACTAATGGGCATTAAAATGGCTGCAACAATTGGGGACAGGTGTCCCTGAACCGCAAAATAGAGTCCAACCGAATTATACAGAAAGGAGATAAGGAAGCTTAGCCAAACAACGGCCATCGATTTATGGGTAAACTGGATAAATCGGTGTAAATTACCAAATTTATCGCTTTCGATAATAGCATCGCATGCCGGCGAGAAATGATAGACATCGTCGGCCACGCTGATACCCACATGACTCTCAATCAAAGCCCCGGCATCGTTCAAACCGTCACCAATCATTAAAACCGTTTTTCCCTGTGCCTTTAATTTTTTGATAAATTCCATTTTATCCGATGGGCTTTGCCTAAAATGCATCTCCACTTGATCACCGAATATTTTCAGCAGGGTTTCACGTTCGGCATCATTGTCACCCGAAAGCACAAAAAGAGAGAAGCGGGCTTTGAGGTGTTTCACCACCACTTCCAAACCGTCACGGTACTGATTTTCAATTTGATAATAGCCCAATACCTTATCCCCCAGAAACACATACACCCGCGTATTCAAGGCCTTATCATCACCACTACCCATCACAAATTGCCGGGAACCCACGTTCACCCGCTGCTCCTGAATGACGCCACTGAGGCCCATGGCCGGAATTTCCACAAACGATTCAACCGGATACAAATCCTCAATTTGAATGGATTTACTAATGGTAATACTGTGGGGATGACTTGAATGAGACGTAAGCGATTTGATGATCTTTTGCTGTTCATCACTTAAAGCATCTCCCACAAAACGCACTTTCATACTGTGACTTTGGGTAATGGTTCCTGTTTTATCAAAAACAATGGTATCTACACGGTGCAAGGTTTCGATTACTGCTGTATTTTTAATGTAAAGACCTTTTCGGCCGAATACACGCATGGTACTTCCAAAGGTAAAAGGTACCGTGAGGGCCAGTGCACAGGGACAAGCAATAATAAGCACCGAAGTGAATGCAAACAAAGCCACAGAAGGATCGTTAAACAGCCAGTAAATACCGGCCAAAGAAGCCACTGCCAATACCACAGCAGTAAAATACTGACTTACCTTATTGATAACGGGATCGAGTTTTGAAGGGCTTTCTCCTTTTGAATTATCCTGGTTCCAAAGTTGAGTAAGGTAACTCTGTTCGACGCTCTTAACCACTTCAAGTTCAATGGAGCTCCCCATCTGGCGGCCACCGGCATAAATCATTTCTCCCGCTTTTTTTTCGATGGGCAAGGATTCACCGGTAACAAATGAATAGTCGATGTTTGCCTGTCCGTGAACCAGTTTTGAATCTGCCGGAACCAACTCTTGATTCCGGATTAAAATACGATCGCCTTCCTTCAAACGCGCGAGGGTGATACTCTCAGACGTATTACCGGGCAACATACGGGTAACTGCCACGGGAAAATAGGACTTGTAATCACGTTCGAATGACAAAGCCTGATAGGTTTTCCCCTGATACCACTTACCTAACAACAGGAAAAAGACCAGACCTACCAGCGAATCCATATAACCAATTCCCTGACCGACAACAACATCATAGACACTTTGACAAAAAAGGGTGAATATACCGAGTGAAATGGGCAAGTCGATATTAATCATTTTATGTTTCAACCCTTTGATGGCCGACAAATAATAGTCGCTGGCACTGTAAAAGGCAACCGGAATGGCCAGCAAAATACTCATCCAGCCAAAGAATTTCACGAAAAAGGGACTAAGCTCATGGCTACCGGGCAGGTATTCCGGAAAATTGTATAGCATCACATTCAGCAAACTAAAACCCGCAATACCAATCTTAATGAGCAATTGACGATTGGCTTGCCCTTCTGACTGAGGATCATCCAACTGATCGAGCGTGATTTCAGGCACATAATGAATGGATGCCATCAACTCCACAATTTGACGCAAACTGATTTCATCGGGTTTAAAAATGATGGTTACTTTTTTGCGCGGAAAATTTACGGACGATTTTATAATCCCCGCATGAAGCGTATGCAAATTTTCGAGTAACCAAATACAGGACGCACAATGAATGGTGGGAACAAATAAGCTGATTTTGCTGTATCCGCCATCCGAGAACTCCAACAACTTTTCCTTAATTTCCTCATTGTCTAAAAAAGCATATTTATCACCCACCTCTACCTTGTCAATTTTGATTCCTGACATGGGTTGGATATCGTAATATTTTTCCAGCTTATTTTGGTTCAGAATTTGGTAAACCGTTTTGCAACCATGACAACAAAAGGGCTGACCTTCCCACATGACAGGATTTTTCCCGCAATCCTCTCCACAATGCACACACTTTTGTCCCATACTGACTTGCTATGCTTTTTCTGTTTTTATTGCCGAACCAAACGACGATTATTTGGCTTCGCCTGACATCACCTCCACAACTGTTCCCACAAAGCGAAGGTCTTTTCCTGCCAACGGATGGTTAAAATCCATGGTAACCGATTCTTCATGTACGGATACAATCTTACCTTCATGCCGGTTACCATCGTTGTCCTGCATGTGAAATGAGTTACCCGGCTTTAGCAATTTCTCATCCACTTTTCCATCCACCTCGAAGGTCTCCTTTGGCAAATCAAAAATAGCGTAGGAATCTACCGGACCATAGGCCTGTTCGGCTTTTATAACAAAATCAAACGGATCGCCTGCTGACAACCCCAATAGATTTTCTTCAAACCCTTCAATCAGTTGCCCTTTTCCAAAGGTAAACACCACAGGACGCTCTTTGCTAACCGTTTCTATTATTTTATTGTCGCCAGCGGTGTATAAAGTATAAATCAGGCTGGCTTTTGACCCGGAAATAATTTTCATATGCTTTTGACTACAAAAATAAAGAAACTATCAAACCATGAGAATAAAATATATAAAGATTTAAAGACCTTTTACTCTTTTATTATTAAAAAAGGATTACTTTTGCCCCGAATATAAGAACTGAAAACAATGAAAATTACAGCAAAGACAAAAATTTCTCAAATCATTAAATATGATAAGAATGTGATAGATGTAATTGCATCCATCAACAAGCATTTCAGGAAATTGAAAAATCCTATTCTTTGTAAGATGCTGGCCTCACGTGTTAGCGTTGCTGATGCAGCCCGCATTGGCGGTGTAAGCACAAGAGACTTCTTATCAAAACTACAGGGAAACGGCTATTCCGTTCAATTTGAAGAGCCAGAAAAAGAGAAATTGAAAATTCAAAATAACCACACAAACAAAAAAATCATGGATAAAACAAATGTTGTTACTTTAGATGTAAGGCCTATTCTGGCAAAGGGTATTGATCCGTTTGATGAGATTATGAAAACGTTAAAGGGAATGGATGACCACAAAACATTATTGATTATCAACACTTTTGAGCCAATACCCATATTAAATATCCTTAAAAAAAGAGGATATGAATTTGAAACCGAGCGTCCTGAAACCGGTATTGTTCATACCTATTTACACAAAACAGAAGCAGGTCCTGCTTCCGGAGAAGTATTGGAAATAAAACCCGGTGAAACAGAAGATTTTGAAGCAATAGAAAATCGTTTTCATGGAAAGTTGAAAGAAATTGATGTGCGGGATTTGGAGATGCCCATGCCCATGGTTACAGTCCTCGAAGAATTGGAGAATCTTTCGGATGGAGAGGCATTGTATGTCCATCACAAGCGATTACCGCAATATTTGTTGCCTGAATTAGAAAATCGCCACTTCAATCTGGTACAGAAGCCAATTGACGAAAACAATCTGAAACTGATAATTTACAAGTAATGCAAGCAGGACTCAGTACACAAAATGCACCCTCACCATCGGTCGTACTCCCCCACTTTGTGTTTGGGGCGCTTATGTTTCTCGCTTCCGGTATAGTGATGATGATTGCTGCACCTCAGCTCATTTTACCTTATCATCTTAATGCACACATGCTTACCCTCACACACACAATGGTGCTGGGATTTATAAGCATGCTTATATTCGGGTCGCTTTATCAGCTGATACCTGTGGTGATGGAGGTAAAACTGCGTAGTGAACGAATGGCAAAAATTACTTTTTATTTGTTTGGCACCGGATTACTCATTCTTGTGATTGCTTTTTGGGAAGCCAATTTCGGTCCTCAACAAAACTGGAGATGGTTCGAAATATCGGGAACACTTATTCTTGTCGCGGTATTTCTTTTTGCCATAAACACGTTGATTAGCGCAGCCAAAACCAAACGCAAAGATATCGGCAACCTTTTTATCATTACTGCTATTGTTTACTTAACGCTTACGGTAAGTTTGGCAGTTTTGATGATTATCAATTTTGCGGTTCCGTTTATTCCTGTGAGTATTCTCGATTTGCTAAAAATGCACATAAATCTGGGATTAGTGGGATGGTTTTTGTTTCTGGTGATTGGTGTGGCCAGTAAATTGATGCCCATGTTTCTTATTATTCACAAACTGCCTGAACACTTGCTAAAATATGCTTATTATCTATTAAACGCCGGTTTAATAATGATTGTCAGTGCATTTTATTTTTACCCCAAAACATGGCTTATTGCTTTGTCGGTCCTTCTCATTTTTGCAGGCATTGGATTGTTTTTATATTTCAATTATTACGCCTTTAAACATCGTTTCCGTAAAAACCTGGATGTGGGGATGAAATTATCAAAAGTTGCTTTTCTGATTTTGGCTTTTGCACTAATTTTAAGCATATTTGCGCTCACTACTCCTGAATTTACGGCTTCTTTTCAGTATCGGATTGATATTGCACTGATTATGTCGTTAATCTTTGGTTTTTTGACGGCTTTGATTTTGGGACAGACATACAAAACCTTGCCCTTTATCATTTGGCTTCAGAAATATCAGGCTAAAGTAGGAAAAGAGAAAACGCCACTACCCCAGGAACTTTATTCCGACCGGGTTGCCCAATGGCACGCGAATACCTATCTCATTGCTTTTCCGCTATTGATAGCAGGTGAACTTCTTGGGATGGCATGGCTCATTCAAGTGGCAGCCGTGTTTTTCATTATAACCGGCCTGTTATATAATTTCAACGTTTTTAAAATTGTCTTACACAAAGAAAAAATCATCAAATCATGAGTAAAATATCAGCATTAACACCAAAAGAACAAGAAATAGCACAGCTGTTGAAAACAGTAGTTGACCCTGAAGTAGGTGTCAACATCGTTGATCTCGGACTAATTTACGAGATTACTATGGACAATGAAACCAAAACCATCCATGTTGTCATGACCCTATCCACCCGTGGTTGTCCACTCGGGGATGTCATTATCCAAAATGTGCAGGTGGTGTTAGATGCCAACTACCCGGATTATAAAAATGATGTAGAGTTGGTTTGGGAGCCGATGTGGTCGCCCGAAATGATTACCGAAGATGGCAAAAATGCCATTGATAGTTTGTAAAAATATTTCGTCGGGGAGTCGTACGGCAGTATCCTGAACCGGGTGACTCTCCGTCATCATAAAGTAATCAATTGGTTAACAAGAAGTATAAGCGCTATGATCTTTTCAAAATCAACAGAATATGCCATTAGGGCTATGGTTTATCTCGCCTTTTATTCGGGTCCCGAGAAACGCCTTGGTATTAAACAAATTGCAAGCGACCTGAATTTCCCTGAACATTTTTTAGGTAAGATATTGCAGGATTTAGCTAAAAAACAAATCATTACTTCCAGCAAAGGACCTCATGGTGGCTTTTACGTGACGGAGGAAGGGAAAAGCCTTTCGCTATTAAGGTTGATCGACACCATTGATGGCCTTGAATTTTTCAACACTTGCGGGCTGGGAATGCACGAATGTAACGAAGACAAACCCTGCCCCATTCACAACCAATATCAAATAATAAAAGGCAATTTGTATAAATTGCTTTCGGAAAAAACGATAAAGGACATGGAAAATGATTTGAACAACGGAATTGCCTTTATGGATTTTTATCCAAGAAATGTTTTCTCACAATAAAAACAACAACTTTCCAAAGTTTTACTCCTCTTTGGCTACTAATTGAAAGCTAAAATTAATGCTGTCGCTTACAATAAAATTTTTCTCGCTTTTGGCAGCATGTGTTGAGTAGCTTGTAATTCCCCATCTTAAACGATCGACTTTAAACGGGTCGGAAGTAATTTCTAATCCCTTGCCTTTCTTATTGATATGTATTGTAAACCGGACACAGTTTGACACCCCCGTGATAGTCAAATCGCCTTGTACCCGATATCTTCCGTCGGGTAGCAGTTTTGCTTCATCCAACACAAAAAAGGAATACGGATACTTTTTGGTATTGAAAAACACATCCGAACGCAACACATTGTGCAATGTTTTGCGCATCAATTCATAGGTAATGTCCTGATCGTGAACACTATCCATTTGCACGGTAACACAAGCTGCTATCAATTTTTTCCCTTGCATTTTAATTGTACCCTTCTTCAAAAGAATAGTACCATGGTGGACATCAATGGACCAATTAAGAACACTTGAATTGACATCTATGGTATAATTGGTTGTGTCTCCCGTCGTGGCCCGAGCAAACTGAATAATGATCAGCAGGTTGAACAAGCCCAATATTAGTCGTTTTACCATTCTTTAGTATTTTATCTTTCGAGCACTACACCCGTCATTTTTCCATTAACTAAATGTTTTTTAATAACATCAGGAATATTTTTGGCATTTGTGAAATTTGTTTCGGCCATTTCGGCACCAAAAAAGTAACAACCTTCCAGATCAGCTCCGGAGAAATCGGCTTCCTGCAGATGTGCTCCATTAAACTGCACATCAATAAGCCTTGTATTTTTAAAACTAACACCCTCCAGTCCGGCACCGCTAAAGTCCGACTCGGAAAGATCGCAATCGTCAAACTTCGACCCGGTGAGAACCGCACGGATAAAGCGTGTATGAACGGCCATAGAGTGACTGAAATCGGCATGTGTAAATTCGACATCTTTCATCAAAGCGTTGGTAAAATCGCAATGCTTTAAGCTGACCCGGTGCCCGGTCATCCCAAACATATTGGCTCCACGAAAATCGGAACTATCTAATCGTGAATCACTTACATGATCGTGAAAAAGTTTTGCCTGAGCAAAATTACAGTGATAGAGTAAGGAACGATCAAAAAGGGTCCACCTGACGTCGGCTACCCTAAAATCGCTATAACTGAAATTGGTTTCATTGCATTTAGCCGAGCGCATACTGGCTCCCCTGAAATCAGAATTTTCAGCGTGAATGCCATTCCAATACACCCCGTCAAGCATGACCCTGCGAAAATCATCATTATCCTGCGGAATAGCCTTCAAGCCTTTGGCACGCTTTTTCCCGTTGGGAAGCAAACGTTCTTCGGAAATAATCTTTTCACGTTCTTCCTCGCTCACAAAATTTGCAACTTTTAAAAATCGTGATGTATCCACAATAACACCCTTTGATATAACTTTTTGCTCCTTTGACAGGTTTTGATGGCAGGCAAAAAAACACATACCGAACAGCAAAAAGAATATAATAATGAAGGGAGTGAAATACCTTTTCATAGCAATTATTATTTAATTAAACCACATCTTCATGGTTGAAACGTCTGTTTCCCAACCAAGCGAGGACAAAACCCAGCAAGGTAGGATACAGCACTGAAAAAACAATAAAAACACCCCGGTTAACCGTATCCAGGACAAAATAAGCCGCTGGTCCCATCACTGTGAGTTTCGGGTCAAACAAAACCAATACACCCACACGAAATACCTGCAATGGATTGAGCATGCCCAGGCCAATTACCCAATTAGGATTCATACGGAATTTTAGCATCATCCCCATTAACAGCAAATCGATAAAGGCAACTAAAATGAGCCAAATTACAAAAGCAAAACTCACGGCAAAATCCTGAGACCGGGCATATACCGAGATGAGCATCCCTAAACCGAGAAAACAAAAAACCATGGCGGCCAGTAAACCGCTGTACAAAAAGAACATATTCCAGGGAACATCAAGGCTCGCAATGGACCCCCAAATAACCGCTCCTAACAAAGAAACAAATAAGGGGATAAAGGTTACTATAAATTTGGCAATAAATTTCCCCCAGTAAAAGTTGCTCAGCGAAACCGGCATCGAAAGCATATATTCCATTACATTATTCTCCTTGTCGCCTACGATGGACCTAACCACGGTAATCAACACATAAATAGGAATGATCACCATACATACCTGCATAAAGGTTACCATTAGCCTGCCCAGCCCTACAAATCCAATAACTTGCGTTTCGGTAATCCCGGACAAGAACAAAAAGGCCACAAAACCGCCAAACAAAATGCTGTAAATCCAAAAGCCTTTTGTACGAAGCGTCTGGAAAAGGTCCAGTTTTAATATCGATTTGAATTCTTTTGTCATTTTTTCCTATTTTTTCTTCTTCATCCCCTTACCCATCATTTTATGCTTTTCCAAAAACTGCTCGCGCATTGTTTTGCCTTCAGCAATTCGTTTTTGAACCTGTGTAAAAGTAAATGTTGAATCATTAGGTTGTTTTACTGCACTATAGCCATAACCCATGGGTGTATGTTTCCCAAAATTATAAAAGGCTTTTTGTGCTTCTATCCATCCGTTATCGGTGGTATCTTCAGTATTGCCAACCCATATTTTGTAAGGTTTGTCATTTACAAACTTTTTCCAATCCGCTCCTTTCATATACTCAAACAAACAGCCAATATCGTCGAACCACCGAACATCGCCATCCGAGTTAATGGCTTGTACAGCATAGTGCTGATCAGCTATTCCCATGAGACATTGAGCACATATATCACGATCATAATTCACCTTTCGGGGACTAAAATCGGGGGCGGTGGTACACGACCAGGCCGCAATCAATAAAATCGAAATAAAGATTAACTTTTTCATAAGGCTAATGATTAACAGTTTCCACTTTTTTATCCAGAATAATTTTTCCAAAATCCATTTCCACCACACGGTTTACCAATCCCGATATTTCAGCCATGCGGTGACTACTCAATACCAAAAGGGCTTCTTTATTATAATTTCCCAAATAGTCGAAGAAAATCTCCCTGGCAGCAGGGTCAAGATTTGCCGAAGGTTCATCCATCAAGAGGATGGCAGGCTTTTTACCCAAGGCAAAAGCCACCAGTAATTTTTGCTTCATTCCTCCGGATAAGGCAACAAATGGTTTTCCCAAAGCGGGATTAACCTGCAGCCCCAAATTTTCAGCAATTTCTACATATTCGTCAACCGTTGTGTCACTTAATCCGGCAAAAAAGTTTAGTAATTCTTTAACTGTCAATTTTAAGGGGGGTGGAATTTGAGGGACAAAGCCTACCTCTTTTAAGATATCAACTCTGTTGGAGCGTGGGCTCTTTCCCAGCACCTCCAGATTACCATCAAAAATATATTGTCCGAGGATACACCGGATAAGCGTAGTCTTACCTGCCCCGTTTTGTCCAATAAGGGCAATCCGGTCTCCCACGTTAAAATCAAACTGTATTTTCCTGAGCACTTCAACCTTGTTAAAGGCCTTTGTGAGCTCACGTGCCCGAATCAGGGGCTTATTTCCTGTTATCATAAAATTTTATCCCAACCTTTAATTGTATAACTCAATGCATTACCCGGGCAAATATCAATACATAACCCACAACGGGTACAATCGGAGCCAACATCATGACGCTGACTGGTAGCCTTGCCCTTTTCAACAAACCAAAGCTCATGAGGTACGAGGCAAACCGTCTGACAATCGCGGCAATGCGCACATTTATCAAGATCAAACTTCACTCCGAAAGGTGATAAATTTCCCACCATGCTCCAAGTTGTCCCGATAGGACACACGTACCGGCACCAGAAGCGCTTGCTATACACAATTTCAAATGTAATCAATATCAAAATCCATAGCAGGATTAATCCCGGGCCATAAATCATTGCCCTCGATAATATCCCCACAGGATTGATATCCTCAAAAACCAGATTCCGGGTGAGAAAAGCCAATAACAGGAAGCCTACCCAAAACAGATAACGCAGATAACGGTTATAGGTATGTTCTTTGATTTTCTTTTTCTTAACAAAGTAATTATGCAATTTCTCACCCCATTCAGCCAGAAAATGGTAAGGGCAAACCCAAGAGCAGAAGGTACGTCCTCCCATTAAAAAATAAAAGATGAAAATGGTGCTGGCACCAATGACAAAATTCATGGTCAGATGCACCCAATGGCCGGTGTAAAAAGAGATTACCAGCTGTTGCAGCGTATTAAAAGGGTCCATCAAGTAAAACCCAACCAAACGCGATCCACTCAAAGAACCCTCCAACATGGAAAGATCGAACATAAAAGAGAGAATAAAAAGTCCGTTAATTCCCAACAGAACCGACCAACGAATGGTTCTCCACTTATGTTTTCCTCCAAACTTCTCGCGCCAGGCTTTGAAGCTCATCCCTGCCTTCACATACGGAAGTTCTTCTTTAGATTTTGACGGCAATGGTTTTTTATTATTTTTTCCAAACATGGCACTACGATTTTACGGGTTCAACAATAATACTGGGTTCCCGGGTAGGACAAACCATTACGCAAACGCCGCATCCCACACAGCCATCAAGTACTTTTGGCAAAAATTTCTCCGTACCATCAGCCCCTGTATGCTTATCAAGCACTATGGCTGTTTCACCCATAGGACACTCCGTTACACAGAGGTTACAAATTTTCCTGTTGTACACTTTATCTTTCAGCGGCGTGGCCTTGGCAGAGCTCCCGTCAGGGGTTCGATTGATTCCCTTAAAATCATCACCACGGGGCGTCCCTCTAAAACCCTTTCCCAAGGCGGCAAGACAGGTGTGTTCATTCACTTTGGCCACTCCCATCTTCACATTTTCTTTCATGGCACGAATCTGAACCGGAAACGGGTTATAATTCTCGTCAACTTTATGGGTTTTATCATACTGTTCAATGGCTTTCTCACCTGCGTTTTTAAAGGGAACAAAATATAATGCTGCCGTAGGACAGGTTTCCACACACTGAATTGAATCGCACGATAAATCACAAGCCTGTTCACGAACATCAATGTAAGGAGTTCCATAAGCCAGGCCTTCTTTAATGCCCGCAAATTTGATGGCGTGTACCGGGCATATCTGAATACAAAGTCCGCATTTGATACAGGCATAAATAAAATCTTTTTCATCAATAGAACCCGGAGGCCGCAGAAACTTCTGGTTAATCCGTTTCTCGGCAGTTATCTTTTGCAGATAGCCGACTCCCGCACCTACGGCCACCAATGCACCTACGGCCACGGCACTTGATTTTAAAAACTTGCGACGACTCAGGTCAAAATGTTCCATAGTTTCAGTAATTTATTGTGTGTAAAAATACAAATTATGTAATGAATTTCCATATAAAAATTTATATTTTATCAATTTGGCTCCTTAATACCATAATTAATTAAAAATGCCATTTTACTCCCACATTAAAGCTTCGCCCCGGCTCATAATAAAGGCTTGAGCCACCCATATTTTTGTAAGGTCTACTCAGATGCTCCACATAGTTTTTGTTAAAAATGTTTGTGACAGATGCCCTAATTTCCAATGCTTTCCATGGGGAATAAGTAGCATAGATATCATACACTGAAAAACCCGGTGTGGTTGATTCGTTGAACCGGCTTGAAACACGATTTTGAGCAGAAGCCATACGCGCATTCAGGCGGATTTCCAGTTTTTGGGTTCTATAACTTAGTGCATTGTTCATAGTAAATGGCGGGATTTCAGGCAAAGGCTCATCCCAACTGAGATTCTGCGCATAGGTATATGAAGCGCTGAAATTATATTCAAAATGGCGTAAGAACCTGACATCCAACATTGTTTCAAAACCTGTCATCACGGCTTTATCGATATTGGTGAATTGTTTGGTGTATTTGGGCAATTTACAGGGCAGAAATTTTCGTGGGATATCCTGATTCACTTCAGCCGTGATATAGTTATTCAGATAAGAGATGAAACCATCCACGGAAAAGTTCACCTTTTTCCATCGCTTCACAAGTTTCAGGTCGGTTTGATAGTTAATTTCAGGTTTTAACTGCGGGTTTCCAATATACTCGTAGGCATCCATCCCAACACTAAGATGGTTGATATACAGCTGAACCAAATCGGGAGCATGCTCAGCCCGGGCAGCAGCCCAGAGCAAATGAAAACCTTCGGCCAGTTTCCAGTCGAAACTCGATGTAATGGCAAAAGCAACACGATTGTCAGGTGTAATGTTGCCGTTATACAAGGCACTAAAACCGGAAGCCGGATCTTTAACCGTGTAGCTTACAAAATCGAATCGAAAGCCGGTTTGCCATGACAATCCTGAATTGATTTGAAATTTATTCTCCAAAAAAAGCCCGCCATCATTTTTGGCAGAATTTTGCCAAACCAGGTCGTGAAAAATTTTGGGCGGATCAAAATGCATTCCATTACAACTATTCACATATACTTCCCTGGTTCGGCTACCATCCTTCCCTGTATGCATAAAATCGAATCCGGTGTAAATAATATTTCTTGATCCCGTACTGATACCCAACTCAGCCCTTCCTCCATAATTTTTAGCAAAAACCGGAGTCTTTGCTTGTACCATTTTGTAATTTGGCCTTCGGGTATTGCTCATCAAATGGCTAACATAAGCACCGTAAGCTTTCACTTTCAGACTAAAAACAACATCGGAAAGGTTGGTGATCCCATAATCGGCCGACAGAATACTACTGTTGTCATAGTCAGCATCCATGGGAAGTCCGGCATACATAACATCACGCGCAAAACTCTGACGAAAAGTAATTTGAATGCGCTGATTTTCTTTAGGATTGATTCCCAGTTTTGCTGTATAACCGGTGCGTTTGAAAGATGATGCTATTTCTTGTCCGGAGCCACTTTTATAATTACCATAGTTTTTATAGCCGGCATTGATGCTGAAGTCAACTTTTTTACGAACCAGTTGAGTGAATATATCGCTATAATAATTATTACCGTTGGATTGATAGCCGGCATCAACCGAACCCGACACTACCTTGCCGGGAGCATATTGCGGACGTTTGCTGATAATATTTACAATTCCCCCGAAAACAGGGCCAAAACGCACGCTGTAAGGGCCATTTATAACTTCCACTTTTTGAATATCCTCGATAGATATTTGTGATATTGCGGGATCCATCCGGTTTGGACAGGCATTTGTACTGTGCACACCTCCATCAAACTGAATATTAAGCTGTCCAAATTTAAATCCTCTTAAAACAGGTTCCATGCCATAATTTCCCTTTTTCAGGATACTAAAACCGGGCTGGTTTTTAAAAATTTCGCCCCCGTCATGTGGATTTTGCAATTCAATCACCTTTCCATTAATATTGGACTGATTAATGGATTCCTTTTGATGAGCGGTAATAAGTATTTCATCCAGGTTGAGGGTGTCGGCCGACATTTGCGCCATAACCGGCAGTTCCAACAAGATTAAGCTCATCAAAATAATTAATTGATAAATATTTTTCATTTTGAATAAGTTCCTTTTTTTCGATAGTTGAATAATTTGATTATCGGAAAGGAAAGATTACCCGTATTTCTGTAAAACCGTCTTCAAGTCTGTTGAAGAAAAGACATCACTGAATATCAATTGATTATATTTCAATAAAAATACAAGGAAACAATTTTTGCAAAAATACAGGCAAACTTTCAATTTATTGCACACACGGTAATTAAACCATTTTCAAATTATAAACCTATTTGGAGCCGTGGTAACAATAAAATATCATGAAAAAGAATTAGACAAAATTCGGTGGCGGCAAGAGCACCATTGTATACCTGTTAATGATTTTTTCGGAAAAAACTGCAAAATGAATTGTAACACCGGAAAGATGAGCATAATTCCGGAGGAATTCAGCAGGAATATATATTGTATTACCTATTTCAGTATTAACCCGCGGAGGGGAATTTTGTGCCTTTTTGGACACTTCGTCTCCCTGAACCCGCTTCATAAGCGCCTTTAAATAAACCCCATCCCCCACATGAGTAGTTTCGTTATTTTGGTAATGAAGTCCTTGTTCAAAAGCAAATTCTTGATTTTGAGTCGAAAAGAAATAATAATTCAACAAAGGCCATCCCGGCAGGAACAAAAACACCAAATAAAGGCCAAGCAATAATATGACAATTATCTTTCTTAACATTGACACAAAGATAACATAAAAACAGGTAAATAAGTACCGAAAAAGAAATTGACTACAAAAAATTATCGGGTATTCTTAAAAATATCTGTTTCTTTCCAACGGAAAATCGGTTTTTTATCGTCCAACACATATTTTGGTTTTGAAAAGGGAGCCAGACGTTCCAAAAAATCAAGAACAGCCAAAATGGGGGCTCCATAAAAGAATTTCATATATCGGTTAAAATTCCACAAATGTTCGGTATAAGAAAGTAGCACATACGGGATATCACCAACATTATCACCATCCTTATCAAAACCCTGATAATCGTCCCAGTAGTTATTATCCCACACGTTAAAGCGGGCTGTGGTTACTTCGGGAAATACCTGTGTTAAATTATTATGGAAATAATTATGTTTGAATAAATTACCTTCCTGATTGGTATGAAAATATATAGCAGTACCGCAAAATGCGATTTCGTTTCCTTCAATGGTGTTTTTTTGTTCTAAAACATAAGGAGATACATCAATATGAATCCCCTCGGTGCAATAAATAAAACGGTTGTTCAGAATTTGATTAGAAGAAGTTTCTTTCATGCCAAGTGCCATCCCGCTGCCTATATGGTTTCCTTTTATCAGGTTCCCGGTCATAATGGTTCGTTCACTATACATCAGAAACACACCCACAGAATTATTTAATAAAACATTATTCTGAATGCGGTTATTATGGGCATACATAAAGTGAATCCCATATCGGTCACCCACGCCTTTATTTCCCTGAAAAAGGTTCTCTCCCGAATACCAAACCACCATATCGCGAACGCCATGCCAGTAATTTCCCCGGATAATATTAAATTTAGAATACCATAAGCGGATAGCATCGCCTTTTATAGCGATGGAACGTTCTTTTTTAGAGCTTATTTCATTGTGGATAATCCGGTTATGATTACTTTGCCAAATATCTACTCCAAAAAGACATTCTTTTATCCTACAATTTTCCACCGTATTATAATTACCTTTTAAACGAACCCCTGAATCCAATTTATCAAACGAACCTCCTGAATTTTTTATGATTACATTTTTTATCTTAACACTATCAGCATCAATAAACACAACAGAAGCTTTACCGAGTCCGTCGATGGTTGCTTTGCCATGGCCGTCAATCACGAGTCCGTCGGTTGAAATATAAACAGGGCCTGTGTAAACTGCCGGTTTTAAATTGATTACCATGCCGGGGGCTGATGTATCAATAATCGGTTGCAGGGGAATGGTATCATAAGCAGGAAGTGCGCCCTGCAATTTACTCAAAATGCCATAAACAGGCGATTGAGCCTCGAGGGGATTGAGAGAAATAAGAAGAAAGAAAACGAGAAAAAAGACAAGTTTTTTTAAAACGGAAAATAAAAAACCGGAAAGCATTTTCTCGCAATGCATTAAGTATGACATATGGCTTTCCGGTTTCATATTAAAAATATTGAAGATCAGTTACTACTCTTTTAAACTCTTGTTTTTCATTATGATGGCTATCACTAGCAGTGCGGTAACCAGCAAAGCCAGGAAAAACCCAAAATAGGGATAGGATTGGGTGGTAAACTGAGCAACTTTACCCTCACCAAATACAGTGGGCATAAAAGGTTTAATTCCCCTGAAAGCTCCTCCCCCGTGCATTGACAAGTTATGACCGTACCAATATAAATAGTAAATATAAACCCCAAGGAAATAAAAAGGCAGCAGGGCAGAAACGATAGCAGCCCAGATATTTTTTCTTTTGGGAGTAAACATAAACAACAACACCAGCAAAACAAAAATGCCAAAAATATAGGGTGAAAAATGCATCAGTTTATCTAAAACTATCAAAGGTTTCGGTGTCACATTAACCCGGATAGGCTCATTGGTCTTAGGATTAATAATCTCCTGGCCCTGAGCATCTTTTTTAGTATCGAACACGTAGTAAATAGGAAACTCCCTGGTTTTATCTTCATTTACTCCGGGAACAATATGGTACATGCCGATGAAATGGTTAATGGCATTCATTTCACGCAAACAATCTGCCCCCTGCTGTCCCTGAGCCAATTCAGACCTTTCTTTTTCACCCTTACAACCATTGTAAACGCCATTGTACTTAAAGTCAATTCGAATGCCCCTTGGGTACATCGACTTTGGATATTGGATACTTTGCAGTGCCACATGCCACATGGGCAAAAAGTACACCACAACAATTAAGATGGCAGCAAAGCCTGCGAGTATCTGGTAATTTGTAGTCTTTTTCATAACATTTTGTTTATAAGATTAGCATTCAGCCAACAACAAAGGTGTAAAATTAATTGGCGCTTACACCAGCCGTTTTTAGCATATAAGCCACAGCATCATATAAATCCTGATCAGAACAATCAGTACAAGAACCGCGTGCAGGCATGACCCCGAATTTTCCGGTAAACCCATTAATAGCATCGTGATGCAGTTGTTTCATCCCTTTGGCAGCTATTTCCGTCCAACGGTCTTTGTTTTTAAGTGCAGGAGCTCCGGCAACACCTGTCATATGGCAGGCAATACATACTTTATTGTAAACAGCTTTTCCATTTTCCAAATTGGCCGTATAAACTTTTGCCGTTTTAGCTTTAGTAACTGAAGCCGACCCTGTATCTGACTTTTTGGCATTTCCACCACAACTCGTAAGCATAAAGCCACTAATGGCCGCTGCAAGCATTAAAACAAATAACTTTTTCATAGAACTATTTTTATTATATAATTAAATTACAAAATTAACATCTTTTGGCAAAACAATACTTAAATATGTGAATTAACCAGATATTTTATTAAAAGGAGCAACAGCCAAAAATACTGTTGCTCCTTTTCAATTACTTCAAAAAGATTAACCCCTGTCTGTTTTATTGCTGTTGTGCTTTAAGAACTGCAGCAGATTTTGCTTTGAGGAATTCGATAATCTTTCCAACATCCTGTTCAGAAACATTTTGATTCGGCATGTGCATTTTAAATCTATGATACATGGCTTCGATATCAGCTTCTTTATAATGACGTTCGGGATTCATAATCCATGATTTCAACCAGGCATCACTTCGGCGTTTGTCAACCATCAACAAATCAGGCCCATTGTACTCTTTCCCAAACTTATGACAGGCAGTACAACCATAGTTAAGAAATTCCAGCTCACCGGGAAGCAGGTTTTTCAACTCAATGGCAGAAGGTTTAAATTTCTGCATTTCGTTGTCTTTCTGAATCCGTTTAGAAATGGCCATAACGCGGTCGTTATCGGCTTTTGAATTGTATTTTACAGCGAGATATCCCTCTAATTGTCTCCCGTCAGGTGAATGGATTTTATCAAGCATCAATGGAAACATACCTGCTTTATCAGCGATAAATTCCAGGCTGGCCGTTTCACCGGGGCGCCATCTGTATTGTTGATCATACGATGCAATTTCATATACATAATGATCCAATTTGGTCTGACCGGTATTGGTAAGATGAATAATTACCTTTTGTCCCTGATTCACCTTCAAATCTTTAGGTGTCACCACCCCGTTGTTGATGGTACCGAATACCTCCACAGTATTTCCATACCTTTTGATGTGTTCTTCACCGGCATTCACCGCGTAAGGAGCCTTTTTCAAGGTAACGATATCCGTTCCAACCGGATATTTGTCGATTGTTTTCAGTAGATTTACATTTTCCATCACTGTATAATGGGGTTCTCCCATTGGAAGGGGTAAATCATATATAATTTTCATTTTAGGTCCGGAGATATCAATTAACTGGTGATTCTGCGGATGCAAAGGACCCACCGGATTGAAACGGTCAATGGACAGTTTATCCAACTCTATAAGATATTTTCCCTGAGGATGTTTGGTATCGCCATGAGCAGAAACCAAGTGCCCTATATTGTAGTTAGAGGAGACATGATCGAGGACCTTCAACGTGATATAGTTCCATTTGGTCGTCCATGAATCTACATAAACCGAAGTATAGATGATACCTTTTTTGGGGTCGAACTGGTTATGCAACGGGCCCAGGCCAACTTCCACACTTCCGTGCAAAGCGGTTTTCAGGGCAATGATTGGAATACCATACGTGTCATGCCCCTCAAAGTTTTTATCTTTGATAGCTTTCTGAATTTTAGCCCACGAATAAACCCATGCATGTGAATCCAGTTTACCGGCAACAATAATGTAATCTCCGGTAGGATCCACATCGACACCATGAGGTGATTTAGGTTCGGGGATTAAATATAGCAATCCGTGTTTGATGGATTCACTAATTGGAATCACCCGCATTCCATTAATGATTTTTGTTTTAATTTTTCCCGCTTTAATCAGCTCTTCAGCCTTTTTCCAGTTGGTTATATGCAGATAGTCCACATCGCGTGACGAACATCCTGCTTCAAACGGCGGGCGTCCCTGCATATCGCCACCAATATACATCTCAGTACAAAATGAATTGGTAAATCCCCATCCATAAGTAGCATTTTTGCCGGCATCGGATAAATCCTGGGTATATGGAGGAAATTCAAAAGTAAAAGATTTCTTCTCATTAATCCGTCCTTTATTGTCGT
>CAJXKB010000061.1 GCA_913055825.1 uncultured Bacteroidota bacterium
GGTAGAAAAGAATTAGGAGGCATAGAAGAAAAAGCCTTAAAACAGTTTAAGGAGGGCAAATTACTAATAAGTGTGTTTTTCATCTAATAATCAACTACATAGATTGTAATATTTTTAAAATTTTCAGGCGCAAAATACTATTTTTTTAAATTGAAACACTTTCTTTAAAAAAATATTTGTTATTTATTTTATCTATATTTGATTGATTATCATTCTTTTAATTCTGCATAAAAGAAACCCGAGGCAGAACCTCCGGGTTTAAGCAATTTTGGTTATATTTTTTTTGGTGCGGATATGAGGTAAAACAAAAAAAGGCCGGAAAACCGGCCCTTTTTTGTTTGGAAAAAGATGTTACTGTTTCAGTTTGAAGTAAATCTTGTATTGTTTTTTTGATTTGTCAGCATTTCTGCTTCCCACCAGATAAAAATTGACAACATCCATGTTTTTATACACGTTCTTCCACATGATAAATGCGGACGTGTCTTCCCCGGTATGCATTTTAAACGGCAGTCCAAACTGAGTAATCGTTGAATCATTAAAAGGAAAGTCCGGTTTATGAACAATAACCTCAATCAGTTTGTTATGTGCAAAACGAAATTCTGTTGAATCCAGATTATTATACATCTGAATATAGCGGGGCTTACCAATAATAAATCTATGAAAAGCTGTATCGGGCTGTGCACCGATAATGCTGATTACTTCTTTTGGATTGTCTGAGTTTTTTAGTGCGGAAGCATTAAACAAAATGTTATCATTTTTATGCGTTTGACAAGCCGGCAACAAAAGAACAATGATAGATAAAAACAGGATGAATTTAATTCGTGTAAACATAGATTAATTTATTTTATAAGCAATTGATATTGAATAGCTTCTACCATTCTGATACTTGGTTGTATAATAAACATTACTACCCAAATTCATTTGTTCTTTATAGGCAGCATTCAACAAATTAGCGGCCTTAAATCGGGCATAAAACCTTTTAGAGATATTTCGTTTTAGTGTAAAGTTTAGTTCGGGCATGGGTTGTAAATAGATAGAAGGCAAATCAATTTGATAAACCACCAATCGTTTCCCGGTAATATTAAAACTTACTGTAGACTCCCAATGTTTGTCTGCATAAGTTAACATAGCATTCAGGCTATAAGGAGCCTGATTGTACATGGGTCTTTTATCTTGCGCATCCGGATTCCAGGCTTTAATTGCCACCATCTCTTCAGGTGTAACCCTAACAAAAGCGTAAACGTAACTAAAATTGGTAGAAATTTTAAAATTTTCAAGCGCAGGAACCCAGTCTCCAAGATTCTTACGCAGTTCTATTTCAGCACCATAAAGGCTCGAACGGGGCACGTTTTTATACTGAAACTGACTGGCTGATCCTCCGGCCCGGGGCAATTGTGCATTTTCAATAGGATTAATGAAATCTTTATAAAAAATACTGAACGAAAAGTATTCTCCCGGTGATGGATATTTCTCCCATCTGATATCAAAATTATTAATTAATGTTCTCTTAAGATCGGGGTTCCCATTTTGAATGTAACCGCCAAAGAAATCATAAGTAGCCAAAGGAGAAAACTCACGAAATGAAGGCCGGGCCAGTGTCCTGCTTGCTGAAAATCTGAAATTGGTTTTGTCGTTGATATGCCAAATCAAAGCCAGTGCCGGCAATAAATCATTGGTGTTAATATTCCCGACAGAATCATTACCTGCTGTTAAATGAAGTTTTGTTTTTTCAAAACGAAAACCAGCCGTCAATTTTAGCTTCTCACCCAGTGAAGTCTCTATCATAGCATATGAAGCATATAACCTTTCAAAGGCATTATAATTGTTTGGATCAATGTTGATGAGCATAAGAAAATTCTTCAACACTCCATTTTCATAACCCAGATTTTGATCTTCAAAAAACGTATCTACATTCCCATCAAAATTGGAATTTTGGATGTAATACTGATAAATGCTTTCGCGGAATTCACGCTTTTTATAAGTAAACAATCCTCCAAACTTTAATTTGGTATCCTTTTTAAAAGGAAGCGTAAAATCAACTTTAGCATTTTCGTTGATTTCTGATAAGTGTCTGTAAAATCGTGAGGGGCGATCCTGATTTCCCAAATAATACAATGAGTCGCCCTGTGAGTTAATGATAAATGTATTTCTAATCATCCTCAAATCGGGCTGGTTGATGATTGAAGAAGTAAACGAGTTCATCCAATTAATTTTCAGGTTATGCAAACCTTTCACCAGGTGCTCTCCTCTTAATTGACCATTTAAAAATGAGCGGTCTATATAATTGATCACACGGTTTTGAACATGTGTTGACGAATCGGGGTTTGCATCAAGCAAATATCCAACCAAATAACGTGCTTCGCTTGTGCCATCCTGATTGGCCATAACACTCAATCCTATTTTATTGTATTTGTTGAGTTTATAAGAAGAATTGAACAGTGCACCAACCAAAACATTATCTGTTGATTTTGATTCTTTTGAAGCGGTTAAAATATCATTATTCAGTGTTTGCTGTCCCTGGCTAATCCCTTCAAAAACATTTTCAATTCCGTTTTCATAAAATTTAGAAGAACGATTATAGGTTAATCCAAAAACGAAACCCAAAGGCCTTTTAAATAGGTCCACTTGATTCCCCACCGAAAAACTCATGTTGTGATTTAAAAACGGGGCTTTTTTACCGGGATTAAACTGTGAATTGGTAAAAGCCCGGCTTACGTTTGTTATCTCTGTTTTATCCAAATATGGATCGGGGAAATTAGCGGAGTTATATTTTGCAATTTCTGCAGGCAATGCCCTAAAACCATTGTCATAACCCAGGAAGTCAGTAGGGCTTCCTTTAGCATGTAAAAAATTAGTATTAAATGTTGCTTGATCGTTGTATTCTAATCCTGCAGAAATCTTCAACTGAAATTTATCAGGAAAATCATTCGTTGTTATATCCACTAATCCTCCGGCAAAATCGCCCTGCAAATCAGGTGAAAAAGTTTTATATACTTTTAGATTATCGATCAAATCGGAAGGAAAAATATCAAGTTGAACAGCATTCTTATTTGGATCCAGGCTGGGGAGTTCCGAACCATTCAAGGTAGTTTTACTGTAACGATCCCCCAGTCCTCTGACATATACATATTTTCCATCCGAAATGGTAACTCCTATGACTCTTTTTAATGCACTTGCCGCATCACTCGCTCCAATTTTACTGAATTGGTCAGCAGTGAGCGCATCGAAGAGCTTTGCCGATTTTTTTTGTACAGTCAGAATAGCGGCTTCATTGTTGCGGAGTGCCCTAGCTGTTACCACAACTTCGTTTAAGTTTAAATTTGCAGGTTTAAGCCTGACGTTTAATACTGTAGCCTGATGATCCTTTATGGTTACTCCCTTAATTAAAGCCGGTTGGTAAGACACATAGCTTATGCGTATATCGTAGGTACCCGGAGGTAATTTGAGGAATGCAACACCATCAAGATCGGTGGTGGTTCCATGGGTTGTTCCGGTAACAAGAACGGTTGCCCCGATGAGGGTCTCCCCGTTTTTATCATCTACCACAACTGCTTTCACAGAACTTGGATTTAACTCTTCTTTCTCATCTTTGCTGTGTCCGTACAAGAAAGAAATTACCAAAATCAAGGTTAGTAAAATTCGTTTCATCATAACTTTATACATAGGGAAAAGAGGATAGTAAAAAACTACCCTCTTTTTAAAATTTATTTATTGTGTGACAACTATTTGTTGATTGTTTCCCATGTCAGTGACCAGTTGGCAAAGAAAGGAGTTCCGTTAGGATCAATAGCTCCTTTGTAATTTTCGTCTACAAGGCCATAGGTGCTAAGTCCCGTTGCAAGATTAGATGTTACTTCAGTTGCAGAAGGAGTAAATTTAGCGGTTCCGCTACCAAATCCGGGATCAGCAATCGTGTTGTGAGCCATTAAGTACTTTTCAACATCATATTCAAGTGTGGGGTCGCCTTCGTCACTCAATACAAACATCTTGGCAAAACCTGTTGAGTCATTGGATGTTGCGTTGTTTGTGTAGATAATGTTGTTTTCAATTTTCAGGTTACCATATCCGCCTTTGTCAACGGCTAACCATTGGTCATAGCAACTGGCTGATTTGTTATCAACAGAATTGATTTTGTCAGTTCTTCTTTCCATGTCGATGGGACCGTCAAATCCGTAAAATATGGAGTTGTACCAGCTACCTGCCCAGCCGTCACGCATAAGAAATGTCTGTTTGCTTAATGCATCAAGGCTGGTGTTAGTTCCTTCGTTGTATAAAGTAATGTTGGCCATTTTTACAGTTGCAAAAGGTTTTTCGGGTTCATTGGCACCTACACCACCGTCATCCTCTGATCCGCGGGGGTCACTACTTTTGTTGTATTCGGCTTTTTTCCATACCAAAGCATATTGAACTGTTCCGTGGAAACCTTCGTCTTCATCAAGACCGTCGTCGCCGGCATAGGTCAGAACAACGTTGGTAAGCTTTGGAGCACCACCAAAGAATTCAATACCGTCATCAAAGTTTGCATAAACTTCAATATGATCAAGCGTAGTTGCGGATCCAACAGCACCCAGTGAAATCCCGTTGATCTCGTTGTCGGCACCAATCACACTACCACCGTGGCGTACGGATACATACTGCAATACACCGGAGTTGTCGTTATCATCATTTCCACCGTACAAACCTCTTGATTCAGTTTCAGGAATACCTTCGACGGATTTTTCGCCACCTTCGGCGTTATTATTGGTAGTAGCTTTTCCGAGGATAATCAGGCCACCCCAGGTTTGTACTGCATCTTCAGGTACAGAACCATTCAGGTCATCAGCAAGTCCGGTCATAATGATGGGAGCGTCTGCAGTTCCCTTAGCCATGATTTTTCCGCCGCGGGCGACAATCAATGCAGAAGCACCGGCGCCCTGTCCGGGTTGTCCTTTAATCACTGTGCCGGGTTCAATAGTCAGGGTCTGACCACTGTTAACAAAGATAAAACCGCGCAGAATGTAAATGGTATCGCTGCTCCAGGTTACCGTTCCGGTACCGTCTGCACTGGAATAAACATCTTTTGTCGGAGTTACAGGTTTTGCAGTTTTGTTAAGAACTACAGTGGCGTCGTCAGATTTCTGATTTTTATCCACAACACTTAAGGTAACTGAACCGGCACCGTCTGTAGCATCAGCAGTAAAAGCAACTACAACACTTCCTGATGTTGCATTGGCGGCAGGTTCGGTTTTGATGTTTGCAGAACCTCCATTAGCCGATACAGATGCAGATGAATAACCTCCGGGGACATTAATGGAGAATGTTAAATCCACTGCATTTAAAACCTGTACATCGGTATTCGCAGGCGCTGTCACCTTCGGAGCGTCTGGTGTAGCTACGGTAGTTTTCTTACAAGAAGAAGTAACAACTGCCAGCCCCAACATAAGCGCTAAAAATGCGATTGCCGGTTTCATTTTGATTAAATTTTTTTTCATGGTAGATAAATGTTAATTTTGAAAAGTGTTAATTTTATTAAATGGTTCTTAAAATTTGTTACGGCAAAAGTATATTTACCATGTTAAGTAAAAGTTAACCGATAGTTACCGAATTATTAAATTATTTAACAAATAAAAAATATATTAAATAACTGATTAATACACTTATATGTATGTTTTTGTTAGGATACAGACTTTAATAAAGTCTTAATTTAATTTTAACATTCATTAACCCGTGTTTTTAGTTTATTTTATGTAAAATAATGAAATACAATTCTTTATAATTATACATGGTATAGTTATTTTTTAGATCTTTTGCTGGTCATTTACGCTATTGGCGCAGTTATTAAGGGTTTTTGTAAGTGAAAAAGTGTTTATTTTAGGTAATGCAGTATTTAAATAATACATATAGAGATTATATGGTGTGATAATATACAGATATACAGGTTGAAATAATGAACCTATGTAAGAAGTAATTTAATTTAAAGTTTTATAAATTGCAAGTGGATAACGGAAACAGGGGTGAATTGTTAAAATAACAAAGCCAGGTACAATTGTACCTGGCTTTTGGTATGTCGGGGTGAGAGGATTCGAACCTCCGACCTCGTCGTCCCGAACGACGCGCGCTAACCGGACTGCGCCACACCCCGAAAAACAAGTGGCAAAATTAATAAACAATATCAATTCTCAAAAGTTTTTTCAGGAAACTACTTCAGTAATTTTCCATCTGCCAAACAAACAGTATAAACAGTATTTTTGCAGCACTTTTCATTGGTGAAGAGTACGTATAATTTTAAAATGATACAGCATAAATGTTGAAAACAGAAAATATAGGGAAAGAACTCTTTCAAATCAATACCGAGAAAGCGTTTGAGACAAAAGCACTGGAAATATTTCGTTTTCAATTTCGACATAATCCATTGTATAACAGATTTGTCAAAGAACTATCGGTTTCCGTATCCAGCGTAAATACTGTATCAGAAATTCCTTTTCTTCCCATTGAGTTTTTTAAAAACCACATTGTCAAAACCGGTTCTTTTCATCCGGAAGCTGTTTTTAGCAGCAGTGGAACCACCGGAATGGCTACCAGTAAACATTATGTGAAAGATTTAATGATTTATCAGGAAAGTATGCTGGCCGGATTTCGGCGATTCTTCGGCAAACCTTCTGATTATGTGATCTTAGCTTTGCTCCCCTCCTATTTGGAACGCGAAGGATCATCGCTGGTGTATATGTCAGAAAAGTTGATCAAAATGAGTAAGGATAGCCGCAGTGGTTTTTATCTCCACGATTATGCAAAGTTATCACATTTGCTCTCCCGATTAAAAGAAAAGAAGCAGAAAACACTCCTGATTGGGGTTACCTATGCCCTGCTTGATTTGGCAGAACAATATCCCATCCAATTTCCTGAATTAATTCTAATGGAAACCGGGGGGATGAAAGGCAAACGCAAAGAAATGGTACGTGAAGAGCTGCACGCGAAATTAAAAACCGCTTTTGATGTGCCACGTGTGTTTTCAGAATATGGCATGACAGAGTTACTTTCGCAAGCCTATTCAAAAGGAGAAGGCGTTTTCAGCACACCACCCTGGATGAAAGTGCTTATCCGCGACGTGAATGATCCGCTGACCCTGCTGCCCGAGGGACAAAGCGGCGGCATTAATGTGATTGATTTGGCCAATTTATACTCCTGTTCTTTCATTGCCACACAAGACCTCGGGAAAAAGATTTCCCCAACGGAATTTGAAATTATGGGACGGTTCGACAATAGTGATATCAGAGGTTGTAACCTTCTGGTACAATAATCCTGTTTGTGTACCGATTTATTTTCACATACTAATTAACATAAAACCATTTTTTTTTACTTTAGTGGCGCTATTTGAAGTATTGCCTAAAGGTGAAGAGATGATAAGTAAGGAAGAATTACTGGAAGCCATCGAAATGGTAGAGGATCAAAACCTGGAAGACGCCCATAGGATTGTTCAACATTACGAATGTGCTGAAGCCTGTTGGTTTCATGGTTATCTGCACCGGCTGGAAGGGGATAACTGGAATGCCAATTACTGGTACGAAAAAGCAGGGATGACCGTTCCCACAAAGAATTTGGCAGCCGAATTGGATGACATTAAAGTAATGGTAGAAAATTTATAAGGACGTAATCCTTGCATTCACATCCTTTTTTAGAGGATGAAAGGAGTGTTGTGTGCATGTCAAATACTCCCATCGAAATTTTTATCAAACAGCTGGTTTATGCGTAGAAAAGACAAAGAAATTACAGACCCCCTGGTTATAGAAGATATCTTTAAACAATCGGAAGTATGCCGGTTGGGAATTCACAATCATCCGGCTCCCTATGTAATCCCTTTTAATTACGGCTACGAAAACCGCACGATTTATATCCATACTGCCCGCATAGGAAAATCAATCGATTTGCTCCGTCTAAATCCTAATGTAGGTTTCGAGATAGAACAAAGCAGTAAGATTGTGAAAGGCAAACAGTCGTGCCAATGGACTACACAATATCGCTCACTGATTGGATACGGGAAAGTGGAAATTATTGACGATTTCGAAGAAAAGCAAAAAGCCCTTGATCTCATCATGGCACATTACGGTCGTACGGAAGGCAATAACTACCAAGACAAGTTTATTCAGGCTATCCTGGTTTTAAAAGTCGTAATAAGCAGCGTAAGTGGAAAACAGTCGGGAGATTGGCCGGTGTAAAACACTATTGCTTCTGGTAATGAACCTTCAATTTCCCAAGTGGCATTTTGGTTTCATTGATAATTTCGTCACCTTTCAGCACTCCCAATGTGTTGACACGACTTTTTTGGGTAGAAAAATAATAAGTTATTATCTGTGTTTTATTATCTAATTTCCAATGTGCTTCGATGGGATTTTTATCGAGTAACATCACCAAAATTGAATCGTTTACAATTCTGAAACTCAACTTCTTTTGAGAATCCACAATATGTGTAATCAACTCGGGGGGAAGCTTGGTTTTACCAAACTGAGTATCCACCTTAGCCACTTTCCACGTACCAATTAATTTATGCTCAGGGCTCGAGCAGGAGGCCAAAAACAGAACCATCACAAAAGAAGCCAGCAATATTTTTTTCATTTTTTCAAGTTTGCAGCAAAAATACAAAGCTATTTGGATTTTGGGGAAGTTGGATTACAATAATCTTAGCGCAACCTAAGCTTTGCTCACAGCTTAGGTCGAACGCAGGTTAATAAATAGCAAAGCTATCCTTCTGCATTCATTTTATCTTTTTCCGTGATAATCATCGGCGACTCTTTTGTCATCAATGTAAGCCCGATTACCACCAGCATCAGGATACAGAAAAGTATCATCCAATAATTTAGGTATTGGTTATTGCGAATACTCATTCCGGCAACAAACAACAGCCCCGAAATCTGGCCAACCCAAAGAAGTAGCCCTTGCGAAACAGACTCGGGTGCAGGATAACTTACTTCAGCAGCATACTGAAAACCAATAGGACCGGCGCTCATAATGAAAAACCCAAGAATGAACGAGGATGCCAATGCAATATTGTAAACCGCGGCAACATTGTGTATAAAATAACCTGTAAGGCTTAAACCTAACACGCCGGGAAGGGCGCCCACAGTACAAATTACCAGAAAGCGTTTGCGCATTCGGAATTTATCGGACAAAGCTGGAATAATAAAGGCTCCAAAAATACCACCAATAAGCATCAACCCGCCAATGAGGCCGTTTGAATCCTGTACGCCAAGATTAGCCGAAATGGAATCTGTCATTGAGCTGATGGCGTTGAAAATACCCAGACCTACTAAAAACACAAAAATCATCAGCACCATGTCGCGCTGTTTCAAAATGTATTTAAGCCCTTTGAAAAAGCTGTGGCGGATTAAATCGTCGGCAGCAGCAGGCGTGGGTGGTTTTTCTTTCAAAAACAGTAGAGTAATGATGGCAGCTCCAAAAGTAAGCCACCCGTAAACCATGAGCATGTGCGGAAAACCGCTTCCATAGCCGGGTTGGTTGGGGTAAGTACCAATGAAAGCCGGCGTTATCAACATGGCAAAGATAATTCCAAGATATTGTGCCAAAATAGCCAGCCCTGCTGCCAGCCCTCTTTCACGTAATGGAAACCAGCGGACGGTTACAGCAGTTACTGCATTCAGCACAAACGGCTGAGCTATAGCCAGCCCTACCTGAGCAATTACCACAATCTGAAAATTATCAGCATAAAAACCTTTCACCAGACCGGAAATGGCTGCAACAAAGGCACCAAAGCCAATAGCTTTCCTGATTCCATATTTATCAATGATATAAGATGCCGGAAAGCTCATAACAATATAAACCAGCATATAAATCATGGCAAGAAAGTCAATGTTAAAAAACGAATTGGGATTAAACTGTCCGTTATAAAAAACCTCTGCAGGCCGCTCTACAGCAGCATGCGCAAGCCATTGTAACTGTATCACAAACGAAATCAACATAAAAACAGCGAGGATAACCCACCGGTACCCGTACACTTTGTAAGTAGTCTTTGCCATGATGAAAAATATTATGTTAAAAAAAACAATTTTTGCCGGATTCAGAGTACCCAAATTTATAATACTTTTTCCGATTTACAAATACACCTGCTTTTTTCGTAGTTGTACGTCGCCATATTGTTTAAAATTAAAATTTTTATTGGATTGATTTCTTGACAAATGTCAAGAAACTTTTGAAAAATGAGATTTAATTTTAAAAAAATTTAAAAACACTAATCTCATGTCGGCACAAAAGATAAAAGCGGGCATTAACCTCCATGCTATTTTAAAAAACCTGGAGGATTTGGTAGCTTTCGACGATGATGCCCGAAAGCTTATTGGCAACCGGAAAATGTGTATCCGGTTTTCAGTAAAAAACGGCCCGGAAGCATGGGTGAAATTTGAAAAAGGTAAATGCACAGTGGGTAGGGGCAAAGCACCAAAACCTAACGTAATATTATGGTTTTCTTCCTGCGAACACCTAAACAAAATGTTCGACGGCAAAGCCAATCCTATTCCGCTGAAAGGTTTTACCAAACTAAGCTTCCTGCAAAAAGAGTTCACGCAGCTTACAAAACGACTGGAGTATTTTCTGCGCCCCGAAAACGTGGAAAAATTAGATGAACATTACATCAAAATGAATACAAATTTCACGCTTACCATTGCTGCATATGCGCTGCCCGAAATTGCTCTTTTCGATGAGCGGGCCAAGTTTACGGCTTCACACCTTCCCGATGGCACTTTACAGATGGAAGTATTACCTGAAGGCCCGGATGTGTATCTGGAAATTAAAGCGGGAAAAATCACAGCCGGCAAAGGAAAAATTGCCCATCCCGATGCCATGATGATTATGAAAGATGCTCATGTTGCCAACGACTTTTTAAATGGGAAAACAGACTCTTTCACAGCTATTGCGCTGGGCGACGTTATGATAAAAGGACAAATTCCCATCCTCGACGGTATCAACTTAATGCTGGACAGGGTTATTAATTATGTTTCGTAAAATCAGAATCCAATGAAAACATACAGTTATAATAAATCGCATGAACTTTTTAAAAAAGCGGCCAAAATTATTCCATGCGGTATTTACGGGCATTTTAGCCCGGCGCCCCTAATTCCGGTATCCGATTATCCATTTTACATTTCCAAAGCAAAGGATGCTCACTTTTGGGATGTTGATGGCAACGAGTTTATCGATTACATGTGTGCTTACGGCCCGGTTATTTTGGGTTACAACAACCCTGTAGTTGAATCGGCAGCAGAGATGCAACGTCAACAGGCTAATTGTGCCACAGCCCCGGGCGAAATCATGGTGGAACTGGCAGATGAACTGGTAAAAACCGTAACAATTGCCGACTGGGCATTCTTTGCCAAAAACGGTAACGATGCCACTACCTTTTCGCTTATGATTGCCCGTGCCAAAACAGGCCGGAAAAAAATTATCCGGCTTAAAGGCGGTTATCACGGGGTAGCACCCTGGACGCAATCGCCCGACCATCCCGGTATCATTTTTGAAGATGCGGAAAATATGCTCATCGGCGAATGGAATAATTACGAAGTGCTGGAAGATTTTGTAACGAAAAATCCTGGTGAAATTGCCGGTATCATTGCCACTCCTTATCATCATCCCACTTTCGAGGATAATGTTTTACCTGCCGAGGGCTACTGGAAAAAGGTGGAACAATTATGCAAACAGGAAGGGATTGTCCTTATTATAGATGATGTCCGTACCGGATTTCGGCTTGATGTAAGAGGAAGTAATGAATATTTCGGCTTTAAGCCCGACCTGATCGCTTTCTGTAAAGCCATTGGCAATGGCTATCCCATATCGGCACTCGTGGGTACCAAGGAAATGAAAGAAGCTGCCTCAAAAGTATTTTATACCGGAAGCTATTGGTTGTCGGCTGTTCCTATGGCTGCTTCACTGGCTACTATCCTGGAAATAAAAGAAAATAATGTTCCTGAAATGCTGGCCGAAAAAGGAAAGAAACTGACCGGCGGATTACAGAAAATTGCCAAAAGACATGGGTTCAATTTGAAAGTTACGGGCCATCCCGCCATGCCTTACCTCCGTCTGACGGACGACCCTTCGTTGATGCTTCATCAGGAATGGTGCGGCGAATGCACAAAACGCGGGGCTTATTTCACCTCACATCATAACTGGTTTATCTCGGCAGCACTTACCGACACCGATATCCAAAAAACATTTGAAATAGCTGATGATGCTTTTAAAACAATAAAAAGGAATCATCCACATAAATCATAAAACGTTATGGCATTGACTACGGAAGAATACCAACGCTTATTGCAGACGGCCAAAAAATTGCGGCATCATATTGTGGATATCACGATGAAAGCCGGCGGTGCACACATTGGTGGCGGGCTGAGTGCACTCGACATATTGGTAGCACTATATTTTAAGTACATGACTATTGATCCTGCCGATCCTGATAACCCCGATCGCGACCGGTTTGTGCTGAGCAAAGGACATGCAGCCATTGCGTATGCGCCGGTACTGGCCGAACGCGGCTTTTTCGACAAAAAACTGTTGGATGACTTTAACAAATTCAAATCTCCTTTCGGGATGCATCCCGATGCCAATAAAATTACAGGATGTGATGCTTCTACCGGATCGCTGGGACACGGACTGCCCATAGCCACCGGAATGGCACTTGGAGCCAAATTACAGGGTAAAAAATTCCGCACTTATTGCATGGTGGGCGACGGCGAATTAAACGAAGGTTCAAACTGGGAAGCAGCTATGGCTGGCGCCCATTTCAAGCTGACCAACCTGACAGTTTTCGTTGACCGCAACATGCAAATGATCGACGGCCCGGTAGAGGAAATCATGGGATTGGAACCCCTCGCGGATAAATGGAAAGCTTTTGGATGGGAGGTGATTGAAATTAACGGGAACGATATCCAACAGGTAGCCGAAGCCATCGAAAAAGCCCAAAAAGCCACGGAAAAACCGGTAGTTATCATTGCTAAAACCGTAAAAGGATACGGGGTTGATTTTATGGAAAATCAAACACAATGGCACTACGGAAGCCTTGATTCGGAACTGGCTGAAAAAGCCCATAAGTCTATTGATAAGGTTTATGCTACACTGGGTGCATGAGCATGTTTTAATAATGATCTGAAAACAAAAATGCTATTATGAATAAAGAAATAACCGGAACAACATGGACGGTGTACGACGGCAATACACTGACTCAAAATGAGATATATGGCATGACTTTGTGCGAACTCGGCGAAAAACATCCCGATATTGTAGGGCTGTCAGCCGACCTCGCCAAGTCAACTAAAATAGGAATTTTTCAGGAAAAGTTTCCTGATAGGTTTATTAACGTTGGTATTGCCGAACAAAACATGTTTGGCATTGCAGCAGGCCTGGCACGTACAGGATTATTGCCGTTTGTATCCACCATGGCCGCATTTACGTCCATGCGGGCAGCCGAGCAGGTACGCACCGATATATGTTATCAAAACCTGAACGTGAAAATAATTGCCACGCATGGCGGAGTTTCTTTCGGATCGGCAGGAACAACCCATCACGCTACCGAAGATATTGCCATCATGCGCTCATTTGCCAATATGACGGTTATCGTTCCGGCTGACGGAATAGAAACGGCCAATGCAGTGCGGGCTGCGGTGGATTGGCCCGGGCCGGTATATATCCGTACAGGCCGTGGTTTTGAACCAAACTATTACACTTCAGAAGATTACGGTTTTACAATTGGCAAATCCGTTGAAATACGCCAGGGAACCGATATTACTATTATTGCTTCAGGTATTACCGTTTTACAGGCTGCCGAGGCGGCTGATTTTCTGAAAAAAAATCATGGACTGAGTGTCAGGGTGATTAATATGCACACCATTAAACCTATTGATAAAGAAGCTATTATAAAAGCCGTTACAGAAACCCGTCGCATTATTACTTTTGAGGAACATAATGTTATTGGCGGACTGGGGACCGCTGTAGCTGATGTTATTGCCCAAAGCGGCAAAGGCTGTGCGTTTACAAAAGTGGGTTTCCCCGATGTTTATTCGGAAGTGGGTTATCCGGAAGATCTTTATGCTTATTACAAACTCGATGCAAATGGTATTATCGAGAAAGTACAGCAGGTGATGCAAAAAGATTTTGAAGAAGATGAAAACTGGGATGATGAATTTTAATCATATAACGAATCGATGATGGACAAAGAAGTATTGGTAGCCAATATATATTTCCGTGCAGTTTTTCCGGTAATGAAAATCTTACTTCATGATGATCCGGCTTTAGCAAAAAAATTTGCTAAAGTAAAGGCCGATGTGGTTTTTAAAGCGAAAACAAAACATGGCTTGATAGGATGTAAACTGCTTTTCAATCACGGAGAATTCAATCTCGATTTTGATAATTATGAAGATGGGGATATCCTTTTTTCCTTTGGAACAGTGGAAAAAATGAATACTTTTCTAAAAGGAGGCTTGGCCCTTCCAAAAATCAAAGGATTTACAAAACCCGTCTTGCTTTCCAAAGTCATAAGTCTTTTACTTTCGCTGAAGCTGATGATGCCCAATGTAAAACCTAAAAAACCGTTAAAAAAATACCTGAAAGTAAAAATGGCGCTTTCAATGGTTACCATGGCATTAAGCAAGATGAACCGGTTTAATTATCCTGATATGACATCCTGGACAAACTCGCAACCCGACCGTGTTTATCAGCTTTCGGTAACAGGGACTGACATTGCTGTTTATCTGCGGGTAAAAGCAGGCAAAACCAAGGCAGGTAAAGGCATGTACCAACGTCGCCGGCCTTTCGTCCACATGAAATTCAGCAGCGTGGATGCCGCTATAAAAATTTTGCTCAGAGAAGCAGAATTTGTGGATGGCGTTGACAAAGGCTTTGTATCCATTGAAGGCTCTCCCGAATACGCTGCCCAGCTCAACGACCTGATGATGCGGGTTCAGACGCTCACAACCTGATATTCCACGAATTTCCTAAATTTGGCTTCCAAAACCGGAGACCATGTTCACGGATATCTATAAATTACTGAAATCAGTGGCTCCTTTTACCAATGATGAACTGGAGGAGGTAATTAAGCTTTTTCGTGTCGAATTGATTCGAAAAAACGACTTTATCAGCAAGGAAGGGCTGATTTGCGACAGGTTGGCTTTTATCCGTACCGGCCTAATGCGGTCGTTTTACAACATTAAGGACAAAGACACTACAACATATTTTCTTGGTCCCGGCAGTATTGCCGTGGCTATGTCAAGTTTTATCGAAATGAAACCTGCATTTGAAAATATTCAGGCTATTGAAGATTCGGAAGTACTTATCTTAACTAAAAAAACGCTGGAATCACTTTATCATAAAAGCTGGAAATGGCAACAAACCGGTCGTCTCATCATCGAAAAATATTACGTTATCATGGAAAAGCGTTCCATTGCCTTGCAGACACTCAGTGCCAAAGAACGTTACAACATGCTGATGCACGAGCATCCCGGCCTGTTACTAAAAGTACCGCTGCATTATGTGGCTTCCTATCTCGGTATTTCCCCCGAAACGTTGAGCCGGATACGAAGGAGTTGAAATTTATGGATAAACTGTACACTCCCTTAAATCATCATATTTAACCCATAGTTACTTTTGGGACTTAAAACACAATCAGGAAAACCACACGAGTTCAAACCCTAAACACTCTTAAATTCGGGTTGTATATCCTAATAACCTGAATTCGTAAGCCAAAGAAAAAAAACATTGTGTTGTGATTAATAAATTAGTTAATGAACAGCCACTTTATTCTTTTTTCACATCAACATGAAAAAAAGTTTTAGAAATTTCTACATACAAAACCATAAGAGCAATTGCCCCGAGGAAAGCCGGAATAAAATAAACCTGATGATAATCCCAACCATTAAACCAATTCCCAATCACAGCTGACCCCAACCAGCCTCCTATCCAGGCCATTACCAATTCCGCAAAATATGAGCTAACATTCTTTCTTACAAAAAACTTCACTACATAATGAAGAATTAAGGATACCAATAATGCTATCCCTAATAAGATAATAAAACTTACAAAATTCATTCCAATCATAATTTAGTCCTCCTTAGTTTTTAATAATACATTACAACACAATGCTTTTCCTAACAAATGTATAAACAAATTTTCCAGAAATCCAAATTATTTACAATCTTTTTTTAAATTATATTCAGCCTCTTTAATCCAATGACTAAAACGCCTATCTTTGAGTTAATGTTAACTATGAAAATTTTTAAGTCCCGGGCTGAATACTTCAGATAGCCGGCGTCTACCGGATGAGAAAAAAAGCCCATTTAAAAAAGGAAAACAATGACACGAAAAAGAAAAAAAGGCCACTATTCAGACAATGCCTTACAAAACATTATTCTGAGCATTTATGCTGAGAACCCATTCAAAGCCTACAACAACAAACAAATTGCCTCTATGCTGGGCATAAAAGACAAATCAGGCAAACACAGGATTTATGAAATGCTCACAGAGATGCTTTCATCAGGTGCTTTACGCGAAGTAAAACGTGGAAAATTCATGCTTTCGCAAGAAAAGCTTTCTAATTTGTCTAACAAAAAGAAATTCGTCACCGGAACCATCGACCTAAAAAAAACAGGAAAAGCATATCTTATTTCTGATGAGGGTGGCGAAGATATATTTATAGCTGCAAATAACGTACACCATGCCCTCAACAACGATCGGGTAAAGGTATTGTTATTTCCCAAACGTAAAGGCCACAAAACTGAAGGACAAGTAATTGAAATCCTCGAGAGACGAAAAACCAATTACGTGGGAGTGCTGGAAATCAGCAAAAATTTTGGCTTTGTAATTCCGGACAATCCTTCCATGCCCTACGATATTTTTATTCCTAAAACCCAATTTAAAAAGGCTAAAAACGGTGACAAAGTAGTTGCCACGATTGTGGACTGGCCCGAACATTCAAACAACCCTTTCGGGGAAATTGTGGAGGTGCTGGGACGACCGGGTGACAATGATGTGGAGATGAACGCCATCCTGGCCGATTACGACTTTCCACTCTCCTTTCCAAAAACGGTTGAAGAAGATGCTGAAAAAATCAGTACACAAATTCCCAAAGAAGAGATTGCCAAACGCAGGGATTTCAGAAATACTTGGACCATCACCATCGACCCGGCCGATGCCAAAGACTTTGATGATGCCCTTTCGCTTAGAAAAATAAAGGATGACCTGTGGGAGGTGGGTATTCACATTGCCGATGTATCGCATTATGTCCGTCCCGGAACTCCCCTCGAAAACGAAGCGTACAACCGGGGGACATCGATTTATTTGGTTGACCGCGTCATTCCAATGCTTCCCGAAAAACTTTCAAATGGTGTGTGCTCGTTACGCCCCGAAGAAGAAAAACTAACCTTTTCGGCCGTTTTCAAAATGAACAACAAAGCCGAAATAATCGACCAGTGGTTTGGAAAAACCGTCATTCGCTCCGACAGGCGTTTTGCTTACGAAGAAGTTCAGCAAATTATTGAAACCGAAACGGGTGAGTTTGTGGAAAACATTCTGCAACTCAATGCCCTTGCCACCATTTTAAGAAACCAACGATTTAATAACGGGGCCATTAATTTTCATTCCACCGAAATTGGATTTAAACTGGACGAAAAAGGTAAGCCCATTGAAACTTTTGTAAAAGAATCAAAGGAAGCCAATCATTTGGTAGAAGAGTTTATGTTGCTGGCCAACAAATCGGTAGCGGCCCTTATCGGGAAACCAAAAGGCAACAAAACGCCCAAGACATTCGTCTACCGGGTACACGACGAGCCCAATCCCGAAAAATTGAACACCTTCACCCAGTTTTTAAATAAATTGGGCTATTCGCTGGACATCCGTTCGCACGATGCATTGGCTAAATCGTACAACAATTTGTTTGATAAAATCCAGGGAAAAGGCGAAGAGAACATGATTGAAACCATTGCCATCCGAACCATGACAAAGGCTTACTATTCCACCGACAATATAGGGCACTACGGCCTTGCCTTCGATTTTTATACCCACTTCACCTCCCCTATCCGGCGTTATCCCGACCTGATGGTGCATCGATTATTGGAACGTTACCTCGAGGGAAAACGATCGGTAAACAAAGAGGCTTACGAAGACAAATGCCAGCACAGTTCCGATATGGAAAAACGGGCAGTGGAAGCAGAACGCGATTCCATTAAATATAAACAGGTAGAATTTTTACTCGACAAACAGGGTAAAATTTTCGACGGCCTGATTTCAGGTGTGAGCAAATGGGGGCTTTTTGTTGAATTGGTTGAAAGCAAAAGCGAAGGCCTCGTCCGTTTAAGCAACATGAAAGACGACTTTTACTACCTGGATGAAGACAATTATCAGATTATTGGCCGCAAATACGGTCAGAAGCTTCGTTTGGGTGATCCGGTGAAAGTTTTGGTAAAGCAGGTTGATATTGTCCGTCGCCAACTTGATTTTGAACTGGTTGAGAATTAACTTTACCTCTGGTAAATAGTCATTAATATACATAGTAACTGTTCGAAAAACTTAAACTTATGAAAAAATATTTTTATTGTTTGCAGGAACCATGTTCATCCTATCAGTAATAATAAGGGTATTAGTCGTTTTACTCTTTTTCCGTCCCTGATAAGCTACTGCTTCGCCACCTCGTTTTGCAG
>CAJXKB010000062.1 GCA_913055825.1 uncultured Bacteroidota bacterium
CTTCATTAAATACTTATCCTGATATTAAAAAAATAACAATTGACCATAATGGACATTTTAATTTACCTCATTTATATATTGGAGGTATTTCAGGAGATTCAATTAATCCCCCTCAAGCACACTCTGTATCTGGAATTTTCCTTAAAGATAAAATTACTCAAAACACAAGTATTGAAAATGATTTTGAAGTAAGAGATTCAAGAAGGAATTCTTCTGCGATGCCAGGGACACTTTGGATGGAGAAAAAAGGAGCAGTAACTGTTTCTTGGTATGGTTGGGCTGGTGGAACATGGATGAATTATATGTTAATGGGATTCAAATTTAATAAAGATGGAAAGAGTTATTTGGCTTATATAGATCCAAAAACAATGACCATAGACCCTCATAAAATTAATTCTTCAGCAACCCTTCCAAATAGTATTAATTATTCAAGTGATTGGAGAAGTAACTTAGAAAAAGAAGTATTAAACACAACGAATCAAGACACAACTTCAAAAATTCACACAGACGACGGGGGAACACAAGTTGATATAAGTTATCTTATTAAAAATAAATTTTCATATTCAGACACAACAGATTTACATAATGCAAGTAATGGAACCTTCCCAATAGATATAATAGATACAATTCAATTCATTCAAAAAGGAGTTTTGTATGGTTCCCCCCTTCATCCCAATGGGTGGAATTTTTACACAGTTTTAAAAGAAGACGTTTCAAAACAAACTGTAAATGTTACAAAAAATACAACGGGCATCTTCAATCATAAAGCAAACAAAGCTCCCTATAAAGCTTATCCAAACCCAATAAGAAAAGGAGAAAACTTGCACCTAAAGTTACCCCAAAGCAACAATGGTTCAAGTTTATTAGTCGAGTTTTACGATCTCTCAGGACGACTCCTCGGGCAAGAAACAGTAAACCCGTCGAATAATCAGGCAACAATCAACACGGCAAAATACAACTTCCCAGCCGGACTAATTTTAGAAAAGATAACAAACAAGAAAACAGGAAAGTCCTCAACCTTGAAAGAAATCGTTAGGTAGTTTTTTTATTAAAGAATTAAAAATTTAAAAAATATTCTTTGAGTAATTTATTCAAAACTAAATGTTTTTAAATTTGTATTCTCTAAATATTATATATAAAATGAAAAAAGCAATTTTCCCGGTGATGATTTTTGTAATAGTTTTGGCGTCGGCCACAAGCGTTCTTGCAATTTTCACACCCTATAATTACTCTATTCAACCAACATATGCTTTTGGACAAAACATCTCTGGTTATGTGAATATCTCTTTTCAAAACGAACCAATCAACAATCTTTTCACAGATAATTTTGGAAACTCCATCCCACTAAAAACCGTTTTAAATGCCTCAAATTATAAATATAATTGTTCCTCTCCAAATTGTAAAGATGTCTACGTCAGTGACTCTCCTCTAACAACAAAAACATTAGTTTTAACCCCCCAAAGCCCAGCGTATGTCGGTCTTGTATTTAAGGGAGTTTTAAACTCCATAGATTCAGTTTCATTTAATGTAACAAGTAATGCAACAATTTCTTCTACAAATCAATTAAAGTTAGACCTATTTAACGATGGAACATACGACATAGGAAACACGCACGCAAGCACACAATCAGGACAAGCAAACTTTGGATGCTATTCTTCTTCAAATCCCAACCAAGTGTTCTTTTTAGATACTACAACACACAATTCCTACTGTCAAGAAATACAATTAAAAGAAGCTCCAAAATATGACCTTGGTGCTTGGATTTCAGCAAAATCAAAATCAGGAAACGATGTATTACAAATGAGTTTATACGACGCTAACGGAAATCCATTAAGTTCATGCACCCTTCCAAATTCCCAAATAATTTCCGCAGGCTCAGACGTTTATTGTAGTGTAAACACTTCTGTTTTACAAACACAAAATTATTATGTTTGCATAAATCAAAAAGCAGGAACGGGTAGCTATAATATTTTAGGTTATTCTTCATCAAATTCTTCTAAAAACTGTGGTTTTTATGGAAATCCTATATCACAAAAAACAAATTCTTACTCAATTTCTGCAAGACCTAAAACTTTTGCACCTTTTGGAACAATTCATATAAACAACACTTTATCTGGAGGGTATTCTTTTCCTCAAGATGTAGAAAACTATATTATTTCAAAATATGGCGACTTAGGAAATTGTTCCGCCGGTTGTTTAGTACCAATAAAACTTAATGCAACCGTACCAGAAACAGTAACTTTCTCAAATATTCTTTTAAAATATACAACAATTGGTGGGCAAACACAAAGCCATTACATATCTTCTGTATCAAAAACAAGTTCAAAAATAAATTCCAAAACCCAAATTCTTCCCATATCAAATTTCTTTTCTGTTCCAAAGAAAAAAGATAACCTTCAATATGTATTATCTTTAGGAAGAGCAACATTAATTAATACAGGAATAAGTATAGTGAATTTTACTTCTTATTTAAGCCCCAACTCTGGGCGTAGTTTGTAACTACGCCCTTATATCCAAGAGTCCCAGTAAAGGTAGTAAAAAAATAGTGTTTAACGATGACGGTAAAGTCCTATAAAAATATTCGTCATAGCGATGAGCTTCAAAGGGTTGTGTGTCGGCTCGTGTTAATTGTAAATCCCGAAAAACGGGACAAGTCGTGTATGCTTGTGCGGTGACATTTCTTTCTATTTTTTTATTTGCTAACAAAATTTTCATTGTTTCTTTATCTTTTTTTGCATGAAGCACAACAAAAGTCTAACAAAATGCCAAAAAAAAGCCCTGATTTTTCAACCAGGGCCTTCGTAAGGATTTGGGCGTGCGGTTATTCTTCCGCTGCCTGTTCGTTCTTTTCAAATTTGTTCACGGCCAGTCGTGCCATTTTGTATGAAAACCAAATGAGAACCGGCCATGTGATTAACCATATTATTTGTTCTGTGTACATAATTTCTTGTTTTTTTAATGATTAATAAGCATGTGAGTCTTCTTCCATTTCCTTTTTTGTAATAGACTTTTTGTTCATTTGCGACCATGCATACCAAATATACGCTACAACAAAAGGCACCAACAACGAAACGTAGCCCATTGCCGTTAATGTGTATTGACTTGACGATGCGTTTTGAATGGTCAACGAACTTTGCAAATTGTAAATGGAAGGATAAAAAGCAGTATGATTATACCCGGCTGTAAGTAATAAGGAGAATACGGTTACTATTGTCCCTGCACCTGTAAACCAAACGGCTTTTCGTCCACATTTTTCGGCAGCAAAATAGACCCTGTAAATACCCCACAACACAGCCACAACCCCCAACAACATTAAAATCAAAACCAATGGCATAGCCAACAGGTTGTGCAGGTATTTGAAGGATTCCATATTTACCACTTTAGTTACGGGATCATAATTAAAACCGTTCATCACCAACACATTAATAAGGAAGAACAGAAAAAATATGAGGAAAGGTATAGTGCTTTTCATTACTATTTTCCGGGCGCGTTGGCTGATGGTTTCATCATCAATATTATTCATAAAATACATTGAAGCCAGTATGCGGGCCAGAAAAAAGACTGCCAGCCCCAAAGAAAGGTTCACGTAAGTAGCGTAACGTCCGAAATTCAAGGCCAGTTCAAGCCCTTTATAGGCAGATTGCCAAAATGAATGATGCATAGCGTTAACTGAAAACAGCGATCCGGTAAAGAAAGTTGCCACAGCTGTCCCCAAAAATACAGTACCAATTAAACCGTTGATAAACAGGAATATATCGTATGTTTTGGTACCAAGCCAGTTATTGGCTTTTGTGCGGTATTCGTAAGACACGGCCTGAAGGATAAAAGCAAATAAAATGATCATCCATACCCAGTACGCCCCGCCAAAGCTGGTAGAATAAAACAGGGGGAAGGATGCAAAAGCAGCGCCACCGAAAACTACAAGACTGGTGAAAGTGAGATCCCATTTACGACCCAGCGAATTAACCAGCATTTTAACTTCGGTATCGGTTTTTCCAATTGTGTACAGCAGGGTTTGTCCGCCCTGAACAAAGAGCATGAATACAAGAATTCCGCCCAGCAGGGCAATTATAGCCCACCAGTACTGTTGTAATGCTATATATGATAAGTTTTCAAACATTATTTGTGCCCTCCATCTTTAAGTTGATTAATCTGTTTCAGCATAATTTTGATTTCGGCAATCAGTAATACGGTAAAGACAACAGCAAAAAGGAAAAAAGTAATCATTACCGAGGTGTGGTCGATATTGGAAACAGCCGAAAGTGTAGGCATATAATCCTGTACCACCCAAGGTTGACGGCCGAACTCCGCAACCATCCATCCGGCTTCCGAAGCCAGCCAGGCCAATGGAATGGTCCATAAAGCCAGATATAACAACCAGCGTTTTTGTAGCAATTTGTCTTTCAATGCAAAAATAAGCGACAATATAAACAAGAGTACAAACCAAAATCCCAGTCCCACCATAGTGTGGAATGAATAAAAAGTGAGTGGTACATTGGGAATGAGATCGTGCGGATTGTCATAATAACCATAACCAAAATATTTATAATTGGTTTCAAAAGTTTTTAAAGCGGTTTTCGCCGTGCTGTCGTTGGCAGCTTTTTTTGCCAGCTGAAACTCTTTCAGCGCATTGATAGCCAGCTTACCCATTTTTATCCGGTCGTAATACGAAATAATATTGTGGGCTTCATTACCATGAACCAAATCGTGAATACCCGGAATAAAAGCATGTGGGTTTAAAGTAGCCATGTAGGATAACATATTTGGAATTTCAAATTTGGCAGCCCATTCCTTGGAGTTCGGATTTGTCGGGCTTGGTGTCCGGTCAAAAAATCCGATAGCTACCAGGGGTGCATTATTTTCACCATAATACAAACCTTCCATGGAAGCAAATTTCATGGGCTGTACATTATAAACCTGACGGGCCGATTCGTCACCGGTTAATACCATGAAAATTGAAGTGATTAAACCGAAAGTAGCAGCTACCACAATGCTTCTTTTGGCAAGTACCAGATTACGTTTCTTTAAAAGAAACCAGGCACTTACGCCGATAACAAAAATGGCTGAAAGAACATAGGCCGACGAAATAGTGTGTAAGAATTTGTTGACAGCTGTGGGTGAAAACAAAATCGCCCAAAAATCAACCATTTCATTACGGGCAGTTTCCGGGTTAAAATGCATCCCCACCGGGTTTTGCATCCATGCATTGGCTACAAGAATCCATAAAGCAGAAAGATTAGATCCAATAGCTACCAACCAGGTAGAGGTCAGATGGAATCCTTTGCTTACCTTGTTCCAGCCAAAAAACATGACTGCAAAAAAAGTCGATTCCATAAAAAAGGCCATAATCCCCTCAATGGCCAGCGGGGCACCGAAAATGTCGCCCACAAACCAGGAATAGTTCGACCAGTTTGTACCAAATTCAAATTCCAAAATGATACCGGTGGCCACACCGATAGCGAAGTTAATACCAAACAGGGTCATCCAAAACTTAGTGATGCGTTTCCAGATGTCTTTCCCCGTTTTTACATAGATGGTCTCCATAATGGCAAGTATAAAACTGGTACCCAGCGTTAGCGGGACAAACAACCAGTGATACAACGCCGTGAGTGCAAATTGTGCACGCGACCAATTGACCAGGGCCATGTTAAAATGTTCCATAAGCGTTTTATTTATGATTAGTACTTGGTTTAATTAACTGTTCAATAACATAATTGCTTCTTTCCTTATCTGTTTTAAAATTACTCTTTAGAAAATCATGAAAAAAGAATAATCGAAACACAGCAAATATAATAAATAATTTTATCAATACAATGATCCACAATCGCTTACCTACGGTCATGCTTTTAAATCCGTCGTAGTAGAAGTAAAATATCTTTTTTATTAATTCAGTCATTGCGTACTTAAATATAGAATATATGCAAATGTATCAGATATTTTTTAAATGCCAAAAAAATCATAAAAAAAATCATAAAAAGTGCATTTGGAATACAGGGTTGTAGGATGAGTTTGTTCTTCTGACTTTCTATTTTGGGCGGCTTAACGGCCTGTCCGCTATAGCGTTGTCGGCGTGGGCAGGTTTTGCAAAGGCGCTGCGGGGTCTTCGTTCCTCAGCCTCCTCGCGCCTGCAAAAACCAAGCCCCCGCCTTCCACCGGCTGCCGCTTCCATGCCGGCCGCTTTTTTTGTGTAGTGAATACCTTCTCAAACCGGTAACCATGCTTAATTTGTTACGGAATGACTATTTTAGCACACTAAATTTATGGGTAACTTTGTATCTGGAAAGGAATTATTAGAAGCCTCCTCGTAAATAGAACAATAGTTCACCGGCATTGCCATAACATTAATACAATGAAGAACTTAATTCTTAAAATTGAAAATCTGACACATAAAAAGAATAGTAATTTTCATGCCGATTTTGTGTTGGACGAACTGAATAAAATTGAAAAGGAACAAATTGTTTCACAAGAAGAGTATTTTCGGTTTCTCGATTTAACGGCCCGTAAGGAGTTTCTTTCCAAATTATCTTCCCTGGAGAAAAGAACGGAATGGGCCGAAAAGGTTTTTGTTATTTTGCAGGAAACCGATTACGGTTTAAAAGAGATGTTTGAACAGCGGGTGAACGAACATCCTGAGAAAACACTTTTTATTAACCTTACGGAAGGGCGGAAGGAGCACTTTAGCTATTTACAAATTTTTAACTATGCCCGCGAAATTGCCGCCTCTTTTTATGCCATGGAAAAAGTGCCCCGGGTGGCCATTTTCTCAGCAAACTCGGTGGACAGTGCCACCGTTGACCTGGCTTGTTTAATGTATGGTATTTACGACACGCCCCTAAACATTCATTTTTCGGAAGAAATTTTGGCTGATATATTAAAACAGCTGGATATCAATATTATTGTTGCCGATACGCTGGACAGGGTTTTGCGTTTGAAAAATGTAAAAGAGCAATATCGGATGGGTTTTAAAATTCTGGTTAGTCAGAATATTGAAGATAATGATACTGAAACCTTGCAGGAAAAAGCCAAGGAATTAAATTATAAAGAGGTAGATGCTATTTTAAAAAAACACCCCAAACGCAAACTTTACGAAGTGGCTACTACCATGTTTACTTCGGGTAGCACAGGCATTCCTAAGGGCGTTTCTTTTTCCTATTATAACCTTATTGCAAAGCGATTTGCCCGCCACGCATCACTACCGGAAACCGGAAACGAAACCATGCTTTGCTTTTTGCCTTTGTTTCATACCTTTGGCCGCTATCTTGAACTTATGGGCTCCATTTACTGGCACGGAACCTATGTTTTTGTGGGAAACACTTCTTCAAATACTTTGTTGAAATTATTTCCCGAATTGAATCCTACCGGATTTATCAGTGTCCCCATCCGATGGATGCAGCTTTACGAAAAGGCGTTAGAAAGGCTTAATAATATTACCAGCGACGAGTTAAGAAATGAGATTCTTCACAAAGACGTGATTGGTAATAATTTGCATTGGGGTTTGTCGGCTGCGGGATATCTTAGCCCTAAAGTTTTTAGATTTTTTCATTCACATGGTGTTGAACTGAGTAGCGGGTTTGGCATGACCGAGGCCACCGGGGGCATCACCATGACACCTCCCGGCGAATATGTTGATAATTCAACCGGTAAAGCCTTGCCCGGAGTTTATACCCGCCTGAAAAAAAGTGGCGAACTTGAAATTAGTGGGCATTACATTGCCCGTTATCTCAACGAAGCACCTCCCGGAAGCACAATAGCTTATCCTTCCAAAAATCCTGAGAAAAATTATTGGCTCCCCACCGGTGATATTTTCACCATTTCACCCGATGGTCATCACGAAATCGTAGACCGGGTGAAAGATATCTATAAAAACAATAAAGGTCAAACTATTGCACCCCGCACAATCGAACAGAAATTTAATGGCGTGCCGGGTGTGAAATATGCATTTCTGGTAGGCGATGCAAGGCCTTACAATGTGCTTTTAATTGTCCCCGACCGGGAAGACACTGTGGTTAAATCGCAAAATACGCAGGAGGGCCTGCGCAAGTATTTTCATCAAATTGTTCAAACTGCCAACACCGGAGTGGCACCTTACGAAAGGGTCATAAATTTTTCAGTTTTGAGCAGGACTTTTTCACAGGAAAAGAAAGAACTTACACCAAAAGGGTCGTTTAACCGCAAAAATATAGAGAAAAATTTTGCCGAAACAATTAAAAAGTTATATCAGTCAGATAAAATCAGCTTCCGGGTTGAAGAGCTGGAGGTGTTAATTCCACGCTGGTTCTACCGCGATCTGGGTATCCTCGAAGATGATATTTATTATGAAGATTATTATTTTATCAATAAATCGAGTGGGAAAAGGCTTTTATTCAAACCTGTTCCGGGGGGACGCTGTGTTATTGGTGATTTTTCATATCAGATAAAAGGTAAACAGCTTAATTTTGGCCGTTTGGCACTTCAGCCCTTGCTTTGGATGGGCAATGCACAGTTGATCGAATTCAGCCCCGTAAAAGAGGGTTGGGATTTACCTTTAAAAGAGTATTCGGCCCAGCTTTGCTACCCTTCGTGTGTGAATACAAATATTGAAAGACGCAAGATTATTTCTATCCCTACCATTAGTAACAGCCTTATTGTTTTTATCAACGGCTTGATTATTGATGCCCTTTTTACCAGCGGAGAAAATCAAATTCAATCCATCAATTTGTTGGGTGAACAGCTTGCGGAATCGCAACGGAGGATAGCACTTGTTATCCGCCGGAGGCTGGAAGCCATGGCCTGCCACCGCGAGCACAGGGTGAGGGCATTAGCCTATCGGAGTTTACTAATCTATGATCCCAATCCTGATTATCAGGAAGTACTTCCGGTGTTTATCCAATCGGGGAAAACTTTTTTGGATACGAAAACCATCAAAGCGATTGCCGAAAGCAGTTTGGGGAAACATCAGCTGGCTTCTTTTCGGAAACGACTGTTTGCTTATCGCGAAAATATGAAATGGCCTGCCAAAGGAACTACACGGAAACAGTTTGAAGATATCCTGGAGTTGCTGTTTAACTTTGGGAAACAACACCCATATTATTACAAATCGATAAGAGCGGAGTTTGCAGCCTGGATTTTACATCAGAAAGACAGATATTTGTCGAAACTTGCAAAGCAGTATTTTCATGAGCTTTATGCTGTTTTTGATATGAAAATGCAGCACTTACGCAATAATCTGCCCAAAGGTTTCTGGGACAATGTCATTGTTTTTGAGTATGGGATTCCGACCGATCAAAAGCGGCGAATGAGAAAGATCATCACTAATACGGTTTTTCTTGAAGAGTCAATCCACCTGATTTTCAGCCAGAATACATTTACCGTGGACAAAATTATCCCTGAAGGCTTGTGGATTACCAAATTACAATCGTTTTCTGATTTCCGGCACTACCGGCTTACAGTCAATACCGTAAATAACAAACATTATGATTTACATCTTGTAATTACCCGCGATGAAACTCCGAATTCAAATAGTTCCGATTTATACTGGAATGCCTATTTGTCGGATTATCCGTTCGATTTACCCGTTTTATCCTCGTTAGGTATCAGCAATGCTGAAAACGGGGTGAGATCGAGTCAATACCTGGGCGGCCTGCGGGTATGGGAAAAAATAAGACAGATGTCCGAAATACACCACTGGGCCGGTAATTCGCAACCTTATGCCTGGCATCAGCTTTTTATCAAATCGTTTGCCGTTATTTTCAGAACCTGGAAAATCAGCCGGCGTAAAATTATTCCCGGAGCCATCTCGCCCCGTAATATTATGGTACCGGAACTGGATTTTAAAGAGAGTGCAGTTATTATTTCGCTCACGGGCTACGGTCGGTACGACCATATTCAAAGCCTGTTGATGCCCATGATTAAAAATTTCTATCAAAAAACCATCGCACTTTATCCCTGGGGTAGCACTCATCTTAAGTTTAACTGGATATACAAAGCTATGATTGAGAGTCTCGGGAAAAAGGAAACTTTTGAATTGCTTGAAGAGTGGCGCGTTTTCCTGAGGAATACAACCGACGGCTACCTGAGATCGCTTCATCTTGAAGAGAGTATTGATGAGTTTATTAATGAACAAAAGGATACCCATTATATTTCGCTCAAAATACATAGCGCTATTTTTAACTATGACCAATGGCTCAAACTTAATCCTGATGCTACTAAAGAGGCAAGGGAACAAACGCTTTCTGAAATTTTTGATCTTTTTAAAATATTTAAACTCAGCGAAATAGATCGTTTTTATTTTTATAAGCATACCTATTTCAGCCACTTTAACGAAAGGGTGAAACAAGCTTTTGACAAACTTTTGCAAAAAATGACGGATAAACCGGATACTGAAATCATTCAGATGGTCGAACTGTCCGATTTACAGGCTACCCTTGAGGATCCCGTCGACCGGCGTATTTTTAGTAAAATGGTCTTCCCGAAAATGAAACATTATCAGGAAATGGATTTTGTAAAAGTGGTGGATAAAAATAAAGAACAGATTATTGTTCAGACACTTATAAAAGACAAAAGCGGTTTAACTTACACTATGCGCGAGCCACGTGATGCTGCCGAAGTAGGTAAATTATACCAGCTTTTTTACGAAGAAAATTATCCCAAGACGGTGTCGCAGATGGATAAATATTTTGTGGTAACCGACAAGTACGAGCGGGTTATAGGCGCTATCAGCTACCGGATTTTGGAAAACAACATTGTCCGGCTGGATGGTACGGCGGTTACCAGTCCGCTTCAAGGCAAAGGCATTGGCTCAGCTATGATTAACGATTTCTTTACACGAATGGCAGCTAAAGATGTAGCCATTATTAAAGCACATTACCTGCTTGGGAATTACTTCCTGAAACACAACTTTAAAGTGGATAAAAAATGGGGCGCCCTGGTGAAACATCTGGAATAAGATCGACCGGGTTTCGAAATGGTATGGAAATGGGAAAGGCCCGCACTCCCTTTTCACCCATTTAATTCTGAGGCATCCGGAGGAGGATAGTGGGTAGGCGTACCGTGAGAATCTGACATGTTTCATTTATCACTTTAGATCCGGAAAAAAGGGGAGCACATAGTGATATAACAATGTCGGGAAATTATAAAGATTGCGAGGAGGTAATCAGTGTCTATAAGAAAACTATTGATTTTGTAGTGGGTCATAAGAAAACGTTAAAGACAAGGCTTTCGAAGCTTTTGAAATTAAGGAGTCCCGATAAATCGGGATGACTGGTTCAAAAGCGAGAGTAACGCAGTATTTGACGTTTTCTTATAGCCACTAATTATTTTCCGTATTGTTCAGCAGTAAGTTCAGCAATTTTTACCACCACCTGCATGGCTTTCTCCATCGATTCTACCGGAACAAATTCGTAACGTCCGTGGAAATTGTGCCCGCCGGCAAAAATATTAGGGCAGGGAAGTCCTTTAAAAGATAACTGGGCTCCGTCGGTACCCCCGCGGATGGCTTGTACAATAGGCTGAATATCCAATGTTTTCATGGCTTTTTGTGCCAACTCGATGATGTGCATTTGCGGTTCAATCTTCTCGCGCATATTGAAGTACTGGTCCTCCATATCAACATTTACGACCTTTGCGCCGTATTTGTTGTTCATGGCATTTGCCGTTTGCAAAAACAAAGCTTTCTTTTCTTTAAATAGTTTTTTGTCGTGATCACGGATGATATACTGCAACATGGTTTCTTCCACACTTCCTTTCATTTGGTAGAGGTGGTAAAACCCTTCATAGCCACGTGTTTTTTCGGGAATTTCATTAGGAGGCAATGCCCCGATAAAATCTTTAGCTACAAGCATCGAATTTAACATTTGATGATAAGCCGTTCCTGGATGGACACTTTTGCCTTTGATAATTACTTTGGCACCGGCAGCGTTGAAATTCTCATATTCCAGTTCGCCCAAAGGCCCGCCGTCAAGCGTGTAAGCCCACTGTGCACCAAATTTTTCCACGTCGAACAAATGTGCGCCCTTTCCCACCTCTTCGTCGGGATTAAAAGCAATGCGGATTTTACCGTGTTTAATTTCGGGATGTTCCATCAGGTACTCCATGGCACCGATGATTTCGGCTATGCCGGCTTTGTCATCTGCGCCAAGCAGGGTAGTGCCGTCGCTGGTAATCAGGGTTTTCCCCACATATTGATTTAATTCCTGAAAATAGTCATGTGAAAGGACAATATTTTCCTTTTTATTTAAAACGATGTCTTTACCATCATAATTTTTATGAATTTGAGGTTGAACGTTTTCGGCTGAAAAGTCGGGTGCCGTATCCATGTGGGCAATAAAGCCAATTACCGGGATGTTGCCTTTGGTATTAGCAGGCAGTGAGGCCATCACATAAGCGTGATCGTCAATGCTGACATCTTTTAGCCCCAATTCCCTTAGCTCTTCAACCAGCAGATTAGCCAGTTGCCACTGCTTTTCAGTGGAAGGACAATTATTATCATTTTCAGGATCCGATTGCGTATCTATTTTTGCATATCGGATAAAACGTTCTTCTATTTTTTCCATGATTTCAAAAATTTTCGCAAAGGTAGCCAAACCGATGAAAAATGAAATATGATTACTTTTATAAAATGAAATAGTTGAAAACTAAAGGCGGTAAACCGACCGGAAGCAAGTTTGAAGTTTGGAGTTTGAAGTTTGGAGTTTGAAGTTTGGAGTTTGAAGTTTGAAGTTTGGAATTTGGAGTGCGGAGTTTGGAGTTAAAAATTGGATATTGTAACTAACTTTAGGCACTCCAAACTTTAGGCACTCCAAACTTTATCTCGTACGCGTTTGCAACGCGTTCGTATTTATTTGCGCATTTTTAATACAGGTACTGGTTTTAAGGTTAAACTTAAACAGGGCTAATTCCTATTTTGATGCGCTGGAATAAATCCCGAAGGGATTAAACAATAATAGCCACAGGTGTAACCTGTGGAATTATTTCGTGTATGGTTCAACTCTAAAGGAGTTGAACGATAGCAAATATTTTTCATTGAAATTTATCCCATGTTTAATCAGAGTCTGCTGATTTTTTCAAAAAACACAAAGGGATTTGAAGGCTATTTTTTCGGATATTTGCATGTTCTTGTTATTTGTACAATCCATGAAAAAGATACTCCTTATAATACAGCGGGAATACCTTACGCGTGTCCGGAAAAAGTCATTTATTGTGATGACCATCCTCGGCCCGATACTGATGGCGGCATTAGTAATTTTACCGGTTTACCTGAGTAGTTTAGGAGGGGAAAGTTTGCGCAAGGTGGCTGTACTGGATGAAACCGGCTGGCTATTTCAGAAATTTCAAGATCAGGAAAATATTCATTTTTATTATGTGGACCAGCCGGTTGCACAAGCAAAAAAAGTAGCTTTATTGCAGGGTAACCTGCTTCTTTACATTCCCCGGCCTTCGCTTAATGTGCCCGTGAATGCAGAGTTGTATTCGGTTAAGCAGCCCGGGCTTGATTTGCGCAGTTATATTAAAATGGTAATGAAACGGGTGGTACAAAATAAAAAACTGCTCGCCGAGGGAATAGACCCCAATAAGATAAAGTCTTCCAAAGTAAATATTAACCTGGTTACCATTAAAGTGGCCGAAAATGGTGAAGAAAAAGAGAGCAACACAGATGTGGAGGTCGGCCTCGCTATATTTTCGGGTCTGCTGATTTATTTTTTCATTTTTATGTTTGGTGCCCAGGTGATGAAAGGGGTGATGGAGGAAAAATCCAATCGCATTGTGGAAGTTATTATTTCTTCGGTAAAGCCTTTTCAGCTGATGATGGGAAAAATTATCGGTGTGGCCATGGTGGGCCTCACGCAGTTTCTGTTGTGGGTTTTTCTTACTTTCGCTTTTGTGGGAATTTACCAGGCCGGTTTCGGACATGGTGATTTTTCATCTGATTTAACAAAATTGGGCGAACAAAAAACAGCTGTTGCCCAAATGCAGGCTCCGGGCTCAATAGATAGCAAAACAATGGCTTTGGGGCAGATATCGGAATTGCTTTCGGGGATAAATATCAAGGTAATGATTTTTAGCTTCATCTTTTATTTTCTTGGTGGATATTTACTGTATGCGTCTTTATTTGCAGCTGTTGGTGGAGCTATTGACCACGATGCTGATGCTCAGCAGTTTATGTTGCCTATTTCTATTCCGCTTATTTTCTCCGTGGCCATGACCGGTGTTGTGGCCAACCAGCCCGATGGTGCGCTGGCTCTGTGGATGTCGATGATCCCGTTTACTTCACCTGTAATTATGATGATGCGCATTCCTTTTGGTGTACCGTTTTGGCAAATAGGCCTTTCGGCAGGCTTGTTATTACTTACTTTTGTGTTCACAACTTTCGTCGCCGGTAAAATCTATCGCATAGGCATTCTTATCTACGGTAAAAAAGTAAACTATGCCGAATTATGGAAATGGCTTCGGTACTGAAGCTGAATATTTTCGTTTAATCGGGACTCTAACCGGAAAGTATATTGTTAATTATCAAATATTATTCTATTTTTGCACCCTCGTAAAATGAACGTAAAATCATAAATATCTAATTTCAAATGCAAAACAAAGGAGCTATTAAGTTTTTTGCCATTGCTTTTGCGCTGGTTTGTCTGTATCAGTTAAGCTTTACATATGTGGCAGCAAGGGTACAGAAAAAAGCAAAAGAATACGCGCGTAACGACCAGGCTGTGAACATGGCAAAACAGCTGGCAGGAGGAAATCAGGCTTTGGAGATATATGATCTCGATTCAATTGCCAAAGCCCGTGAAAAGTATTACCTTGACAGTGTTGCCAACGAACCGGTGTATAACATGTTGATTGCCAAGTACACTTACAAGGAAGCCAAAGCAAGGGAATTAAACCTTGGTCTTGACCTTAAAGGGGGCATGAACGTGGTGTTGGAAGTTAAAGTGGATGATATTATTTCTGCTTTGGCGGGTCATAGTACTGATCCTGTATTTCTGAAAGCCATGAAAATGGCCCACGAAATGCAAAAACACAGTAATAAAGATTTTGTTGTACTTTTCGGACAAGCTTTCAACCAGATCGATCCAAATGCCAAATTGGCTTCCATATTTTTATATGAATTCAAAGATAAGGGCATTACTACCACTTCAACCAATGCCGAAGTGATGTCGGTACTAAAAAAGGAAACAGAAGGTGCCGTTGATCGTACTTTCCAGATTCTCCGCACACGTATTGACCGTTTTGGTGTTGCCCAGCCTAATATTCAAAAGCTGGCCACAAGTGGCAGGATTTTGGTGGAACTTCCCGGCATAAAAGACCCGTCGAGGGTTCGGAAATTATTACAGGGAACTGCCAAACTCGAATTCTGGGAAACCTATAATTTTTCTGATATTTATACCTATTTCGATGCTGCTAATGCTAAACTGCGTTCAGAAGAAGCTTTGCTGAATGCCGATTCTCTAAGTGCATCTTCTACTAAAGGAGGCAAAGCACTTGCCGGACAAAATAAGCAGGCCGCCGATACAAGTAGCAATAAATTGCTGAAACAAATTGAAAAAGATACTACAAAATTACAGGCACAAAAGGCGTCGTTTAAAAATTATGCGAAGAAAAATCCGCTTTATGCTTACCTGCAACCTTCATTCTATCAGAACAAAGATGGCCGTTATTACCCGGCTGCCTCTGCCAGGGTAGGTGTTGCTGCAATTAAAGATACAGCGCGGGTAAATCATATGCTACGCTTGGTAAAAAACCTTTTCCCAAGAGATTTGAAACTGGCCTGGTCGGTAAAACCTGACCCCAAAACGCCCAACTATTTGCAGTTGGTTGCTTTAAAAGCCAGTAGTCGCGATGGAAGCGCTGCCCTCGGTGGCGATGTGATTTCTGATGCCCGTCAGGATTATGATCAAAACGGCCGTGTTACGGTTGACCTGCAGATGAACAGCCAGGGAGCTAAAGTATGGAAACGCCTGACCGGTGAAAATGTTGGAAAACAGGTGGCCATTGTCCTCGATGGATATGTCTATTCTTTTCCTGTTGTTAATGATGAAATTCCCAATGGGCGTTCTTCTATTAGCGGTGGCGGCATGAGTGTAACAGAAGCCAAAGACCTTGCCAATATCCTGAAAGCCGGTAAATTACCTGCTCCTGCAAAAATTGTTGAAGAGGCTGTTGTTGGCCCTTCGCTGGGGCGTGAAGCAGTACGAGCGGGGATGAACAGTTTTATCCTTGCCTTTTTTGTGGTGTTGGCTTACATGATCGTTTATTATAACAAAGCAGGTTGGGTAGCCAGCCTGGCGTTGATTGTTAACGTATTTTTTCTGTTTGGCGTATTGGCATCGCTCGGTGCTGTGCTTACATTACCAGGTATTGCCGGTATCGTTTTAACTTTGGGGATGGCAGTTGATGCCAACGTAATTATCTACGAGCGTATAAAAGAAGAAATGCGAGCAGGTAAAGGAGTCCGTCTGGCTTTGACCGACGGGTATAAAAATGCCTATTCTGCTATTATTGATGGTAACGTAACTACCTTATTAACCGGGGTTGTACTGTATGTATTTGGCACAGGTCCAATCCAGGGTTTTGCTACTACGCTTATTATAGGCCTGTTATCTTCGTTATTTACGGCCATCTTTATCTCCCGTTTGATTTTTAACAGTATGCTTGATCGTCATAAAAAGGTAAACTTTTCATTTGCATGGACGGCCAATGTGTTATCTAAAACTAAATTCGATTTTATTAAGGCTCGTAAAAAAGCTTATCTTTTCTCAGGTACTTTAATTATTATTGGTTTGGTTTCTCTCTTTACCAAAGGATTGAACTTCGGGGTTGATTTTACGGGAGGTCGTACTTATGTGGTGCGCTTTGATAAAAATGTAAATACCGAATCAATACGTAAAGTACTGACTGCTGAATTTGATAAACAGGCTCCAACGGTTAAAACCTTTGGCCCTGACAATCAGATTAAGATTGTTACAAAGTATCTGATTAACAGCGATAATGACAAAGCTGACTCGGTTATCCAGAAGAAATTATATGAAGGGCTGAAACCGTATTACAAAAAAGCAATCAGCTTTAAGGCATTTACATCCGATGTGGAGGGGACAAACAAACTGCTCGGCATTTTGAGCTCTCAAAAATTCGGGCCTACAATTGCTTATGATATCCGCGAGAAAGCCTACTTTGCTGTTTTCTTTGCACTTGTCATTATTTTCATATACATTGCTGTCCGGTTTAAGAAATGGCAATATGGAGTGGGAGGAGTTGCGGCTTTGTTCCACGATACAATGATAACTATTGGTATATTTTCCCTGTTTCATGGATGGATGCCTTTTAGTATGGAAGTGGACCAGGCTTTTATTGCTGCTATCCTGACAATTATCGGGTATTCAATCAACGATACGGTGATTATCTTTGACCGTATTCGTGAAAACGTCCATCTGTTTCCAAAACATACGTTAAAACGTAATATGAACGAAGGTTTGAACCAAACTTTGGCACGTACCATGAATACTTCGGGCACGACAATTGCTGTTTTGTTGGTAATTTTCCTGTTTGGTGGTGAGGTAATTCGCGGTTTTGTTTTCGCTTTGATGATTGGTATCATAATTGGTACTTATTCTTCGGTATTTACCGCTAGTCCCATTGCTTACGATTTGTTGCATGGTACGCGGGAAGATAAACTGATTGAAGCAAAAGCTGCTAAGCTTGAGCAAAGGAAAGCCAAAAAGAAAAAATAAATTTCTCTGAAGATTCAATGATAAAAAAAGTCCGGACTTTTGGGTTCGGGCTTTTTTAATTTTGGCGAATTTCTGAGGTATCCACCTCGTCCTCGTTGCAAACGAGCACAAGGGTAGTAAAAGCACCGCTCATTCGGATTTGCAATCCGAATGTAAAGGGCAGGTAGGATTTCTAATCCGGTTGGACAAAAAAGAAAAATGAAACATCCATGACGATTTTTTTAGACCACTTCACACGCGCATGATTATGAAGGTTCGGTGTACTACAGAAAAATATTATGTCAAACCAAAACTGTAAAAAGCTAAATATCAATTGTTTTAAAAATAAAAACAGAAGAAACGATTAGGCCGGATTAAAAATCCTTAGCCCCAAAAGCTTCCGGATTACAAATCCGGAAGAGCGAACGGGTAGTTGCAAACCACACCCGGGAAAAAGGAGCTCATTCGGATTTGCAATCCGAATGGAAAGGGCAGACAGGATTTCTAATCCGGT
>CAJXKB010000063.1 GCA_913055825.1 uncultured Bacteroidota bacterium
CTTTATTTTGGGTGGCTGCGGTTGCTGCGCTGATGCCCCCGCCAACCTCACCGGGCTGTCCGCTTTAGTCCCGCCCCCAAAAGGGGTGTTCCGCCACGGCTGGCAAGGTGCTTCCTTCGTCAGCATTTGCCAGCCTGCTCCACATTCCCTTTCGCTGGCGGGCGCTGCCGCTGCCATCCCTGCCACAGAGAAAAATGAAAAATGCAAAATTAAGAATGCAGAATAAAACCCAAAACGGCTTTAGCCGTTAACGATTTTAATGGCTAAAGCCGAAGGTTAGTATTGTTTATCACAGGCTTAAAAACCGGAGTAAAATAACAAAAATTTAAAAATTATCCCCTATAAATAAAGGGATACAGAGCCTTTTTTGTCAGAGTGCGGAAAACAGAAAAAGCAAGACAAAGGAGAAAGCAATATTGATTTAGGTTAAATTTGTCCGGCCTGCAGCTTTTTGTTCAAATGGATTATTCGGTTTTAAATCAGGCATTAGCCACCGAAATATCCAGTTCGTTTTCGCTGCTGGCAATAATGCTGGCAATGGTGGTATCGCCGGTTACATTTACAGCTGTACGAAGCATGTCGAGCGGCCGGTCCACGGCAAAAATCAGTGCAATGCCTTCGGTAGGAATTCCAACTGCCGTCAGTACAATTACCAGCATTACAATTCCTGCACCGGGTACGGCAGCTGAGCCAATTGAAGCCAGTGTTGCCGTTAAAATAATAGTAAGTTGCGCACCCAATCCCAGGTGCATGCCATATACCTGAGCAAGAAATACCGCGGCTACCGCCTGATACAGGCTGGTTCCGTCCATATTTACCGTTGCCCCCAACGGAAGCACAAAACTGGCTGTTTCGTTGGAAACCCCCAGTTTTTCTTCGGCTGTTTCCATGGTGAATGGCAAAGTGGCCGCACTGGAACTCGTTGAAAAAGCCAACAATTGTACAGGCGAAATAGCTTTCAGAAATTTGCGGTATTTAATTTTAGTAAATAGCTTGATAAAAATGGGATAAATCACAAAAATCATGATCAGTAAACCCAGAATCACTGTCAGGGCATACAGACCTAAAGCGGCAAAAAGCGAAAGGGTATCCTTGGGATGATCACCTGCTACATCTACAATCAAAGCGGCAATGAGGGCAAATACACCAAAGGGGGCCATCTTCATAATGATGTCTATAATTTTTAACACCACATCATTCAAACCATCGATAAGATCTTTTACCGGTTTCACTTTTTCAGCCGGAATAAAAACCATGGCTATCCCGAATAAAATGGCGAAAAAGATAACTTGTAGCATTTTAGTATTGTCGGTGAGTGCATTAAAAAAATTTGAAGGCACAATATCCACCAACGGTTGTAATGGAGAAACTTCCTTTAATTCAGCCGCCTGAGATTGTTTTTCTTTAACATTACTTGCGTATTTCTGATTAAACTCTGAAGCCTTTTCTTCCGGAAAAACCTTCCCGGGATTGGAAATATTTACAATGATTAGCCCCACTGTTATGGCTATAACCGTTGTAAGAATATAAAAACCCAATGTTTTAAATCCAATGCGTGATAATTTGGAAATATCGGTAAGGTTACTTACCCCGCTAATTAATGACACAATAATCAAAGGAACAGCAATCAATTTCAATAAATTAATAAATATGGTTCCCCAGGGTTTGACATAGTAATCCGTAAATTGAATCCATTGCCAATGAACAGCCAGCAAACCCCACATTACGCCAATTACCATACCTATTAAGATTTGCCAATGGAAAGCGATTTTCCGTTTTTTCATGGTAGAAATATTTAAATTAGGTTTACCCCGAGCAGGATATATTGCTCAAAAATAGTAAATTTGTTATATCTTAACTAAAATTAACAAAACATGACAAAACCAAAGAAAATAGGAATTCTGACGGCTGGGGGAGATTGTCCCGGGCTAAATGCTGCCATTCGGGGAGTAGGCAAAACTGCCATTTTAAAATACGGGATGGAAGTAGTAGGTATTTCCTCCGGTTTTCTGGGTCTGCTGCATAACGACTATATTCCCATGGATGAGGCTTCCCTTTCGGGAATTTTAACCCTGGGAGGAACCATTTTGGGAACTTCCCGTGAAAAGCCCTTTAAAAAAGAGCATCATCTGGCAAACGAAAAACCACTACTTATTAAAAAAAATTACCAGAAACAGGGTTTTGATTGTATCGTCTGCATTGGCGGCAACGGAACCATGCGAACAGCTTCTTTGCTGGCGCAGGAAGGGCTTAATGTAATTGGGCTTCCCAAAACCATTGATAATGATGTGTGGGGAACCGACCAAACTTTTGGATTCGATTCGGCATTACTTATTGCAACCGATGCCATTGACCGGCTGCACACCACCGCCAACTCCCACAAACGCATCATGGTTATTGAGGTGATGGGGCACCACGCCGGCTGGTTGTCGTTGTATGCCGGAATGGCCGGGGGTGGTGATGTTATTTTAATTCCGGAATTACCATACGATATGAAACTGGTTAATAAGTATCTGAAATCCAGGGTAAAATCAGGGAAACCTTACTCAATTGTTGTTGTTGCCGAAGGAATTAAAAAGCCAAAAAAGGTTTCGGCAGCTACATATATTGCTGAAAAAATTGAAGAAGGTGTGGGCGTTGAAACACGAAAAACAATTCTGGGTTATATCCAAAGGGGAGGAAGTCCGTCGCCCATGGACCGGTTGTTGGCATCGAGTTACGGGGCTTATGCCGTTGATTTAATTGCCCGTGAAGATTACGGAAAAATGGTGATGAAAAACGGTGAAACCATTAGCTATTTACCTTTAAGTGATGTGGGCGGAAAACTTCGCCTGGTACCTCCCGATCATCCGTTGCTTGAAAAGGCATACGGAATGGGCGTTTGTCTCGGAAACCCAATGCAGGGTATGTAATCCATCTGTGTAATGTTTTGGAGAAATCAGGAAAACAAATGATCAGATGCGCCGTACGTAATAGTTACCTCACATGAATCGTACGGTTATCGCCCTGAAATGTTAAAAATAGTTATGTTTTCTCTTGTTTCTTCACGGTTTTACTACCTTTGAAGCTATGACTATTGTAGAAAGTAAACAGAAGCTATGAAAATTGCATTTATCAGTACGTATAAACCTCGCGAATGTGGTATTGCCACATTTACCGAAAACCTGATCCGTTCGATGGCTCAGTCGCAGGATACGCAGGATACAAATTATTCGGTGTATGTAGTTGCCATGGATGATAAAGACGAGTCTTATCCCTATCCGGATATTGTAAAATATACCATTCGCGAAAGCCATCAGAAAGATTATTTAAAAGCTGCCGATTATATCAACCACAATACGGATATTTGTTTTTTACAACATGAATTCGGTATTTTTGGAGGAAACAGCGGGGTTTATATTCTTCCCTTGCTCCATCGCCTGAAAATTCCATTGATTGTAACGCTGCACACGGTGCTGAAAAATCCTACTTTCAGCGAAAAAGCCATCATTAAGGAAATTGCCAGACAAGCCGTAACAGTGGTGGTAATGAGTAAATTGGCTGTTAGTTTCCTTAGGGATATTTATCAGGTACCGCGGCATAAAATCCGAATTATTGAACACGGTTTTCCGACATTTGATTTTAATTCACACGATTTTTACAAAAGAAAATACCATCTCGATAATAAAACTTCACTTATGACTTTTGGCCTGCTTAGTCGTGGAAAAGGAATAGAAACCGTACTTCATGCCTTGCCAAAAGTCGTGGAAAAACATCCTGAAATTGAGTACATTATTTTAGGAAAAACACATCCTAATGTGGTAAAACATTCGGGAGAAGAATACCGGAATTTTTTAAAACGCATTATACGAAAAAACAACCTTGGTAATCATGTAAGTTTCATCGACCGGTTTTTGGAAGAGCAGGAACTTTGCGAATATTTATCGGCTACCGATATTTACATAACACCCTATCCCAACGAAGCACAAATAACGAGCGGCACACTTTCGTATGCTGTGGGATCGGGTGCCGCAGTGGTTTCTACTCCCTACTGGCATGCTCAGGAATTACTTGATAAAGGGCGTGGTGTTTTATTCCCTTTTAATGATCCGGACGGACTGGCAGAGGTGCTAAACGATTTATTGGATAATCCTGAGAAAATACGGAAAATAAGGAAAAAGGCATTCAATTATGGAAAGAAAATCACATGGCCTTTACAGGGCGTAAAATATCTTGACATTGCCCAACAAGCACTTTCTAACACACACGTCAATCACACTCATAATGAAAATATCATAGACCCTACGTTGTTGCCTAAATTCAATCTGCTCCATGTTAAACGTATGACCGATAGTACCGGTATGTTGCAACATGCCCGCTACAACATTCCCAACTATCATCATGGGTACTGCCTTGACGACAATGCGCGTGCCCTGCTGGTAATGACAATGGCTTATAGCCGTCAAAAGGAGCCCGAAGCACTGGATTTGATATCGGTTTACCTGGCGTTTATCCAATATATGCAGCTTGATGATGGCCGTTTTCGTAATTTTTTGAGTTATGATCGGCAATTTTTAGATGAAGAAGGTTCGGAAGACTCTTTTGGCCGTACTGTTTGGGCCTTGGGGTTTTTGCTTTCACATGCGCCAAATGATGCTTTTTTTCAGCTGGCAAAAATTATCTTTGATCGTACTGTTCCTCATTTTTTTTCATTGGAAAGTATACGCGGAATTGCCAATACACTGATAGGGATAAGTTTTTATCTCGATCGTTTTCCGTACGACGAAGGGATGGTTGTAATAATGAAGCAAATGGCTGATAAACTTATCGATGCTTTTGAAGCGGAAAAAACGGAGGATTGGCAGTGGTTTGAACCCGTATTGTCCTATGATAACGGCTTATTACCTGCCTCGCTGTTTTATGTTTATGAAAAAACAGAAGATGAAAAATATCGAAAAGTTGCCCTGGAAAGCATGAAATTTTTAGATTCGGTTGTCTTTAAGGACGATCATATTTCGTTGGTGGGAAACAGCTATTGGTTTCACCGGGGAGGTCAAAAATCGCGTTTCGACCAACAACCTATTGATGCCATGGCCATGGTTATTATGTACAAAAAAGCATATACTGTGCTTAATCGCGATAAAAGCTATTTGCAGAAAATGATCACTTCATTTTTGTGGTTTATGGGTGAAAATGATCTGCGCGTACCACTTTACGATTATGAAACCAAAGGTTGTTGTGATGGCCTTGAGAAAGATGGGGTCAACCGAAATCAAGGTGCCGAAAGTATGCTGGCTTATTTAATGGCTCATTTGACTGTATTGGTTGCTTTTGAACATGAAAACATACAGGACTGAGCAGCAAAACAATATAATTGAATATTAGACCCCGGGTCTTTTAATTTTCTTTAGATTTTATCAATATTTTTATTCCTGATTATCTTGAAAGAGAATAAATCTTTTATCATCATCTCAGGCAGGGCAAAATGTGAAAGACTTTGTTATTTTTGTTTCAGGATAACCCGTTTATATTATAATTTTATTTAAAACCGTTAAGAAAAAAGAATAAAAACAGCATTGCAAATGAAGCTTTTAAGGATTTTGTTACTAACATTGATTTTACTTCCCCTTTTGTCTTTTGCCCAATCTGTCCCTGTACTTTCGTTACAAAACTGTATTGATAGTGCTGTGAAAAACAGCTATCTTTTACAGGCTAACGAATCCGACATCAAAGCGGCAAGCCGACAGGAGCTTTTTGAAAAAAGCAAGGCCATTCCTAAAGTTTCCGGTGAACTGGCCAGCGAAAGCCGGTTTTTAAAGCCTTACGATTTTAGCCAGGTTTGGGCTTCGGTACATGCCGACTGGTCGTTGGGCGATTATTTATTGAAAACCGACCGTGCTGCCCGCCAGCAGGTTGAAACCATCCGTTTACTTAAACAACAAAACCGGCTGGATGTGATTGGCAAAGTTTCATCGCTTTACATGGCATTGTTACTAAATCAAAAGCAAAAAGAAATTTTAAATACCCGGTTGAATTTTATGCAAAAGCATTACGATTTGGCTGTTTCGCTTTGGAAAGCCGGTTTACGTACCCAAATGGACGTACTACAATCAAAGGCTGAGATCATTAAAATACAACAAGATACCGTCCGGCTGGCCATGACTCGTGACAATCTGGTTCAGGAATTAGCCCGGATGTTAGGACAGGATCGCCCCGGCAGTCTCCATTTGCAAACCCTGAACACGGAAGAAATTGTAAAAATACAACCTTCAATAGCAGATGCCGATTTAAACAATAACCCGCTATTACTTTCCTATGCCTCAAAAATAAAAACCCAAAAGATGACGAAGCAAGCTATTAAAGCGCAACAATATCCGCATCTGAATTTAGGAGGAGGTTATTTTAATGATGCCGATCCTACCGGCGATGGGAATTATTGGCGTATCAATGCAGGTATCAATGTCCCGATTTATTATGGCCACGAAATCAGAAAACTTGCTTCGGTGTCTGATGCTCAAACTGCTGCCATTGCCTCCAGGCAACGGCAGGCCAAACGGAAAATATTGATTCACCTCGGCCAAATTGAATCTAAGCTGGTTCAGCTCAGAAAATTGATGCAATTACAACAATTACAGCTTAATACTGCACAAAACACAGTAGATTTCTCAGAGGTAAATTATAAAGCAGGCCTTATCACCAATCTCGAATTTATTACCGCCCAACAGCAACTGACCACCTCTAAACTGGCCGTTGAGGCTTCGCGTTTGGATTATCTGATGAATCTTATCGAGTTTTACGTGAGCACCAATAGGGTGGATAAAATAAAGGCATTGGCATCAATGAAAAGTATACCATAAAAACCTTAAAATAATTTAGACCTAAAAATATGAAATACAGTTCTTATCCCCTTATTTTATTATTTATCCTGCTGGGAACTTCCTGTGCCAGGCGGCAGAAAAAAGTAGAAAAAGAAGCTAAGCTTGTTTTAAAAATAAAAACTGCTGTGGCAGGAACGGCAGACATGGTGGATACCCTTCAAATTTACGGTGAAGTCAAACTTCGACAGGAAGCTGACCTGGCCTCCCAATTCGACGGGCGGCTTACCGGGTTTTCGTTGCTCCCGGGTGACCAGGTTAAAAAAGGCGACCTGCTGGGAATTATTATCCCACCCATGCGTGAAGCTCTTTTACAAAGCATGGGAAAAATGACCCGGGCCCAAAAAATGTTGGTTACCGAAGAGGTGAAAGAAATTCCGCTTTATAGTCCTATTAATGGTGTGGTGCTTGAAGTGAAGCGTCATGTGGGAGATGTGGTTCAAAAAGGCCAGACCATTGTCCGCATTGCCGACCTAAAACACCTTGATGTTTATGGTGACCTTCCGGTAAAATACATGGCCCGGGTGAGAAAAACCGAAAAATTGCAGCTCTCGTTCATCAATTTCAATCATAAAAATATGATGCTGCCTGTAAGTGCTTTCGCCGGAAAGGTTAATCCTGATAAGCAAACCATTGGTATCCGACTGGCGCTGGACAATCAAAATGGGGATTTCAGGCCGGGCATGCGGGTCATCCTTAGGTTTCCGGGTGTTCTTCATAAAAATGCCACGGTTATTCCCCGCCGGGCCCTTTTGGAAGAAGAAGGCATTTACAGTGTTTTTGTAATTCGGGGTAATAAAGCTGAAAAACGTAAAGTTAATATTGGCATCCGTAACAATAACTTTGTGGAAGTTTTGTCGGGATTGAAACCCGGAGAAACCGTGGCTACTGAAAAAGCCTATTCGCTCATTGATGGTATGGAGGTTGTTGTACGATGAAAGGATTGTCGAAATTTGCTGTGGAAAACAAGCGTGCGATAATTTTTACCACCTTATTATTGTCGCTTATCGGTGGTTATCTGTTGTTTCGTATTCCTCAGGGAGTATTCCCCGATGCTACTTTTCCCCGCATTACCATCCAGGTAGATTATGGCCTGGTGCCGTTGAAAGAGATGGAGATGAGGGTTGCTAAGCCCATTGAGGAGGCGATGATGATGGTGGAAGGAGTCCGCACGGTAAGAGCCTCCATTAGCCGGGGTTCGGCAGATATTAATGTTGATTTTCAGTGGGATGAGGATATGTTTCGTGCTTATCAACTGGTACAGGCGCAGGTAAGCGGCATTCAGAATAAACTTCCCAAGGGTGTTAAAATCGAGGTTCGCCGGTTTACCACAAGCACCTATCCTGTTGCAGGATATGCAATTACCTCGGTTAAACTGAACCTGATGCAATTGCGCGATCTGGCTGTTTTTACTATACGCCCGCAGTTGGCAAGTATTCCCGGTGTTTACAACATCGAAGTGATGGGCGGCCATCAGCGTGAATATTGGGTGAACCTGGATCCCCAAAAACTTGTTGCCCTGCATCTTAATTATAAAAAAGTAGAGGATGCCATACGGCAGGCCAATAACCTCCGGTTTGTGGGGCGGTTGAACGAAGCCAATAAATTGTATCTGAACATTGCAGATAACCGTTTTTTGAAAATTGAAAATATCCGGAAAACCGTGGTAGCACGCAAAGGCGTCAGCCCTGTTTTTCTTTCGGATATTGCTACGGTTGTACCGGCTGTTAAAGAAACTTTTATTGCCTGTGAGAGTAATCTGAAACCGGCAGTCCTGATTACAGTTATCAAACAACCCGGGACAAATGCCGTTTCTATTATAAAAGAGGTTACAAACAGGCTTGACAAACTGAAAAAAGTGATGCCTCCGGGGGTAAGTATAAAAAAATGGTATGACATGACGGGATTTATCCGGGGGGCGATTGGCAGTGTGCGCGATGCTATTTTCCTTGGTGCTTTTCTTACCTTTTTCATTTTGTTGCTCTTTTTAAAAAAACTACGAATAACGCTTGTTACGGTAACCATTATCCCGGTAGCCTTGCTTATAAGTTTTATCTTCATGAAATTGCTGGGTATGAACCTGAATATTATGAGCTTAGGGGGTCTGGCAGCGGCGATTGGCATTTTGACTGATAATGCCATTGTAGTTATTGAAAATATTGAACGTTATCTCGAAGAAGGTTACGACCGGAAAGAGGCTGTAACAAGAGCTACCTCCGAGATTATTCCGCCGTTACTTGGGGCAACGGTGACCACGTTGGTCGTTTTTGTACCGCTGGTTTTTCTTTCGGGTGTTCCGGGAATTTTTTTCCGTGCGCTGGCTTCCACATTAGCTATAGCTGTTGTGGTTTCCATGCTCCTGGCTGTATTTCTTACTCCGGCATTGGCAATCAGTTTTATTTCTACACGGAAGAAAAAGCCCGGGAAATTTATGCCTCACCTTATTGGTTTGCAGCAAAAAGCATTGAAAGGATTTATGAAATGGCCGCTGTTGACAGGTTCTTTTATTATTGTGTTTGCTGTTATTGCCATTTTTTCTTATTTGCGTATTCCCAGCGGGTTTTTACCGGAATGGGACGAAGGAACCATTATTCACGATTATATTGCCCCGCCGGGAAGTTCTATTGAAGCGACTAAAAAAATGTTGACCCCGATTGCCCAATATATCATGAGCCTTCCCGATGTGGAAAGTTACTCTTTGCGCATGGGTCGTAGCCTGGCGCATATACGGACTCACTCCAATGATGGCGATTTTGTGATTAACCTGAAAAAAGGGCACAAACTTTCTTCTTTTGAGATTATGGATAAGATCAGGGCGTTCGAACGCACCCATGAGCCGCGGCTGGAAACAGAATCTGCTCAGGTGCTTCCCGACCGTCTTAAAGATCTGAGTGGTGAAATTGCCCCTATAACTATCAAAGTATTTGGTGAAAACCTGCAGCTGATCCGGAAAACAGCTGTCATCATTGCCGATTCGCTGGAAAAAATCAGGGGAGCAGTAGATGTATATAAAGGTTTTTCAAAAACCGAACCCGAACTGAGCATTCGTGTAAAGCAGGAAGCTGCCAACCGGTTTGGCATGAGCGTAAAAGAAATCAGTGCTGCTGTACATATGGCACTTTGGGGCGATAACGTGTCAGGCATTATGGAGGGGTTGAAGATGATCCCTATCCGTGTCCGATATCCGAAAAGTAAATTCCGACATGTGGAAAATATTGAAAAACTGCCGGTTTACCTTGCTTCTATCAATCGGGTTATTCAGTTGGGTGAAGTAGCTGTGATTAAAAAGATTCAGGGAAAAGCAGATCTCGACCATGAAAACCTGGCGCAGGCGGTCAATGTTAAAGCTCATATCTCGGGCCGCGATTTGGGAGGAATTATTACCGACGTAAAGACGATGTTGAAACACATTTCTCTGCCTCCGGGTGTTACTCTGGAAATAGGCGGCCAGTATAAAAGTCAGCAGGAAGCTTTTAAGCAACTGATTATGATCCTGGTATTTGGAATTTTGCTGGTCTTTTCCATTTTGTTGTTTGAGTTTAAATCGTTTCGTACTTCGGGTGTTATTTTGCTGGGTACGGTGCTGTCAGTGAGCGGCGTTTTCCTTATGCTTTGGATTACCCGTATTCCGTTGGATATTTCCGCATTCATGGGTATGATCATGATTATCGGTGTAGTAGTAAACAATGGTATCCTGCTTATCGATTATGCTGAAAAATACCTGGATAAAAAACCGGATGTTCGTGAGGCATTACTCATGGCCGGCCGTGTTCGTATGCGCCCTATTTTAATGACTATGCTTGCTACTATTTTTGGATTTCTGCCATTGGCATTTGCCATGGGCGAAGGGTCTGAAATGTTACAACCGCTTGCTATCTCGATGATCGGCGGGATGATGCTTTCTATGTTCTTGTCACTGCTGGTCATACCGGGATTGTATTACCTTGTGAATAAGGAGAAGAAGTTGTAATTGTATAATCAGGCACTTCAAACTTTAGGCACTTCAATTGATAACAGCTTCTTTTATCATTACATTTGTATAAAAATTTTCATGGACAAGATAGGTTTAAAAAAAGAATTGTTGAAGACGTGCCTTTCCATTGAAAAAGAGCACGTGGCACAACTGAAACAAGAAATAAATGAGGCACAGCGGTTATCCAATGAATATGGCGCCCCAAAAGACCGATACGACCCCTATCGTACCAAACTGATGCGTCAGCGCGATTTGTTTGCCAAACAGTTAGACAAAGCCGAACAACTTGTTAATGCATTGCAAAAAGTTCCGGTTGAAAAAGAGTTTACGCAGGTAAGTTTTGGCGCCGTGGTAATTACCGACCGGCAAAAGATTTTTGTTTCAGCTGCCATCGGCAAAGTTGACTTCCGTGGCGAAAGTTATTATGCCATTTCAACACTGGTTCCTGTTTACCAGGCCATGGAAGGGAAAAAAGCCGGTGAAACTTTTCAGGTAAACAGGAATTTGTTTACTATTAAGGAGGTTTGGTAAACCTGTGTCCATAGCTTAGGTTTTACTTTTGATTATGCCAATTTTCAACAAATAGCATCAGGACAGGCCTACCGCTTTCATCTACCTTCAAAAGGCATTTTCGTTTACCGTTTAACAGAAGCTGGCATTCTGGAAACCGGGAAATTTTACTACTAAGCTGTAGTCTGACATACGGGATTTTATTAAAGCAATGAAATTTATAAATCTGAAGTAATACACGACGTGAGCGCTGTTGGCAGAGTGCCGGGTTGTTGGTACACTGATGTGACTGATTTTCTTATGTTTTAATGTTAACCCGTCATAAAGGCCAGTGTACTATCGCATTAGGTGTCACAAAAACTTAGGATATGGTTTAAATTTATCAATATTCCATCACTCCACAGTAATCGGTTATAGAATATTTTGCACAAAAGTGAGATAATTAATATCGAATCTTATTTCGAACTTACGCTACCAAAGAACTTTTCTTCTTTAGGCAGAAACTAAATTTATCTGCACCTTTGCAAAAAAGAGCAGACATGTTTGATTTTCGCCTTAAGGTTTTCTATACAGCGGCAAAACAGCAAAGTTTTTCGCGGGCAGCGGAAGAACTGTTCATCTCCCAACCCGCCGTAAGCAAGCATATTCGTGCTTTGGAAAGTTATTTCAAAGTAAAACTTTTTGTGCGACATGGAAGTAAGATCAGTTTAACCCCTGATGGGCAGGTTTTATTTCAGTACACGAAAGAAATCTTTTCCCTATACCGGAAACTGCAATTTTCGATGGATAAACGGGCAAAGAGAAACAGTGGTCACCTCCGGTTGGGATCCAGTACCACCCTTACCCAATATATTTTGCCAAGATTCCTGAATCAGTTTCATGGAGAGTATCCGGAAATTACATTAGAAGTGATCAACGGAAATTCCCAACGGATTGAAACAGCTTTACTTAATAAGGAAATTGAACTTGGGATAATCGAAGGACGTACCCAAAAAAGAGATTTTAAATATACGCCCTTTTTGAAAGATGAATTGGTATTGGTTACCAGAAGTGATCATCCTATAGCACAGAAGGGGGCCATATCGGTAGAAGAATTAAAAGGTGTCTCGATGGTTCTCAGAGAGTTCGGATCAGGAACTTTACAGGTATTGCGCCATTATTTAAAAAAGATGGGTTTAAGTCTGAAAGATTTAAATGTAGAACTTGTTTTGGGAAACACCGAAGGCATTAAAGCTTATTTGAAAAACACCCGCTGTTTTGCTGTTTTGTCGCTGAACAGCGTGCTAGAAGAGTTGCAGCGTAAAGAATTTACCGTTGTTGAGTTGCCGGGTCCTTCCCTGAACCGGTTTTTTTACTTTATCAATCCCCAGGGTGATAATGACCCCCTCGCCAAAATGTTTATGCAGTTTGTTATGAAAACGCTGCCCCGTTTCTAATATTCAGAATTTCCTCCTGTTTTCCTTTGGTTATAAAAATTATAACTTTAGCCCACATTGCAGGCAAATTGTTATAAACTCTTGATATTAAGAGGAATCATTTTTAAAGATTTCCGTAGGGGGGACTACATATTTTTTTCGGTAGAAGGGTACAGATTTGAAATTTAGAAGCTGGTAGATTTGTTTAGCATTTTTTGTTGGCTCGGTGCATTGGCGTATTGTTATAACTTTATCCTCGATGTTTTCCACACTGGTTGATACGCATTTGTGGGTATTCATAATGCGGACAATTTCGCTCCAACTGTGCGTAAATCCTTTTTGTCTTAGTTGAAACCGTATCGTGGAAACTAACCAATAGGCAAGCAAACCCAGGTTCAGATGTGCCATTGAAGCTTCATCAGTTTTGTGGTATATCGGGCGCAAGTCGAGGTCCGTTTTTAAAACCCGGAAGGTGGATTCAACTTCGCGGATGATATTGTAAATCGACCAGAGGGTACTTTCCCGGGTTTCGTCCAGAGTGGTTCTCAAAAAATAGATGCCCGCTTTTTTATCGGGATCTTCTCCCTTTTTGCGTTCGCAACGTATTGCTGTGGCGATGCCTTTGACATTGTCCTGAATATTGATATCGTAATACTTGTGTACGGATGGGTAGTTTTGTTTGAGTCGTCCTAAACGTTCAAAAACTTTGTTGAGTTTTTTGGTTCCACCTTTCTTGTTGATGCCTTCGTTTATACTCTGTATGCCTTCTTCAAAGCGTTGAGATAACAGCCCGTTCATGCTGTTTTCCTTCAGGGCTTTTGTTTTGCTTTTCACCCATAGGTAATGATCATTGTTATCATCAACCCTTACTTTCATCAACTCAATGGGCTGTTTTTTCTTATCTTTTACCTGAACCGGTGTGCTGGTGGTATCGGCATGATATGCTTTTAAAGTTGAACGAGACACGCACATATAATTGTAGCCTTTGGCTTTGAGCATTTTCAGGTTGTCGTCGGTGGATATACCGGCGTCCATCACTACAGTCTGCCTTCGGTTAACAAAAGTCGTTTGCTTGTCTAGGCTGTCAATTATTGTTTCTAAGGTTTTGCTGTCGGCTATGTTGCCTTCAAAAATATTGGTGTATTTCAAAAAGCCTTCCTGATTTATTACTGCGGCAAGTACAATTAGTTTTGCATCTTTACGCTTTTCCTTACTCCGCCCAAACTTTGCCAATTTACTTTTTTTCATCCTGCCTTCGAAGTAGGAGTTTGTCAAATCATACAGTATGATTTTGTCTTCCAAATCAAAGAGCTCGTTGGTGCGACGGGATAAGTATTGTTCTAATTTATCTTTTATCTGATAGATTTTATGGGATATTTTGTAAAGCTTGTCTTTGGTGAGTTTGTTTTTTTCAATTCCTGTGATTTCGCTAATTGCCGAGTTTTCTTTTATAAAAGATACTGTTTTGAGTTCGGATGCCGGATATACCGCACGGCTTATGATGTGGGTTGCGGCAAGCGATATTTTTTCTTCCGTCCACTTTTGCTGCTTTAAAAATTCACCTATCCCCAATTGATCGAACGCTTGTTTACAAAGCCATTCAGCACCTATTTACCGGGCATCACTATTTTTCATGTAGGACATATTTACCGTTTCCCATTCGGCTCCGTTTGCTTTTACATCGTAGCGTCGCTTGCGCTTTATTAGTTCATAATAATGCATGGCAAGTTTTTCCACTTGTTCATCTGCCGATTCCTTTATCAACAATCCAGCTCCATGTTTTATGATCTCCTCGATGCGGTTGCCCAGAAGTTTTTTCTGCTCGTCTGTGGCTAATTCATCCAACTTTCCCAGATCAATAATGGTTCTGTGTCGTACTTGTCCATTCAAACGATAACTTTCGCAAAGCCTATAGTATGGCGTACCGCTCTTTTGTTGTGCTATTATATTTCGACAACGGCTTGACAAACATGGGCTAAAATTAGTCATTAACTATCTCGTTGTCAATAGGCCAGGTAGGTCTACATTTCAAAATCGAAAGGAGCTATTTTTATAACGCATTGAATTAGTTTATTATATAAAATCAGTAGTCGCATGTTGTTGATAACTAACAGGGTTATCAACAGATTTTTCTGCTCCTACAGGTTTTTATACGCAATGTGGGTTAAACTAAAACTAAATACCGAACCACCTACACTGTTAACTGCCTTAACACGATAGTAATAAATTGCGCTTGCTTCTAAACCTGTTTGAGTACGAAGTAACAAACAATAGTGGTAGCATCTTGTTAATAAAAAACATCGGTTATTTTGCCATCAGGTTTTATCTCTATTGTCTGAATTTTTCCTTTTAAATGAACATCAATAACATGAGAATGATCCATGTCTGTATTAATAAGGGAAACCTGCCTGCTCGCGGGGAAATTAGTCCAAGCTATTGCTTCACAGTTGAGCTCTGGTTTATCCGAGTTTTTCTCTGTAATAAAAATATCGCCCCTGTTTTTCTTAACAATAGAACGAAGGACTTCAGAAACGACTTTCTCCATGGTTGTTTTCTCTGAATCTTTTCCTCCTGGATATTCCCATGTTGCCAAAAGAAAAACATGTCCTTTCCCAAAAGAGTGCTCAATGATCAGTGGCTTTTTCATGCCTGCATCGGCACTAATAAGTGTATTAACAGAGGAACCCGTAATTTTTACATTAGCAACATAATAGGATGATGACGGAAGTGTATTTAATTTTGTATTACCATTTATTATTTGCGTAATTTGATTGCCTTTACCTATGATTTTTACACCGCATAGCTCTCTTAAATCACCACCTCTAAACAAATTACTAGCACTATAGGTATCATCGACAACATCCTTTCTGTCACCATCTCTGGGGACATTAAAATGGGGTACCGAAATAAAAAGAGAGCCCCCATTTTTCACATATTTAATTAAGTTATTATAAATCGTATCTGTCATGCTGTTCCAGCCGAGGAAAATCAATGTCTTATACGAATGAAGTTTTTGTATAGGAATATTGGCAGGGACAACATCAAATTGTCCCCAGGGAAGTCCTGCAAGCCAACGGTTTCTTTTACCGTTAACAGTTCCTCTTTCCGTAAGGAAAACGTCGGTCATAAGATTCCATGAACGTTCTATAGCACCATATTGCCACTCTTCTCCTGCGTTCCACTGTGCCCATACAGGTGTGTGTGGGGGCACATTGGGATCAATAAACCAACCGACATAGCCATCCAAATTACCATGAACAATAGCTGTCCTTACCTCGGGGAGACCGTGCTTTACCTCATCTTTTTTTATAGTCTTCCAGCATTCTCCCCATGTTTTCCGTATGGCAGTTGTAACTGGAGCATCGTACATAGCAATTGTTCCTTTGCTAGTCTCGAATTTTGTAAAACGCTTTCCATTAGGCTCACAGGTATTTACACAAAAATTCCCACTTTCAAGAAGTATGACTTTAGCACCTGATATATATTCAAAGTTAATTCCGGCTTTCAGTAAACGCAATGGGGAATCTCCACCATAAGGGGGTAAATCAAGCTCTAATGTCTGCCATTCCCAGGCATTCCAAAGCCCCCATGTTTTTTTGTCATATGCATGGGCAGCTCCTCTAACATTGACTGTGTACATCATCACGTTTTTAAAATAGGCTTCGGGAAGTATATAATCAAAACCCGCAGCATAGTTTATGGCCACCAAACCAGAACCGGAAGTTGTTGCTACTTTGGATACATTTGGGTATTTATCAGATATCTTATTGGCAATTACTGTTTTCCCTGCTTTCAACACTTCGTTATATGCTTTCTGCATAGATGTACAGTTCATTTTTATTTTCGCAATTTCAGCAGAACTTTTAGCTTGGTAAAGAAAGCCATTCCATTCGCCTAAATCCCGTGCAACAAACTTCAAATTTCGAATCCGGGAAAGTTCTTTAAGATTTGTACCATAACCCAACATTTTATCCATGTAAATAGTTCCCATGTAGATATTATTAGCCGCACAAAGTTTCCCCAGACTTTTTGGATAATGATTTGGTTGGTGATTTATATAACTCTCATAAACAGGGTTATTCATATTTTTGTGATGATGCCCATCGCCCGGAGGCCAAAACCAAACAGAATTACCCTGACTCTCACTAATTGTAGTCTTAATAAAGAATTCTTGATTATGAATAGGTTTTCCCCAAGCGAAATATGGCCAATTGGGAGCATACCCCCCTGTAGATTCGGGGTATATAGATGAACCGAAAATAATATCCGGATTACCATTGTTATTGATTTTATTACCGTCGTGAGAAACAACTACAAGCGAATCTTTGTATTTTAATGATTTAGTAAACCCCTTTATTGCAGCAGCATTATTTATGTCAAAAAAGAAGAAATAAGAAATCGCTATCAAAAGAATAACCAAAATACTGACTTTCAAAAATCTTTTCATTGTAAATTGTTTTAGATAATAAAATTGTTTGTGCGAATAACTACTAAAGAAAAAACAAAGGTTATAAATTTATGAATGTATTTTCTTTTAATACCTTATTTATTTTTATATTTTACTTCAGTTACATTATTTTTATAATATATATTGACAAATATATAATAAATCATTATTGTCCGATAAAAATACAAAATTAATAAAATATGAATTTAGTTAATTGATAAACAGGAGTTTAATTTATATAAATTATTTATTTTCAAAAGTAAGCCCCTTAAAATAAAGTCGGCTGCATTAATTCATCATATGATTTCTGCCAGTCTCTATCTGCATTTTCAAGGAACCTGATTAAATGAATGTAGTTAAACAAATGAATTTTACAGAAGCTAACTAGTAGAGCATTCAAGGGTGTAAACTCAACTCTGTACAAAATTTTAATTTAGCGAAATGGATAAAAAGGAATTAGAAGGCATAGAAGAAAAAGCCTTAAAACAGTTTAAGAGTGGCAAATCACTATTTGGAAAAGACGGAGCCTTTGCGCCCTTATTAAAAAGTTTTATTGAAAAAGCGCTTGAAGCAGAGATGGAGGAACATCTTAACGAAGAAGAACGTACTCAAGGCAATAAGCGTAATGGCAAAGGCAAGAAAACGATCAAAAGTTCTGCCGGCAGTTTTCAGATC
>CAJXKB010000064.1 GCA_913055825.1 uncultured Bacteroidota bacterium
CTTTCATGGCTTTGGTTAACTGCTTCCCTTTTTTCAGTGCTGGCAGGAAAAGTCCGCAAAAAACCTTAGCATGTTCTCCAACAGCTTTTTCATCTTCACGGGAGACCTTTTTCAACCAAGCATACTTTTTTCCATAAAAATTATGATAAGCCATAGGGAAATAGTAATCCAAATGCCATTGATCCCAATCCTGCCGCACCATCCTGCGCGACATTTGGGGTGTTGGAAAAACAGCGGCACTTGTTTTCAAACCGGCTTTCTCAATCTGATTTCTGAGAAGTATAACTGTTGTATCCAGCACGTTTAAACGAAAATCCAGCCAACTGGTATCATGCAACGGATCAGCCAGTTTTAAAGGGTCGATACCATATTTATTTTGATACAATTTTCGCATATAGGGATGGTAACCGTAATCGAAAGCAGGCATGATATCTTTTTGTTTTAAACTGTATTTGGGTTGTAGCTTTTTTGGCAAAATAACATCCACATAACGAATATAGTCGAAATGAATGCCACGCAATCCTTTTACAGCAATTAACCCGGCCATTTTTGTTTTTAAATAGTCACGCACTGCCGGCAAGCCGGGACTCATAAATTTGTAATAATCGACATACGCTTTTTGTTCGGCCAAAGATTTTCCTTCTTCATTTACCGAAAGCCATCCGGGGCGCGAGTTTCTGTTGTTCATAGTTACAAACCATGCATGCACTTGAATACCAAAACAATTGGCCAGCGAAGTAATTTTGTGTAATGTAGCCGTATCTGCCGACAGCAACAAGCCTGTAATTCCTGCTTCCGACAATTTTTCCAGCATTGTTTGCCACTTTTCTGTACTCCAGTTGCGATGTGCCTGCGACCAAACCCAGAATTTTGGTGTAATTGGTTTCGCTTGCCTGGCAACGAATTTAACAAATCCCCATTTACCGGGGATATGCATATTGACTACGCCTTGTGGCGACCAAACCCAATTTTCTTCCGGCATGTTTTTTCCGGTTGCCGAATTTTTCTGTTTACGGTAAATTCCATTTCTGACATCAACATGCCATTCTACTCTTGAAAAGTTGAACCGCCACGTGTCACCATCCGATGGAATCCTGTTTTTGTTAAATGCGCTCCAGGGTATCGCAAGTTCTACAGTCCATCTGTTATCAATATCATCTGTCCGATTAATCGTTCCATAAACAGCAACAGCTGAGCGCAATCCTTTAAAATTCCAGGCAATATCTGCTTTTCCTCCTTTATTATAAGGCCTATTCATAAATAAATCCATTACCGTACCCAGCGCATTTATCTCCAGTTCATAATAATTTAACCCGTCGCCGTCAGGATCGACAAAAACTTCAAAATCATTATCTCTGTAAATAATAGCATCCCGTTTTATCAGTTTTCCCCAAACATCAGGTTCTCCAAGACAAGCTGCAACATAGCAATACTGATTGTCCCACAGCATTTTAAAACGGGTAAACAGGCTGTCGGGTATTTTAGTTGCTGTAGCAATATCCACAAAATTATATGACCAGGGAACATTTTGCCAGGCCTTGTCGTCTATTTTACCATCTACAGTAATTGAATCAGAAGTATAATAACAAGTAAAATTCCGGGGAAACATTTTGCCTTGAGCTAACAAACCAAAAGGCGTAAGAAATAGTAAAAAGATTAAAATTCGAACGGTTGAAAGATTCATATTTCAGGTTTTTCAGCCCCAAAAATACAATAAACAGCAAAAAAAATACTTTTGATTGCCTGTCTATTAACAAAAACAATTAAATGTGTCAGGAAAGATTTAATGTTCGTGGGAGTTTGTAAATGAAATTTAGCTTTTTGCATAGGTTATTGAATATATGTTGACTTTAATATAATCATTTGGTTTATAGGTGTATATCTGTTTACAACCGATTACAAACGAATGTTAAACGGAAGTAAATGACTATTAACCGAATAAAATACATGGCCACTCTACTTTTGTCCTGTCGTTCTTAAACAGTTTGATCGGGAAGTTTAAACAACCCTGTTCATTTAAAAACAAAACTTATTTATTCATTTAAAATTTACTACAATGACAACTTTAAGAAATTCAGTTCATCTGATCGGACGCCTGGGCAATGACCCTGAAATGAAAACTTTTGGAAACGACCGCAGTATGGCGCGTTTTTCATTAGCAACCAATGACTTTTATCGCGACAGCGAAGGAAAACAGGTTCAGGAAACCCAATGGCACAACGTCGTTGCCTGGGGCAAAACGGCTGACATCGCCGAAAAGCTCCTTATTAAAGGCCGCGAAACGGCCATCCAGGGGAAGTTGGTCAACCGAAGTTGGGAAGACAAAGATGGAGTTAAGCATTACATCACGGAAGTAGTTGCTAACGAAATAGTGGTTTTCGGCAAAGAGTCGTAAGCCCACTCTTCTTTTCCATAAAAAATCCCGGATGGTTACACCCGGGATTTTTTATGTTCTAATTCTTATACCAATTCTATTTCAATATCTCTGCTGCTATCCAGTCGCCAACCTCGGAAGTAGAACGTGGATTCCCGGCAATCAGGTCTTCGGTAACATAGTTTTCGGCCATTGATTTTTTCACCGCTTCCCTGATGGCATTGGCTTCATCAAAGAGTTTAAATTCGTACTCAAACATCATGGCTACCGAAAGGATAGTAGCCAGCGGGTTGGCAATATTTTTACCTTTGGCTTGCGGATAGGAGCCGTGGATAGGTTCAAAAACGGAAGTGTGTTTTCCGATGGATGCGGAAGGCAGCAACCCCATAGAACCGGTAATCACACTGGCCTCATCGGTCAAGATATCACCAAACAGGTTCTCAGTAACCATTACGTCGAATTTTGCCGGAAACTGAATAATTTGCATGGCTGCATTATCCACAAACATAAAATCCATTTTCAATTTGGGATATTCTTTGGCCACATCGGCTGATACCTCTCGCCAAAGCCTGGAAGATGCCAGTACATTAGCCTTGTCAACGACTGTAAGCCGTTTGTCGCGTTGCATGGCAAAATCGGCTGCCAGCCGCACAATACGTTCAATTTCATAACGGCTGTAACTCAACGAATCATACGCCGTATTGCCATCTTCGGAACGGCCTTGCGGTTTCCCGAAATAAAGGCCCCCGGTGAGTTCGCGGATAACCATAAAATCAACGCCTTCAATCAAATGCCGACGAATAGGCGATTTGTCAATTAAAGAGGGAAAGGTGGTAACCGGACGCACATTGGCATAAAGTCCCAGCTTTTTTCGCATGGCGAGCAAACCTTGTTCGGGCCGCACTTTGGCTTTGGGATCATTGTCATATTTAGGGTCACCGATTGCACCGAAAAGTACGGCATCCGAATTTCTACACAATTCAAATGTTTCATCGGGAAATGGATTTCCACAATCGTCAATGGCGGCAGCACCCACAAGGCCCCAATTGAATTCCATTTCATGGTTAAACCTTTTCCCAATGGCTTTGCATGCCTTAATCCCCTGCTCAATAATCTCGGGGCCAATGCCATCGCCCGGTAAAACAGCTATTTTTAATTTCATAATTCTAACATTTTAAATCTTGTATAAACTAAATTTTTTTCATGCCAAACCGAAAGGATGTTTTCGCAATTCAATGTTATTCAGCATTTTTTCAGTAGCTTTAATGGCAGCTACCGTTTGGTCAACATCCAGCCCTTTGGTAGTGATAGAATTTCCTTTAAAATCCCAGCGAATAACGGTTTCCACCAAAGCATCGGTTTTTCCTCCCGGAGGGATCGCCACCCGATAGTCGGTTAAAACCGGTTTCTCTTTTCCAACCTGATCATAAATTTTCCATAACGCTTTCATAAAAGCATCATATTGTCCATCGCCAATGGATGTGGATTCGTGTGATTCACCTTCTATTTCAACCTGGATACTGGCAGAAGGGCGCATCCCGTGGGAAAGTGAAAAGGAATAATTCTTAATAAAGATATGGTTATTTTCCAAACCGTTGTCCAACACATCGGCAATAATGTAAGGCAAATCATCAATAGTTACACTTTCCTTTTTATCACCTAGCTTAATGATTCTCTCGGTAATCTGTTTCAAAGAACCGGCATCCAGATGAAAGCCAAGTTCTTCCAGGTTCTTACTGATACTGGCTTTGCCTGATAATTTTCCCAGTGCGTATTTGCGTTTACGTCCAAAACGTTCAGGTAATAAATTATTAAAATATAAGTTATCTTTACTGTCGCCATCTGCGTGGATACCTGAGGTCTGGGTAAAAACATTATCGCCCACAACAGGTTTATTTACAGGAACCCGGATACCCGAGAAACGTTCTACTAACCTGCTGGCTTTATTTATTTTACTTTCATCAATGGGAGTGGAAATATTAAGTTGGTCGTGAAGCACTGCTATTACGCTTGACAAAGGAGCATTTCCTGCTCTTTCGCCCAGTCCGTTTATGGTGGTGTGTATGCCTGTTATGCCCGAAGATACTGCTGCGTAAACATTGGCAACAGCTAAATCGTAATCGTTGTGGGCATGAAAATCAAAATTAAGTTCAGGATAGGCGTGTGTAATTTTCCGGCAAAAAGTCGAAGTCTGATCCGGATTTAAAATCCCCAGCGTGTCGGGCAGCATAAATCTGTTAATATTTTCTTTACGGAGTGCATCAATCATAAAAAGGACGTAATCAGGCGATGACAGCATGCCGTTCGACCAGTCTTCGAGGTACAAATTGACCGAAAGGCCGCGTTTCGTGGCGGTTTCCACCACTCTTTTAATATCCTCGATATGTTGTTTTGGAGTTTTCCGAAGTTGTTTTTCCAGATGGCGAAGCGATCCTTTACTTAAAAGATTTAATACATTCAGACCGGCATCCTGAATCCATTGGATTGATTTTTCACCATCAATAAAGCCCAATACTTCAATTTTGTTGAGATATCCATTTTCAGCAGCCCAGCGGGCAATGCCCTTTGCTGCCTCAAATTCACCTTTTGAAACTCTTGCCGAAGCAATTTCAACCCTGTCAACACCCAGTTCGGTCAGCAAAAATTGAGTCAGTAGCAGTTTTTCTCTTGGTGAAAAAGAAATACCCTGGGTTTGTTCCCCGTCTCGCAGGGTTGTATCCATTATTTCCGGTTTCATCATGTTTTGTTTTGTAGTTGTTCAAATGCGAGTATTTTCTCTTTTTTACTCAAAAGGAAATCAATATCATCGTAACCGTTAAGTAAACATGATTTTTTGTAGGCATTAATTTCAAAATGAAAAGTATCGCCGGTCGATTGCAGGCTAATCTCCTGATTTTCGAGGTCAACTTTCAATGTTATTTTTGGGTTTTTATCCACTTCCGTGAAAATCTTCTTCAGAAAATCTTCGGAAACCTGCACTGGCAAAAGGCCATTGTTTAATGCATTGTTTTTAAAGATATCGGCAAAAAAGCTGGATACTACAACACGAAAGCCATAATCGTAAATAGCCCAGGCAGCATGCTCGCGGCTGGAACCGCTTCCGAAATTCTTACCTCCCACAAGGATTTTTCCCGAATATCCGGGACGGTTCAAAGCAAAATCAGGCTTTGGATTACCGTTTTTATCGAAACGCCAGTCGCGGAACAGATTCTCACCAAAACCTTCACGGGAAGTGGCTTTCAAAAACCGGGCAGGTATAATTTGATCGGTGTCAATATTTTGCATGGGTAACGGGACACAAGTTGACTCCAGGATATTAAATTTTTCAATAGGCATAATTATAAAATTTTAATCTATTAAATCGGCAGGGTTAGTAATTTTTCCGGTAACTGCGGCAGCGGCGGCGGTAAGCGGGCTGGCCAGCAAGGTACGTGAACCCGGACCCTGACGTCCTTCAAAGTTTCGGTTGGAAGTGGATACTGCATACTTTCCTGAAGGTATTTTATCTTCATTCATCGCTAAACAAGCCGAACAGCCGGGCTGTCGCAACTGGAAACCGGCTTCTTCCAATATTTCAAGCAACCCCTCATCACGGGCCTGCTTTTCAACCTGCTTCGATCCGGGGACAATCCATGCAGTGATATTTTCAGCCTTTTTACGGCCTTTAACCAGTGAAGTAAAAGCGCGGATATCTTCAATACGCCCATTGGTGCAACTTCCTAAAAAGACATAGTCCACCGGATGGCCGGCAAGTTCCATTCCGGGTGTAAAATCCATATAATTTAAAGCCTTCTGAAAAGACTCGCGTGATTCGGGAATAATGTCTTCCAACTCAGGAATTTTACCGTCGATAAAAGTTCCCATCCCCGGATTTGTCCCGTAAGTAATCATGGGCTGTATATCAGCCGCATTTATGTTTATTTCCCGATCAAAAACAGCGTCCTCATCAGTTTTTAACGCTTTCCATTTTTCCACTGCTTTATCCCAGTCAGCACCTTTTGGGGCATATTCGCGATCTTTCAAATAATCAAAAGTAACTTTGTCAGGGGCAATCATGCCCCCGCGTGCCCCCATTTCGATACTCATGTTACAAATGGTCATGCGTGCATCCATACTCAACGACCGGATGGCACTTCCGGCATATTCCACAAAATAACCTGTAGCCCCGCTAGCTGAAATCTGCGAAATAATATAAAGGATAATATCTTTTGAAGTTACCCCTTTGTTCAGTTTGCCTTCAATGTTGATCCGCATCTTTTTGGGTTTGGGCTGCAACACACACTGGCTTGCAAAAACCATTTCCACTTCGCTGGTACCAATGCCGAAAGCAATACTCCCGAAGGCACCGTGTGTAGAAGTATGGCTGTCGCCACAAACGATAGTCATACCGGGTTGGGTAACACCCAGTTCGGCGCCAATTACATGAACGATGCCATTATGAGGATGTCCCAGGCCAAAAAGTTGAACGCCATGTTTCTCACAATTATCAGTCAGGGTTTTTACCTGAATTTGTGAAAGTTTCTCACGGATGGGCAATTCCTGATTTTGAGTCGGAATGTTATGATCTGCAGTAGCCAATGTTTTCTGAGGACGAAAAAGTGGCACCCCCCTTTTTTCAATGCCCGTAAATGCTTGAGGACTGGTTACTTCGTGAATAAAATGCTGGTCGATATACAAAATATCGGGCCCGTTTTTTACGGAATCAACCACATGGCTGTCCCATATTTTATCAAATAATGTTTTTGCTTCCAATTTTCTTAAATTTTATACAATTTTTGCAATGGCATCTACAAAAGCTTCTACCGAGCCTGTGATAATGTCGGTACTTGCTGAGAAACCATAATACAGTTTGCCTCTGTTTTCAATTTGTACATGTACTTTGCCAAGGTCATCGCTTCCGCGTGTAATAGCCTGGATAAGAAATTCTTCAAGATGTACTTTTCGCTTAATCAGTTGCTTTACCGCCGCAAATGAGGCGTCAATGGGCCCATTCCCGGATGCTGTGGAAGAATGTACTTCACCATTAATTCGTAATCTGATGGTAGCCATAGGCACAGCCGACTTGCCACAAACCACCTGGAGTAACTCCAGCTTCATGGGCTTGTCTTTCTCGGTAGCTACTTTTCCGGCAAGTGCCATTAGATCGTCATCATTAACATCTCTTTTTTTGTCGGCGAGGTTCAGGAAACGTTGATAAAGCTCATCCAGTTCACTCTTGGGGAATTTATAACCCAGTAGTTTCAATCTGTATTTCAAAGCAGCCCTGCCGCTGCGTGCTGTAAGATCTATGCTCGACTCTTTAATTCCCACATCTTTTGGGTCAATAATCTCATAGGTTTCCCTGTTTTTCAACACCCCGTCCTGATGGATGCCTGAAGAGTGGGCAAATGCATTACGGCCCACGATAGCTTTGTTAGGTTGAATAGGCATCCGCATCAGTGACGAAACCAATCGGCTGGTTTTATGTATTTTACGACTATCGATATTAGTATAAACCGGCAAATTCTTATGGCTTTTGATAATCATAACAATTTCTTCCAGCGAAGTATTCCCGGCGCGTTCCCCGATACCGTTCATGGTTACCTCTACCTGGCGTGCCCCATTAAGTACACCTTCAATAGTATTCGCTGTAGCCATTCCTAAATCGTTATGGCAATGGGTTGACAAAATGGCTTTGTGCACATTGGAAACATTTTCCATAAGATAACGAATCTTTGTGCCGAATTCTTCAGGCAGACAATAGCCTGTGGTATCAGGGATGTTAATCACTGTTGCCCCGGCAGCAATAACAGCTTCAACCACCTTGGCGAGATATTCGTTATCGGAACGTCCGGCATCTTCGGCATAAAATTCAACATCTTCAACGAATTTTTTAGCATATTTTACCGCAGCAACTGCACGCTCAATGATTTTTTCAGGTGTTGAATTAAGTTTGTATTGAATGTGGTAAGGCGATGTGCCTATACCTGTGTGAATACGTTTTCTTTTTGCATATTGAAGCGCCTCGGCGGCTACTTCAATATCTTTTTCAATAGCGCGTGTCAACCCACAGATAATGGGGTTATTTACAGCTTTTGAGATTTCGACTACCGATTGAAAATCACCGGGGCTTGACATTGGGAACCCGGCTTCAATCACATCAACGCCCAATGATTCGAGGGCTTTGGCTACTTCAATTTTTTCCACCGTGTTCAGCTGGCAGCCTGGAACTTGTTCTCCATCGCGAAGGGTGGTGTCAAAAACAAAAATTTTGTCACTCATTTTACTGGATTTTTATAAATAGATATTATCATTCACTTATATTACCCAGTGGATAATTCTTTAAATAGGATTAAAAAAAAACTTCCCTGTGGGGGGAAGTTGATGTAAAACTGAGTAGATTTTACAGCATCCCACCTAATAATTGCCATAAGCAAAAATCAGAATTGAAAAAATAAACCACCTGTTATCGCTAAAATTATCCATAATTATGGGGACAAATGTAACAACAATTTTAAAAACACAAACTTTTAATAATTTTTTTTTGGGGAAACAACAGCACTTTAACTAAGGCATTGTTACGAAATAACTTAACCATTCCGGCTCGTTCTCTTGCACGCTAACTTCGTTAAAAAGCCTCACCATAGCTACGGCTATGTCTACGTTTTTTGCCTTGTTACCGCACAAAATAACATCGCCTGCTTTGTCCAACTTATTTCGTAATAATGCCTAAAGGGGACTTCTAAAGCAGCCCTAACTCCAGCTTGCCCTCTTCCGAAATCATGTCCTGGTCCCAGGGTGGGTCAAACGTAATTTCAACATCTACGTCCGTTACACCGGTCAAATAAGAAATCTCCTCTTTTACCTGCTGTGGCATAACATCGGCTACCGGACAGTTGGGTGCTGTTAAAGTCATTAATACCTTTACATGGCCTTCATCACCAACTTTATGTTCGTAAACTAATCCTAAATCGTAAATATTGACAGGAATTTCAGGATCGTATATATTTTTTAAAACATGAACGATTTTTTCTTCAAGGGTTCTTTTTTCGTCTTCGGTCATTTTTTTAATTTATTTATTTAGTTTGATTTGAAAAGCACGGGCATAAAGCCTGATTTGTTTAATCATTGATAGCATTCCGTTGGCACGGGTAGGCGACAAATGTTCTTTCAGTCCGATTTCCTCCAAAAAACCGGTTGAAGCATGCAAAATATCATCCGGGCTTTGGCCCGACCAAACTTTTATTAACAAGCTCACAATGCCTTTGGTAATAACAGCATCGCTGTCAGCTGTCAAAATAACTTTACCTTCTTTTAATTCGGCATGCAACCAAACCCGGCTTTGACACCCCGAAATCAGATATTGATTGGTTTTGTATTTTTCGTCAATCAGCGGGAGTTCTTTTCCCAGTTCAATCAAATATGAATATTTATCCATCCAGTCTTCAAACAGCGAAAACTCATTTAAAATACTTTGTTCTTTTTCTGAAATTGTCATGATTTGTTTTTTTATTTGCGGAGCAAACAGGTGTTTGTTCCTGTTAATTTTTACATCAACATCGCCACGGCTTTTTTTACTGCCTCAGCAAAAACATCCACTTCTTCCGGTGTGTTGTACAATGCGAATGAAGCCCTTACCGTGCCAGGGATACCAAGCATATCGATAAGTGGCTGGGCGCAATGGTGCCCGGTTCGTACGGCCACGCCCATTTGGTCAAGCAGCGTTCCCAAATCGTAAGGATGGATACCGTTAACCACAAACGACAGCACGGCAGCTTTGTTTTTAGCACGGCCAATAATCCGCATGCCTTCAATTTCTTCCAACTTTTCGGTTGCCCGGGTTAACAGCTTCTCTTCATAGTTGATAATTTTATCTATCCCAATTTCCGACACATAACGCAAAGCTGCTTCCAGGCCAAGGGCTCCTGAAACATTTGGTGTCCCGGCCTCGTACTTATAAGGTAGTTGATTGAAAGTAGTACGATCAAAACTAACCTGATCGATCATTTCGCCCCCAAACTGATAAGGAGGTAGGCGGCGAAGCCATGTTTTGCGTCCATACAATACGCCGATTCCCATTGGCGCATAAATTTTATGTCCTGAAAAAGTATAAAAATCAACCCCTGATGCTTTTACATCAACAGGGCTATGGGCAATGCCCTGTGCACCATCCAGCAATACCGGGACCCCTTTTTCGTGCGCAATTCGAATAATTTCTTCCACCGGATTAATGGTTCCCAACACATTGGAAATATGCGTTATTGCCAATAATTTCACCTGTGGGTTAAGCATTTTTTCAAGAAAATTCATATCCAGCGAGCCATCCTCATTCAAAGGAATGATTTTTAATTTGGCTTTACGCTCTGCACAAAGTTGTTGCCAGGGCACCAGGTTAGAATGATGTTCCATCGCCGAAATAAGAATTTCATCATTGGCCTCGATCCAAGGCACCAAAGCACGCGAAAGCAGGTTGATGGACTCTGTTGTACCACGGGTAAAAACGATTTCATCACTTTCTTCAGCATGAATATATTCGGCCACATAGTTGCGGGCATTTTCATAAATCTCCGTAGCTACCTGGCTGAGATGATGGACACCCCGGTGTACATTGCTGTTTTCTTTTAAATAATAATCCGTCAGCCGCTGAATAACCGGAAGAGGTTTTTGAGTTGTGGCGGCATTATCGAAATAAATCAATGGTTTCCCGTTAACTTTCTGGTTAAGAATAGGAAAATCACTCCTGATTTGATCGATGTTAAAAGCCATAATATTTATATTTTACTGATGTCAATATCAAAAACAATAGGCTGTTCAGGGTTACTGCAATGCAAAACACAACGGTCGCAAATGGATAATTCACCTCGTAAACGGCGTTTGACCATGTCCTCAATGCTGATACGCAAAGCCTCAATATTGATTTTTGAGATAACTTCATCGGCAAAAGCAAACAGAAGCAGCATACGGGCATCGGAATATGGAATTCCACGTTGCATGAGATAAAACATTCCTTCGTTATCTAATTGCCCAACGGTGGCCCCATGACTACATTTCACGTCATCGGCATAAATTTCCAGATGGGGCTGGGTGTCGATGTGTGCCGCCGATGTAATCAACACATTGTTATTTCGCTGAAAAGCATTGGTTTTTTGTGCGTCGCGGGCCACATAAATAAAGCCGTTGAAAACCCCGGTGGCCTCGTCATCCATAATACCTTTGAACAATTGGCTGCTGTTACAATTCGGGACATTATGATTTACAAATATCTGGTTGTCGATATGTTGTTCTTTGTCCATTAAATATAAACCGCTGATTTGCGATTCAGCCCCCTGTCCGTTCAGCTGATCGGTAATTTCGTTCCTGACCATTCCGCCATTGAGTGTTAAAACGTTTACTTTCAAACGGCTGTTAGCATCCTGGTGCACGTAGGTTTGATTTAGTAAAGCACTGTCATCATTCAGGTTTTGCAATTTGTATAATTCCAGTTCTGCATTTTCGTGCAAAACAATTTCATTCACTGTATTGGTTAGTCCTGTATTATGATTTACCGAATCGTCACAATGCAAAAAAGTAAGCCTGGAATTTTTACCCAACACAATCAGGTTGCGGGTATTGACCATCAAATTGGGTTGATTGAGGATTTTAATCAGCTGAAAGGTGTTTTTCACTTCAACTCCGTCGGGCACGTACACAAAAACACCATCACGCCAAAAAGCGGCATTTACTGCTTTAAAGCCGTCGTCCTGATAACCAGATATTTTGCCAAAATATTTTTCAACCAGGTTAGGATATTTTTTAAAAGCGCTGGCCATACTTCCTACAATAACGCCCTCATTAGTGATTGTAATTTCATGATTTTCAGGGCTGTAAAAACTTCCATTGAGCATTGAAATTACCTGTGTGTTAAATCCATGGACTTCACACAAGAAAATATCACTCAGCTTTTTGTCGAATGCCACATGACGGTCAAATATCTCCAACGGTTCTTCATAAACGCCCGTTAGATTGGTTGAACGCCATTTTTCCATTTTTTGGTTTGGGAAGCCATGTTTTTCAAAATAGCTGATTGCCTCGTGGCGCAAGGCCGTAACTGATGGATGATCCGATTTTTTCCACTCGTCGGTATGTTCCCCGAAGTGTTTAAACAGGATTTCCTCCAACGGATATATTGTTTTTATTTTCTTTTCCATATTACGCCTTATTAATCGTCGAATTGATCCTTGATCCAATCGTAACCTCTTTCTTCCAACTCCAGTGCAAGGCCTTTGCCACCCGATTTAACAATGCGCCCGTTGTACATCACATGAACAAAATCGGGGACAATATAATCGAGCAAACGCTGATAGTGCGTGATAACAATGAAAGCGTTTTCGTCCGATTTCAACTGGTTTACACCATTGGCCACTACTTTTAACGCATCAATATCCAGGCCCGAATCGGTTTCATCAAGAATGGCCAGTTCGGGCTCCAGCAGAGCCATCTGGAAAATTTCATTTTTCTTTTTCTCACCACCCGAAAAACCTTCGTTTACCGAACGATTGGTAAGCTTGGAATGAATTTCAACCAATTTCTTCTTTTCTTCCATCTTTTTTAGAAATTCACCTGCCGGGATGGGGGGCAATTCCTTATACTCACGCCGTGCATTAAGTGCTGTACGCATGAAGTTGGTCATACTCACTCCCGGAATTTCAATGGGATACTGAAAACTCAGAAACACTCCTTCGTTGGCACGCTTATCGGGGCTCCAGTCGTTAATTACCTGTCCTTTAAAAATAATTTCACCTTTGGTAATTTCGTAGCCTTCACGCCCGGTAATGGCGGCTGCCAGCGTACTTTTACCCGTTCCGTTGGGTCCCATAATCGCATGGATTTCGCCTTTGTTAACACTGAAATTAAGTCCCCTTATAATTTCTTTTCCAGCGATGGAAACATGTAAATTTTTTATATTTAATAACATGATTTTTAAACTTTATATTGACTTATCCCCGATTTTAACCAGGGAATTTTTTTCTTTTTTTATCATTAACCTACGCTCCCTTCAAGGGTAATCTCTAACAATTTTTTGGCTTCAACGGCAAATTCCATGGGAAGTTTATTCAACACTTGTTTTGCGTAACCATTGACAATCAACCCAATGGCTTTTTCCATATCAATTCCTCGTTGCTGACAATAAAATAGCTGGTCTTCCGAAATTTTTGATGTAGTGGCTTCATGTTCCACTGTAGATGTTTCGTTTCCGGTTTTTATGTACGGAAAGGTGTGAGCGCCGCATTGGTCGCCAAGCAACAGAGAATCGCACTGGGAATAATTCCGTGCATTATCCGCATTTTTTGAAACACGCACCAATCCACGATAGCTGTTGTTGCTTTTTCCGGCTGAAATACCTTTTGAAATGATAGTGCTTCTGGTATTTTTACCCAGATGGATCATTTTGGTGCCCGTATCCGCCTGCTGATAATTATTGGTAACAGCAACCGAATAAAACTCGCCCACCGAATGATCGCCTAACAAAACGCAACTGGGATATTTCCATGTTATGGCTGAACCTGTTTCCACTTGTGTCCAGCTTATTTTTGAGTTTTTGCCTTTGCAAAGCCCCCTTTTGGTAACAAAATTATAAATTCCGCCTTTCCCTTCTTTATTGCCCGGGTACCAGTTTTGTACCGTTGAGTACTTAACTTCGGCATCATCCATGACAATGATTTCAACAATAGCTGCATGCAATTGGTTTTCATCACGTTGTGGTGCTGTACAACCTTCCAGATAACTCACGTAACCACCTTCTTCGGCAATCAATAAAGTACGCTCAAATTGACCTGTATTGGCCGCATTGATACGAAAATAGGTTGATAACTCAATGGGGCAGCGCACACCTTTCGGGATAAAACAAAATGAACCGTCGCTGAAAACCGCAGAATTCAATGCGGCAAAATAGTTGTCGGTATAGGGTACTACTGTTCCGAGATATTTTTTCACCAGGTCAGGATGATTTTGAACCGCCTCGCTGAATGAACAAAAAATAATATCGTGCTTAGCCAGCGTGTCTTGAAATGTTGTTTTTACCGAAACGCTGTCAATTACTGCATCTACGGCAACTCCGGCCAATTGTTTTTGCTCTTCCAGCGAAATTCCTAATTTATTGAACGTGTCAAGTAACTCAGGGTCTACTTCATCAAGACTTTTGAGTTTTTCTTTTGGCTTAGGTGCTGAAAAATAAATAATATCCTGATAATCAATAGGAGGATGATGGATAAGTGCCCAATCGGGTTCTTCCAGTGTAAGCCAATGACGGTAAGCTTTTAGTCGAAATTCAAGCAACCAATCCGGCTCGTTTTTCTTTTTAGAGATAAATCTTATGATGTCTTCCGACAATCCCCGAGGAGATTGATCGGATTCTAAATCCGTTACAAATCCGTATTTATATTCTTCGGAAGTGACCTCGTCTAAAAAATCCCCATTCTTTTTTTCGTCACTCATTCTATTATTTTATTTAGAATAATTTTAAATTGAGCCGCAAAATTACAAAATTTCTCTGCATAAGCAGAAAAACGAGGGGAAGAAAATGTGGAAATTAAAGCCGTTGTAGTTCAGTACGAATATTTTTTACCTCATCCTGCATGCAGGATTTAAATTGCTGAACAAGTTGAAAAATTCCATTGCAATCTTCATGACTTTTCGCCCGGCTTTCGATAAGCACTATTTTTTCGCGTGCTACGCCTATATTAAAGAGCTGAACAGACGATTTGAGGCGATGGGAAGTTTTTTGTAATTTGGTAAAATCGTGATTCTGGCAGGCCGTTTCCAATTCTAGTAAATCGGCAGGAAAAGTTTCAAGAAATAATTGTACCATCTCTTTTATTTGCACGGCATCATTACCGAGATATTCCTTTAGCAGGCTTAGTCGCGAGGGTTCAGGGGTTTCCATTAGATTTCAGCATTTTTTATCATTCTGTAAATAGTTGATTTCCCAATGCTTAGTTTTTTGGCTGTTTGTACTACATTATTATCATATTTTTCGAGGTAGTATTTAATGATTTTTTTTTCGTATTCGGCCAGTGAGGCTTCTTCGAGCAAAAAATCAGTAGTAATATTGGAAGCGCTAAAATTAATATGACTCTCATCAATTATATTGTCTTCACTCATAACAACCGCCAGCTCAATAACAGAGCGCAACTCACGCACGTTGCCGGGATAGGTATATTTCTTTAACTTGTTTTGGGCTGCTTCAGTAATCTCTTTTGTTTTTACGCCGTTTTCACGACAAAATTCTTTGGTAAAATATTTCGCAAGCAGTAAAATATCATTGCCTCTATTCCGTAAAGGTGGCAACTCAATGGGAAGGCCTAATAAGCGATAATACAAATCCTCACGAAACATTCCCCTGTTCAATTCACGTGCCAAATCCCGATTTGTGGCCACAATAAGCCGGGTATCTACTTTGATAAGCTGATTTCCGCCAATACGTGTAATTTCTTTTTCCTGTATTACACGCAAAAGTTTAGCCTGCATATTGGCATCCATTTCGCCAATTTCATCGAGAAAAAGCGTACCGCCGCTGGCTTGTTCAAATTTACCGATCTTACGGGCATTAGCCCCGGTAAAAGCCCCTTTTTCATAACCGAAAAGCTCACTTTCAATCAATTCATGTGGAATAGCAGAAACATTAATTGCAATAAACGGCTTTTTTTTTCGAGGAGAATTATAGTGGATAGCTTTAGCAACTAATTCTTTTCCTGTACCGGTTTCGCCTGTAATAGAGATTGTAATACTTGACTTTACAGCTTTATCCATTAAACCAAATACTTTTTTTATAGCCGGGCTGTTCCCTTTAATAATATTTCGGAATGCATATTTTTTACTTACTTCTTCTTTTAACTCATTAAGCTCAGTACGCAGTTTTTTGTTTGATCGAATTTTATTAATGACATTCCACAAACGATCTTTGGTGTCTTTATCTTTTATAAAATAGTCGTATGCCCCTGCTTTCAATAAATCCAGGGCTGTTTTTACATCTTCCTGCCCTGAAACAATAATAACCGGAAGTTCCGGATAATCGCGTTTCACCTTTTTCATAACATCAAACCCCGAAATATCGGGAAGTCCATAATCCAGCGAAATCACATCAGGATTTAAATGCATGTTTTCCAAACAGGTTTTCCCGTCTTTAAATAAGAATACTTCATTATCCGGATTAAGTGATAAGTGACGTTTTAGTAGTTCTCCGTAAAATAAATCGTCCTCAACAACGAAAATTTTGAGCAAACTCATAGCCGCACAATTACTTAATATTTTATTTTTATACTGATAAATGAAAAAAAATGTTTCCGTTTTTGGGAATAATTTCTCATATTTAGAAATTTATTTGTAACCTTACCGGCTTATTTTACAATAGTTCTTATAAAAAAGACAAAGCAATATACATGCCAAAGCAATTCAACAAGCTCATTTGCTGTTTTTTACAGATGCTGTTTTTTGAAAGGTTAAATTCCATTTTTTGGAATTTAACCCCAAACCGGCATATTATTCCACAATTGGATAATAATTTTCCGTAAACGGAAAAGAGGGAAATAAAAGCTTAGGTCATTACCTACGTATAAATCGCTTAATATAAACGCCATGGTACAAAATCAGAAGCGCGCATTATGTTATAACATATATTAGAAAGGTGGCCTTAATGATTATAGTTTGCGATGCGTATTATCGCAAAAAGCGCCATTGCGACTTTGTTTGCAAAGGCACCATTTTATCCTTTCGGGTTTGTCAATAACCACTTTAACCGGTCGAAATTCACTTCCTTTATGCGAACCGTCACAAAAAGGTTGCTTCTGACTTTTTCCACAGGCACACCAAAAATAAGTGCCGGGCTTCATCTCCATTTTCATAGAATGTTTCTGAACGATAATCGGTTTTTCCATTTTTACAACTTTGATACAATTATAAATCATTTATCAATACAAACTTATAAATTTATATATGTTGTTTTAATGCTGTGCAAAAAAGCAAAATCGCTATTCGAAAACCGGTTGATACAAAATAAGTT
>CAJXKB010000065.1 GCA_913055825.1 uncultured Bacteroidota bacterium
AGCCCCTTTCCATTCCATAACGGAAGCATATAATGATTCATCCCGCCATATTTCAACCGAGTGTCGTACATGCACACCGCCACGCACGATCCCAGCACGGTTGTTATTTTATAGGGTTGCCGGTCTGCAAACAAATTTGCAGGATAAAGATAATATGACTGAACCTCTGCCATGGTTTAGAAAGTTTCTGCTTCTGACTCATCGAACAAGCCGTCTTCATTCTCGTGCAACGGACCATCCTTCATTTCAGGAATAATCAATTGAAAACGACTTCCCTTTCCCTCCGTACTACTCACCTTTATTTCACCCTCCAATAAATAAAGCAGACCTTCCACAACAGCCAATCCCAATCCGTTTCCGGGATTCAACGAATGTATACTTTTATTTCCCCTTTCGAAGCGGTCAAAAATACGGCTTAAGGTTTCTTTGCTCATTCCAACGCCCTCATCGACTATGGCAAGCGATAATTGCCCCTGGTCCAACGCATACTCAATTTCGATTTTTGTTCCCATCCCTGAAAATTTAATGGCATTGTTCAGCAGATTTATAAGGATGAGTCGAAGTTTATCACGATCGGTTTTGAAATAATCGGTATCCGACAAGGCGATTTCACCGGCCGGTATAAGTTTGACTTCGATAGCTTGCTTCTTCAACTCATAACTAAACCCTGCCACCACTTCATCCAAAAAGGGCCTCACTTTAAACTTAATCAATTCGGGTTGGATGATGCCCGATTCAAGATGAGCTGCCGCAAAAATATTTGTCAATTGAAAATCGAGGAATTTCGATTCTTCAAAAATCAGTCTCGCCATCTCAGGTGCCTTCTCCAATTCTTTTCCTTTTAAGTTCATGATGGCCTTAGACAAACCCATAATCGAAGCAAAAGGATTCATTATTTCGTTGCTTACATTGGAGATAAAATGGCTTTTAAAAGTTTCCGAATCCATCAATTTATGGTTGAGCTCATCGATTTGCTTAAGCAGCAAAGCATTTTCATGTTCCAATTGATCAACCTTATTGTTTGACCGGCTATTTGAAGTATTCATCGGTTTTTTATTTTCATTCATGGTTCAATCCCTTTCGTTGATTTAACATTTGTGTGACCTCTGTGGATCATGCGAGCATTACTTTTTCGTCATCCACCTGTTTTTTGATAAATTGTAGGCTTTACCAATTTGAGCCCCATTGTCCGGATGTCCATATTGAGTAGCGATTCGGAAAAGCCAATAAAAAAATAACCTCCCGGGGCAAGATGTTTCGCCAAATGGCTTACCACTTTCTCCTGCGTAGGCGAATCAAAATATATCAGGGTATTTCTACAGAAAATCATTTCATAATCGGTACCGACCGGAAAAGATTCAGAAAGTAAGTTAAGAAGAATAAAACCTACTTTGGCCCTTAAAGCGGGGATAATTCTAATTTGCGGGTTTGCGGGTTTACGCGAGCGCAGCAGATATTTTTTTCGAAACGACTCAGGAATATTCACCACTTCGCGATAGGGGTAAATGGCTGTTTTAGCCTTTTGCAGAACCGATTGTGAAATATCGCTCCCCAACAAATCAAAATTGGCAATACGGCTTTCGCGCCGGGCTTCTTCCAAAACCATGGCCAATGTATACACCTCCTGACCGGTGCTGCATCCCGCACTCCACCCTTTAACCTTTCGCCCTCTCCATTGTGGGACCAGCGTTTCACTAATAAAATCGAAGTGCGCTTTATCGCGAAAAAAATCCGTTTTATTGGTCGAAACCACATCAATCATTTCAAAAACCTCATCACCATTTAATCCGTTTTTTAACACATAATCAGTGTATTCGGCAAAGGAAGACATTTTTAAAGCCACCAACCTTTTTACCAGCCGGCCTTGCAGTAAATACTTTTTTTTATCAGGCAAATGAATCCCAAAATGAGTATAAATAAATTCACTCAGGCGCTTAAAGTCAGCCGGAGTCAAGTTTCCAAAGCCAAAATATTCTTTTGTTTTATGATGGTTCATAGGCCTGTTTATACCAAAAAAAGATTGGCAGGGTTAAAACTTTTCAAAACCTTCATCCAATTCATCCGGAGTTCCCAAATCGATATTCACGCCACCCTGTTTCCGGTTCACGGAACTTCGAGGGGGAAGTTTTTTCTTTGCAGCAGGTTGTTTCACTGGCTGTTCAACCGGGTTTACCGGAACATCTTTCTTGTCGATTTTAAAAAATGAAATGGACTGTACCAACTGATCGGCCTGTGCAGCCAACTCTTCGGAGCTGGTGGCAATTTCTTCCGAAGCCGCTGCATTTTGCTGGGTAACATCGTTAAGCTGTTGAATGGCTTCGTTAATTTGGTCGACACCAATGCGTTGTTCTTCGCTTGCCAAGGCAATACTTTGGGCCATATTGGACGATTCGAGAATTACAGGCGCCACGTCCGCCATGGCATCAGCAGCACCATCAATCACTTCACTGCTTGAGGTGATCAGTTCCTCAATTTCATGCGAAGCAATTTTTGTGCGGTCAGCCAATTTTCCAACTTCGGCAGCCACCACACCAAACCCTTTTCCATGCTCACCGGCGCGGGCGGCCTCAACGGCTGCATTCAAAGCCAGAATATTGGTCTGAAAAGCAATTTCGTTGATAATGGAAACCTTTTCACCAATTGCTTTCATTTTTTCTTTGCTTAATGAAGCGGCCTTAACCATATCATCGGTTTTGTTGGCCATTTCTTTAAAAACATTGGCTGCTTTATTTGCATGTTCCGTATTTTGATGCACATTGGCAGCCATCTGTTGCATTGACGAAGAGATTTGTTCCACCGAACTGGCCTGCTCAGATGCCCCTTGCGAGATGCTTTGCGATGAAGCACTTAAATCGTTACCGGCCATAGAGAGATTGTGAGCTGCCGTATAAATACTCGATACTACTTCCCGAAGAGCATGTTGCAATTTAGCAATACTGGTAATAATAAATCCGGCCTCATCCTTTGAAACTTCAGGTATTTCAAAAGATAGCGACCCATGTCTAAGCTTAGACATCAATTTGGCTGAGAGTATGAATTTTCGGGTAATATCAACAATAAAAAACACAATAAAAAACAATAGCACGATAAAACCACCCACTAAAATCCAGAAGATGGTTGCTTTAGCTTTTTTATAAAGGCTATCTGCCTGGAGGAGATTTTTTTTACCATCTAATTCAAATTGGCCAACCATATCACGAATTCGGTTATTAAATTGCTCCAAACTCTTGTCAAATGCCTCATACAGCTTCTGCTGTTCTAAAGATTTTTGATTCAGCCTGTCTTTTTGTTTAAATGCCAAAATAGAGAATGCTTTGTTTGTCAAATCATTCAAATCACTTCTTATTTGAACCCCTAAAGCCCTTTCTTTTTCTGTTTTACCCACTTCAGTAATAAAACTACTGGTTTTATGATTGAGTTCCGTAATTTTTGCTTTTATAATGGAAACCATGTTATCACTAACCTGATGCTGTTTTCTTAACTCATGAATTGGAAGATCCATATCCTGAACAATGTTCAACATCATTTTTTGAACCAATCTATTGGGTACAACATCGTTTTGATAAACAAGTTTCACCACTTGATTCGATTGGTTTAGATAATGGATGCTTAAAGTACCTATCAAGGCAAAAAGAGCAAGCACAAGAAGCATTAACAGCAGCATCTTTGTTTTAAATGTTATGTTTTTCATGATCCTAAAATTTTTATTCAATGATTAATATCTAATATTTCACCCATATCCTTCTCCGAAAAAAGTCTTGTGGCATCAACAATTATCACAAACTGATTGTTACGTTCGACCACACCGGTGATATAGTCCGATTTGTAACGGTTTCCGGCAGCGGGATAATCTTTTATCCGGGAGATGTCAGTTTCAAAAACTTCCCGAGCCTCGTCAATGGTAATTCCCAACCGCATCGGGACAGATTCTTCATTCAAAGCCACTTCAATTACCAGAACCAATTGGATGGCAGCGGGTGCTTCGGCCGGAAATCCAAATTTTATGCGCGTATCCATCACCGGGAGGACTCCCCCGCCAAAATTGGTTAACCCTCTGAAATAGGGAGGCGATTGAGGCACTTTGGTGAACTTGTTTACTTCAATAATTTTAATAATACACCCCACCTCCATGGCAAAAAGTTCGCCGGCAATGGTAAAACTCAGATAGGATCTCAATCTTTGACTTGACTTCTGTTCATCCATTTTGTTCGTTGATAAATTGGTTAATTATTCGGTTGGTATCCAACACCAGGGCCACATCGCCATCTCCCAAAATACTGGCACCGGAAAAGAACTCCTTTTGTTGAATCATTTTGCCAATGGGTTTAATCACAGCCTGATAGTTACCCACCACATCATTGATCATCATCCCCATTTCTTTTTCATTGTAATAGACTACCACCATATGCAAATGCTGATGTGCCCCGGATTTTGATTGAAACTCCTCAATAAGATTGACATAAGGTATTTGACGCCCGTCTTTTACCATAACCGGTTTAAATCCGGATTCAATTTCATCGTCACTTACTTCATAAATATGTTTGATATTATCCAATGGAATGATGTAACGTGCCGATCCGACATACACCAGTAACCCGTCAATAATAGACAAAGTGAGCGGCAGAATAATTCTTACGGTGGTGCCTTTCCCGGTAGTGCTGGTCAGCTCAACCTCTCCACGGAGATCGGCAATATTTTTTTTCACCACATCCATTCCCACACCCCTTCCCGACACATCGCTTACTTTTTGTGCCGTACTAAACCCGGGACGAAAAATAAAATTCATAATCTCTTTTTCCGTAAGGGAGGTGGTGGGTTGAAGCAGCCCTTTTTGAATGGCTTTTTCACGAATTTCATTGGCATCAATTCCCTTACCATCGTCCGAAATTTCGATTACCACACTGGAACCCGCATTGAAAGTATTGATTTGCAACAGCCCTTTTTCAGGCTTTCCGGCTTTTTTTCTCTCCTGAGGGCTTTCGATACCATGATCCAAACTGTTCCGCAACACATGCATGATGGGATCGTACAGCTTCTCAATCATCGATTTGTCCAGTTCGGTTTCCGTTCCCCGGGTCACAAACTGCACCTCCTTGTGCAACTCTTCAGATAAATCGCGTACCAAGCGCTTGAAGCGGGTTAAAATAGTATAAAAAGGAATCAACCGCATCTCCAGCGCGTTCTCGCGAAGTTGATACGATAATTTTTGATACGATTCCGTAATCGCTTCTAATTCATGGTTTTTTGATTCAGACTGAAAATGTTCGAGGCGTGCCTGAATGGTCACCATTTCGCTGATAAGATTCAGCAGGGTATCCAATTTTTCCGCATCAATTCTAAGGGTTGATAAATTTTTATTTTTTTGTGGCGGAGATAGGGGTTTCGGGGGAACTGTAGACGTATCCGGTTCAGAATCAGTTTCTCTCACCTCTTGTTTCGGTTGTTCCTCCGGTTGTTTTTTTTCAGTTTCTTTTTTTTCGGACCCGGTGACCGTATCAACGGCATCAGCAAACAATGCCGTTTTCATGTTATCGAGTTGGGCATCATCGATAAAGGTATTCAACCCAAGCCTTTCTACCTTCTCCTCAAATTGAGGATGCACAAGCCAATCGCGGTCATCAATTTTTTTGATTATCAAGTTACTATCATCTTCCACAAACACAAAAATATCACGCAAATGATTTTCATCTAAAGTGGTGGACAATAAAATATCCCAATAGAAATAAGCGTTTTCAGGTTCCATTTTATCCAGCGCAGGCAGGTGATCGGCGTGCAAAAAGGCTTTCCCCCTCCCCTCTTCAAAAAGCTCATCCAGTAAAAAAAGAGGCCGGGAACCCTGTTTCAGAATTTGGCGGTTGGGTTCAAAATGAATATACCAGGTTGCTGCAGTAGTGGAAGTAATCGTACTGTTTTTTATATCCTCCCCGGCGTCGGCCGGAGAGGGAGAAATTTCCTCTGTATCCTCTTCACTACCCGCCAAAAATGTTCGTTTCAGATTTTTTGTAAACGATTCAGCTTTTATGCTCACTTCCTCATCTACTTCCAGATGAAGCAGCTTCCGAATCAAATCAATGCTCTGAAAAGTATGGTCAAGCAACTTCTTATCCACCGGCAGTTTACCATTACGAACCCGGTCGTAAACGCTCTCAAGCTCATGGGTAAATGCACTCAGATTGGAAAAACCGAACATGGCACCCGAACCTTTCAAGGTGTGCATGATCCTGAAAACCTCATTTATTTTTTCGGTATCCCCGGCATCTTCTTCAAGCGCGAAGAGGGCATTCTCAAGCTTTTCCAACAATTCGTTGGCTTCAACGACAAATTTATGGGAAAGGCTATCCATTATCGAAGCACTTTTTTAATGGTTCTCATCAGCTTATCATGATCAAAAGGTTTGGTAATCCATCCGGTGGCCCCTTTTTGTTTTGCTTGCAACTTAAATTCGGTTTGCGTTTCGGTGGTTAAAACCAAAATGGGAATGTAGGCATAGCTGTTAATTTTTCTGATCTCACTAATCAGGTCAAGCCCATTCATTTTGGGCATATGCAAATCGGTGATGACCAAATGAATTTTACGCCCATCCAACATCTCCAACGCATCGGTACCATCTTCGGCCAGCAGAACCTCAAAGCCCTCCTGCTGTAAGTTTAACTTGACCAGCTCACGAATACTCTTTGAGTCGTCCACAAATAAAATTGTTTTTTTATGCATTGCCTCTAATTTGTAGTCCACTGATTGAAAATTGATTGTAAACCCGATTCCGCCATAATTCGCTTACTCTCGTCCGGTAAATCCCATGTCAGGTGAATTTCGTCATTTTTTACCTCCAAAAGAAAAGCATACAACAACTGAAAAAAGCTCAAATCGAGATTCTCAACCTTATTTACCACGACGCGATATTGACTGGCATCTCGTTTCACCGTTTTAAGTTGTTCGTAAATCTGCCCGATTTCCACGACACTCAGATCACCCGAGAAGGTTAACCTCACACCTCCTGCATTCTTTTCATCGGTTTGAATTTCTGCCATAACAATCTTAATTATTGCTTACAACAAACCATCTGCACTCATCCAATCTATCCATGATGGATCAAACACCGATCGGGACAAATACAATGCTTTGCTAACCGCTAACAAATGTAAAAAAATATTGCTACAGTGACAATCGAAACACAAGGTAGTAAAAACATTGCCCGGATGGGACAAAACAGGTAACCCGGTCTTTAAAAAACCGGGCTCAACCAAATTCAGATGGGTTTGGCTTTAAATTTTTTATTATGGATATCCCAGCCGGTCTGCTTGTCGAACACAGCCATTCGCAACCGGCCCTTGGCTTTAGCCAGAAAGGTATCTTCAAAAACGGCTTTCACTTCGCATTCGGTACCATTCACCAGGACCGTATCTCCCACTTCAATAGCGCGAAGTCCCCTTTTTATTTTCCGAAGACGTCTTTTTACCACCTCATATTCGCGGTTAATTTCGCGCATCACCTCCTCATTGCCACCCCTGTCAGGATGATACATCACCGCCAGACGCTTATAATTGAGCCGGGCCTGCACTTCATCATCGATATTTTCGGAAAAAAAACGCATCGTTTATTTGCTATCCCAAAATTAAAAGGCCATCGGCAGGTTTGAATGGTCATTTGTATTTTTTATTACCAACCCATTGTTAATATTGTCGGCTAATTCTTATTGAAGTTGTTTAATCCCTTCGGGATTTATTCCTGCACATCAAAATAATATTTAGTCATGTTATCAGGTTTGTTTTACCGTTAATGTCAAAAATATTTTTACCTTTGAAATCCTTAGGCTAAAACTAACAGAGCATACCACAATGAAAAAACATCCATTCATCCTTGTTGTTGACGATTCAAAATCATCGCAATTATTGATAAAAAAATACCTCTCATCAGAACCGTATAACCTTGTATTTGCCGATTCAGGCAAACAAGCGCTTGCAAAAGCACGTTCAAACACTTTCGATCTTATTTTGTTGGATATAGAACTCCCCGACCTAAATGGCTTTGAAACCTGCAGGTCATTAAAAAAGGAACCACACAACGCTGCCACACCAATCATCTTTGTCACAATTTACGGTGATGGTAAAAATATTGTCAAAGGTTTTGAAGTCGGGGGAGCTGATTTTATTAATAAACCTTTCAGCAAAGAAGAACTTAAAATCCGCATCAAAACACAGCTTGATTTAAAACAGGCACTGAAAGATTTGATGGTTGCCAAAGAAAAAGCAGAACAGAGTGAAAAACTAAAAATGGCTTTTTTGTCCAATATGTCACATGAAATCCGCACGCCCATGAATTCCATCATTGGCTTTGCTGAGCTCCTCACTGATGAGAGTCTGACAAAAGAGGAAAAAGAAGAATTTATTTCGATTATTATCAGCAGTGGCCAGCAGCTTCTTAAAATTATTGACGAAATACTAACCGTATCGAAACAAGAAGCCGGCGAAATAAAATTGATTGACCAGAATATTGACCTGAACAAACTATTGTCCGAAATTAAAACGGCCCACACTAAACTTATTAAGGACAAGCCTGTCGAGCTCTATCTGTCTATTCCGGAAGGGAATAATCCAATGATTGTGGGAGACAAAGTGCGAATCAAACAAATTTTCGACAATCTACTCAGTAATGCCAACAAATTTACCAACCGCGGATTTATTGAGTTTGGATATCAGTTAAGCGACAAAAATCCTGAGAAAATCAAGTTTTATGTAAGAGACAGCGGCATTGGTATTCCTGAAAATAAACAGTCTACGATTTTTGATCGATTTGCTCAGGTAGAAGATTACATGACACGGAATTATCATGGAACCGGTTTGGGACTCTCAATTGTGAAGAATCTGGTTGAATTGATGGGAGGAACCATCCATCTTGAATCGGAAGAGGGAAAGGGAAGTATTTTTTGGATTGAGATTCCGTATCGTCCGGCTAAAACAACGAAACAAACCAAACTCACCCGTGAAACCCCTTTTAAAATACAGCACATCGTTGCCGATTGGCACGACAAAACCATTTTGATAGTGGACGATTTTGAACAAATTTATTATTTCTTTGAGGAGGCTTTGCGAAAAACAGGGGCACGCCTGCTATATGCTCACGATGGTGTAGAAGCGCTGGAACAATACAATGAACATGCCGAGGAGGTTGATTTGGCCCTGATTGATATTCAAATGCCCCGCATGAATGGCATTGACCTTTGCAAAGCCATTCGCGAACAGGGTGGAAAGATTCCCCTAATAGCCCAAACCGGTTTGGCGTTGAATATAAACAAGGCGGATGCTTTGAAAGCAGGCTTCGATACCATCATTTATAAACCTATCGAAATAAGCACATTACAAAAAGTATTGGAAAAATATCTTAATAATGGATAATTGTCAATCGCGAATGGCTTTTACAAATTGTTGAATGTTTTTCCTGATTTCAGGACCTTTTTCCAGTGCCTTGATAAAAGCGCTGCCGATGATGGCCCCGGAGGCATATTGACAGGCCGTATCAAAACTTTTTTTGTCCGAAATACCAAATCCGATGAGCAAGGGATTTTTTAACTTCATTTGACGGATACGTTCAAAATAGGCTTCCTGATGCTGCATGGCTGCTGTTTTTCCGGTGGTAGAAGCCGAAGACACCACATAAAGAAATCCCCGGCTGGATTCGTCCAGCAATTTAATGCGCGCTTCATCCGTTTGCGGGGTAATGAGAAAAATCATGTCCAACCCGGCTTTTTCAACTTTTTGCTGATATTTCTCAAGGTAAATCTCCACCGGAAGATCAGGAATAATCAATCCGTCAACGCCACAAGCAGCCGCCTTGTCAAAAAAGGCATCTTCGCCGTATCGCATGAGCTGGTTCACATATCCCATCAAGATGATAGGAAGTTGGGTGGTTTTGCGGATGGTTTTAATTTGAGAAAAGATCAAATCAAGCCCCATCCCATTCTGAAGGGCAATGGAGCTGCTATGCTGAATCACCGGCCCATCGGCCAACGGATCGGAAAACGGCATGCCGATTTCTATCATATCGACACCGGCTTTTTCCAACTCATTTGCAATCAATACAGTATCATCCGGTTTGGGAAAACCGGCGGTAAAATAGATATTCAGGATATTCTTCTTTTTCCGAAACAAACTTTCTATTCTGCTCATCTTCCGATATTTAAATGTTTTTTTTCAACCTCTTCCAAATATTTTGTATAGGCTTGTAAATCTTTATCGCCACGGCCCGAAATATTTATCACGACTACTTCGTTAGATTTCAATTTAATTTTTGGCAGTACGGCCAGTGCATGAGCCGATTCCAGTGCGGGAATAATGCCTTCGAGACGTGTGATTTCGAAAGCCGCCTGCAAAGCCTCTTCATCAGTAGCGCCGAGAAAGCGCCCCCTTCCGCTTTTGAAAAGATGGGCATGTAACGGGCCGATGCCCGGATAATCCAGACCCGCCGAAAGGGAATAGGGCTCGGTAATTTGTCCCTCTTCATTTTGCATGAGCAATGTTTTGCTTCCGTGAATCACACCCTCACTGCCTATTTTTGTGGTGGCAGCGGTTTGTCCGCTATCAACACCCTTTCCGTAGGCTTCCACAGCAATGAGTTCCACTTTTTTATTTTCAAGATAATGATAAAAAGCCCCTGCCGCATTACTGCCGCCACCCACACAAGCAATGATTTTATCAGGTTCATCGCGACCTGTTTTTTCTTTCAACTGGATTTTCATCTCTTCACTAATCACCGATTGAAAACGGGCTACCATATCCGGATAAGGATGCGGCCCCACCACCGAACCAATCAGGTAATAAGTATCTTCCGGATGGTTAATCCAGTCGCGGATAGCCTCATTGGTGGCATCTTTCAGGGTACGACTACCCGACCTGGCCGGTCGCACCTCCGCCCCCAGCATTTTCATGCGTGCCACATTGGGCGCTTGCCGCTCCATGTCCACTTCACCCATATACACCACACATTGCAGCCCCATCAGCGCACTTACCGTCGCCGTAGCCACACCATGCTGACCGGCACCTGTTTCGGCAATAATTCTTTTTTTACCCATCCGTTGTGCCAGCAATATCTGCCCAATGGTGTTATTGATTTTATGGGCACCGGTATGGTTCAAATCTTCGCGTTTCAAGAAAATTTGGGTATGATATTTTTCTGACAATCGTGTGGCAAAGTAAAGCGGCGTGGGGCGTCCGGCATAATCGCGCAAAAGACTTTTAAATTCCTGCTGAAAACTGGCGGAGGTGATAATTTTCAGATAATTTTTTCGTAAAAATTCCACATTGGGATAAAGTAGTTCAGGAATAAAAGCACCGCCAAATTTTCCATAAAATCCCCGTTTATCAGGCTGATAATTCATCTTTAAATTGTTTAATGTTTTCAATATTTTTTATTCCCGGGCGGGTTTCAAAACCACTGTTGATATCCACTCCGTAAAAAGCCGGATGTTTAAAATCCCTTATGGCTGCAGCCATGCTTTTATCAATGCCCCCGCTAAGCAGAAAAGGCGTTTCTCCTTTGTAATTTTTCAAAAGATCCCAGTTAAAACGGACGCCATTTCCCCCGGCTTTGGGCCCTGCCGCATCAAAAAGAAACAGATGACAAACCGGACGATAAGCTTCCAATTGATGAAAATCAAAACCGGCATCCATTTTGAAAGCCTTAATAACCGGTGCAACGTTTTGTTCGACTTCACGACAAAAGGCAGGGCTTTCGTTACCATGCAGCTGAATCATGTCCAAACCGAATTGCTCTTTCTTTAAAAGAATGAAATCCATCGGTTTATCCACAAAAACCCCCACTTTGATTACCGATTCGGGAAGGGTCATTTGGGGAGGCGACGGGCAATGGCGGGGCGATAATTCGTGAAAAATAAACCCGATAAAATCAGGACGCAAAACCAGCAAATCGGCAATATTGAACGTATTGCACATGCCACAGACTTTCATTTTCAAATCCATTTTTTTCATGACGATTCGGTTTGAGCCAAAACATTGACTTCCTGGATAAATTTTCTACATGCCGTTTCGGGGGAGACTTCCCGCATAAAGAGTTCCCCAATGAGGAAGCCATCAAAACCTGATTTTTTAAGTGTCAGAATATCATTGGGATGTTGAATACCACTTTCCGCAATTTTCACTGCCCGGGCAGGTAGTTTTGCCGCCAGGCGGATGGCATGATTGAAATCAACTTCAAACGATTTTAAGTTCCGGTTGTTGATTCCGACCAAATCAACCGTTTCGTCATATTTATCCAATTCATTTTCATCATAAAACTCCAGCAATACCTCCATTCCCAACTCATGAGCAATTTGCGTAAAATGTCTGATTTCTTCCTTTGAAAGCACTGAGGCCAGTAACAGAACAGCATCAGCGCCAATGGATTTGGCTTCAAAAAGCTGATATTCATCTATGATAAAATCTTTTCGCAAAACCGGACAGTAATTAAATTTCCGGGCAATTTCGAGGTCGTGGTTGCTGCCCCCAAAGAAATGGTGGTCGGTCAAAATTGATAATGCCGAAGCCCCGGCCTGCATGTAGCCGATGGAAGTTTTCTCTACCTCAGCATGGTTGTTAATGACCCCTTTTGAAGGCGAACGCCGTTTAAACTCGGCAATGATACCCGATTTATCCGGTCGTTGCACATAAAGAATAAGGGAAACACAAGGCGAATCGTAGAAAATACTTTTCTCCAACAACTCTTTGGGATACAGTTGTTTCCTTTCGTTAATTTCATCTCTTTTGTACCGGGTTATCTTTTCGAGGATATTCATGATTATTCTTTTTATACGATTTTTGTTACTTTTTTCAGAGCTGCAAAAGCCTTCCCCGAAAGGATTGATTCGCGGGCAATAGCGACACATTCTTCAAGGTTTTTTTCCGGTTCAAACACCTGAATGGCAGCGGCAGCATTGGCCAAAACCACATCGGTTTGAGGCCTTGACCCTTCATTTTTTAATATCGACACAAAAATTTTTGCTGCTTGTTGAACCGTTTGCCCACCAACGATTTCATCGGGTTGCACCCTCTGCATCCCCCAGTCGGATGGCGAAAGCAGTTGTTCCCCTTCACGCCGGTAGCTGATGGCATCCCCCGTAAGGGAAATTTCATCATAACCATCCAAACTATGGACAATATTAAACCGGAAGCCGGGAAGTTTCTGAAACATATAATTGTACAAACGTGCCACCTCAAGGTTAAACACACCCACCATCTGATACTTTGGAAAAGAAGGATTTACCAAAGGCCCCAACATATTAAAAAATGTTTTTACCCCGAGTTCACGTCTGATGGGGGCCACATTTTTCATGGCCGGGTGAAACAGCGGCGCATGCATCATACAAAAGCCTGCTGTATCGAGTTGACGTTTTAAAACAGACTCATCGCGGGTAAATTCATAGCCGAGATATTCCATCACGTTGGAGGAACCGCAGGCGGAGGAAACGCCGTAATTGCCATGTTTGGCCACTTTATAACCTGCACCGGCCACCACAAAAGCAGACAAAGTGGAAATGTTAAAGGTATCTTTCCCGTCGCCACCCGTACCACACACGTCAATGGTCTCAAATTCGGACAAATCCACCTTTAAACACAAATCCAACAAGGCGTTGCGAAAGCCTGCCAATTCAGCCACCGAGATTTGACGCATCAGATAAACCGTAAGGAAGGCGGCAATTTGGGATGAGTTGTATTGTCCTTTGCCAATTCCTGTCAACACGTCGTAAGCATCTTGTTGTGTTAATTGCTGATATTCAAATAATTGGTTTAATATTTTCTTCATATGTATATAATCTTTTAACTGATTGATATTCTATATTTTGTGTTTTGTCACGATTTTTGCTTCCTTCGGGCAAAAATTCCGCCAAAACGGTTGGGTTTCTTTTTTAACCCCGGGTTGAAACCCTGGGCTACTATTGTTCCACCCCTTTGGGGTGCTCAAATAATTCCCCGATAGCTATCGGGGGATGTGTGTTTTAACTCAAGCATGAATGTTTCATCATTTTAAATTCAAAAAGTTATCAATCATTGTTTTGCCTTCATCCGTGAGGATTGATTCGGGATGAAATTGCAATCCGAAAACAGGATATTTTTTATGGCAAACCGACATAATTTGGCCTTGCTCATCCCTTGATGTAATCAAAAGTTCTTCGGGAAAACCATCCTCGGCAACCACCCAGCTGTGATAACGACCGGCCATAAAAGTCGGCGGAACACCCTTCAAAACCGCATCCTCCACTTCTTCGCGGAAAACCGGTGTAGCCACACCATGATAAACCTTTTTCAGATTAGCAAGTCTTCCACCAAACACTTCGCCAATGGCCTGCATCCCCAGACAAATCCCCAACATTTTTTTTGTTGGGGCATACTTGCGGATGACCGCTTCTAAAATGCCGGCCTCTTTTGGAAGCCCGGGGCCGGGCGACAGCACAATACGATCATATTGCGCCACCTGCTCCACACTGATTTTATCGTTACGAATAACATCTACCTGAAAACCTCCATGTTGGCGAATGGCATGAACCAGATTATAGGTAAACGAATCGTAATTGTCCAATACTAAAATTTTTTCCATCATGACTTCTTAAAGCGTTTCTGCCAATTTCATGGCCGATTTTAAGGCTCCCAACTTGTTATTAATTTCCTGTAACTCATTTTCAGGTTTTGAAGAAACCACCACACCGGCGCCGGCCTGATAATGCAGTTTGTTACTTTTACTCAAAAAGCTACGGATGGTGATGGCATGGTTTAACGAGCCGTCGAAGCCAAAAATACCAATGGCTCCACCGTAAAATCCACGCTGATTATTTTCGTAACGGTCAATCAGTTCCATGGCTTTGAATTTGGGTGCTCCCGAAAGCGTTCCGGCTGGAAAAGTATCGGCAAACACCTGCAAAGCGGTTGATTCTTTGTTTAACTCGGCTTCTACCTCAGAAACAAGATGAATCACATGGCTGTAAAATTGAATTTCCTTATACGTTTTTACCACCACATTTTTCCCATTCCGGCTCAAATCGTTACGCGCCAAATCGACCAGCATGGTGTGTTCTGCATTTTCTTTGGGATCGGCAGCCAGTTGTTCAGCGAGAAGCTTGTCAGCTTCATCATTTCCGGTGCGTTTAAAAGTTCCGGCAATGGGATTGATTACCGCTTTTGCTCCACTCACTTTTAGCTGTGCTTCGGGCGAAGAACCAAAAAGTTTAAAACTCCCAAAATCGAAATAAAACAGATACGGGGAAGGGTTTACCGAGCGTAAAGCCCTGTAAACATTGAACTCATCACCTTGAAACTGTCTAAAAAACCTTCTGGACAAGACAATTTGGAATACATCGCCACGCTGACAGTGTTCGATTCCTTTTCGCACCATCGCCAGATAAGCCTCGTCGGACAGATTGGTTTGTTCATTCCCCAAAAGCTTAAATTCATAAGAAGGAATTTTATTGATCTTCAAGAGATTTTCTATTTTTTCCATTTGGGATTTTTCATCCAGGAAGCGATTCTCAGTAATTAAGAGTTCATTTTTAAAATGATCGAAACGCAACACAAAACGAAAAGCGACATAATGCATTAGCGGAATTTGCTCATCGGAAGGTGCGTCAGATTGCAATCCGATGGTTTCAAAAAATTGAACCGCATCGTAAGCAGTATATCCGAAAAAGCCGTTTGCCCCCGCAAGGTCGTCCGCCCCGGTAAATGGAGTGTTTTCGGCCTTCAACTGAAAGCTATCGATAAATTGCTGAAACCGGGGGATCAGCTCCCCTTTGGAATTCAGCTCCACAGTTTCGGATTTGGTGCCCACACTGCACGTAACTTGATCTTTTTCGGCCACAAAGGAGGCCAACGGTTCGAGGCAAACAAAGGAATATTTATTGTCGTTGCCATGATAATCGGAACTTTCCAACAGAAACGAATGATAAAATTGATCCCTTAAGTTCAGGTATAACCCCACCGGTGTCAGTGTGTCTGCCAAAAGCGTTTTTGTTTTTACCAATATTTGATTTGTCTTCATGATATTTCTGATTAAATAAAAAACGGCTTGCCGAGAATCGACAAGCCGTTTTTTTGTAATTATAACAATAGTGACTATCTTCTTCACGTCAATTCAGGACGAAAAAAGAGCCACCACCAATTTGTATTTTGTTTCATTTGATTCATGGGGCAAATGTATGCATAAAAAATTATCAGATGCAAGTATTTTTTTAATAAAAATTTTTTCTCCTGAAAAAGCTTAACTTCGCGACAAGCAGAAGGAGTATTCATTATGTATTAAAATACTGAAAATCATTCTTTTAAATAATAAATCTGTTTTATGAAAGAATTCATTCAGCAAAATAAGCTTGTATTGGTTTTGTATTTACTGCTTCTGGTTGCAGGAGGAATTCTGGTGCTGGACATCCCGAAAGCAGAAATTCATCTTTTCATCAACCAATATCACAACGGTTTTTTTGATTTCTTTTTTAGAAATCTGACCTGGCTGGGTAGTGGATGGGCGGTGGCTGTTCTTTTCATTCTCTTACTGTTCAAATATAAAAGAGTAGCGGTAATTTATTTAGCAGGAAATTTATTGATTACCCTTGCTGTGCAAGGGCTAAAACATTTGGTCTTTAATGATGTGCTACGACCCGCAGCCTATTTCCACGGCATTCATCCGATTTTCCTGGTTCCCGGAGAATCCATGCACATGCACAACAGCTTCCCTTCGGGACATTCCGCCACGGCTTTTGGCATCTTCGTCATTCTGATTTATCTTACCAAAAACCCGTGGGGAAAATTTGCATGGTTAACACTGGCCCTTCTCATTGCCTTTTCGCGGGTTTATTTGTCACAGCATTTTCTCATAGACACCCTGGCAGGTTCTTTCATCGGAACCATCGGAATGGGCTTTACCA
>CAJXKB010000066.1 GCA_913055825.1 uncultured Bacteroidota bacterium
AAAATTTTGTTTTTATGTTTTTTATCTTTTTCTCTGTAAAAGAATCAATAATGCCCCAACTTCTTTGCTAATTACTATCCAAAACCAAAATGAATGAAAAAGCCAAATATTGAAAACCTTAATAATATGTGATGGAAGATAAATTTGTTGTGTTTAAAACCGTAAGAAACGACCTGACTAAAGTTAATATTAGTGAGATTTTGTATTTAAAAGCCAATGGAAATTATACCTACATAAAAACAACAACAGGAGAACTGACAGGAATTTTATTAAATATTTCGAAACTTAAGCCATCGCCCAGTTGTATATCACAAAATATTAAGTCTGGTGTTTCATTGGGTTGAAAATAAGATACAGCGCCGGCAGAAAAAAGTTTTTTATATAAAACTATCTTACCGCATTCCAAGACTGTCCTTCGCATGCCAGCCGCCTCCGATTGATTTAATTAATGCCACTGCCGCAATAAACCTTTCTGTTTGAACCCGGTTCACCTTTGTTTGAAGAGACAACACTGTTGCTTCAGCAGATGAAACATTAAGGTAGGTTACCAGGCCTGAGCGATATTGATTGTAAGCAATTTGAAATTGCTTTTGTGCCGATTCCAGCGCTGAAACTTCTGTGTCATATTGTTGGGCTAACAGCTTTTGTGCAGCAAGATTATTTTCTACATCTGCAAAAGCCGCGAGTACCGTTTGCCGGTAACTGGACACAGATTCATCATACGAAGCTTTTGCTGCCCTTAATTGCGCGTTTAGTCTGCCGCCTTCAAAAAGCGGCTGAAATAAAGATGCTCCCACCGACCATAAAGCGCTTGGCACATTAATCAAAGCAACAAGGTCTGTGGTCTGCAAACCGGCAGTGCCGTCTAATGAAATGCTTGGATAGAACGCTGCTACTGCGATGCCAATATTCGCGTTGGCTGCAGCCATTAAACGCTCGGCAGAAGCAATATCCGGCCGGCGTTCAAGCAGTTCCGATGGCAACCCGGGTGGAATAACCGGCAGCAGCACATTCAAAGTATCAGGAGGAATGTTGAACAGCGATGCGTTCTTCCCTGTTAAAACGGCCAGTGCATTTTGGAACCTTGTTCTTTGCAGTTCATTGTCGGGAAGTTGAGCTTCAGCGATTTTCAGAATTGTCTCTGCCTGGGCAACTTCCAAATCGGATGCAAGTCCGCCGACCCTTCGGTTTTGCACAAGCCGAAAAGCTTTCCGGTAAACGGCGACAGTAGAATCTATCAATACTTTATAAGTATCCAACGCACGGATTGTGAAATAATCTGCGGCAACTTCAGAGGCAATTTCCAGCTTCATCCATTCCAAATCATCTGCATTTGCCTGAACGTTTGCATTAGCTGCTTCAACCTGTCGGCGTATTTTTCCCCACAAGTCTAATTCGTAGCTTAAGTTGAACGGAATGGAAAAATTATTATAGGTAAATGCTTGTCCGGCTGCTTTACCCGTGTTGCTCAAAGGACGGTTTTCTGAATCTTTCTGCCTGCTCGCGTTGCCGCCAATGCTTATTTTCGGGAAAAGTCCCGATGAAGCAACATCAGCCTGGGCACGGGCTTGCTCAAATCTTGCAAGCGCTGCCTGAAGCGTTTGATTTGAATCTAATGCGTTGGATTCTAATTTGTTCAGAATACTGTCTCCGAAAATTTCCCACCACTTCCCCTTAGGCAGGTTTGCCTGTGGGGCTGCAATTTTCCAACCCGGTGGAACATTCTTGTAATTTGACGAAATAGTAGTTGCAGTTGGCCGGACATATTTGGGCCCTACAGCAGCGCAGCCCGCCAAAAAAATTGTAAAGACCACGACGGCATGCGAGAGAACTAACTTGAGATATTTATACCGCCTCATTTTAATCCTTCCTTTTTATTTTTAACTGTTTCAACCACGGAAACAAAAGTGCCGGCAGTAAGTGATTCAGAAGGATTTGAAACTACTCTGTCATTTGCATTGACGCCTGAAAGAACTTCCACCGTCTGACCAAAGTTGCGCCCAAGCTTTACTTTTTTTACTTCGATTCTTCCCTGTGCATTTACAATTTCAATTTGAGTTCCTTCAACCCCAAACATAATTGAGTTGGATGAAAGAGAAAGGGCAGGTTTAATATTATTAACAAATTTTATCTGTCCAAAACTGCCGGCAAGGATTTTGCCCGATTGATTATCAACTTCAAGTTCTGTTAGAAGAGTCCGCGAATCATCGGAAATTTGTCCGGCGGTACGCGTTATTTTTGCAGTAAAAAGACGATTAGGAAATTCCGGGATGGACAATTCTTCCGTTTGCCCTGGTAAAACACCGGTCGCATATTCTTGCGGAACACGAACGTAAATCCGGAGTTTGTTTGTCTGTGACAAGCGGAAAAGTTCTTTTGAGGCTGAAATAAGTTCTCCTATATCGGTCTCGCGTGCGGTTATTGTGCCGTTAAAAGGAGCCGTTACGCGCGAAAATGATTGTAAATACTCTAAACGGCGGACGTTTGCTTCAGCAGCAGAAAAAGCAGCGGTTTTTAATTGAAGGTCTGCTTGTTTCTCCGCATTTTCCTGTTCGCTTACGCTTGCAGTCTTAACTAATTCCGCATACCTGGCAGCAGTAATCTTTGCAAGCGACAAAGCAGCCTCTGATTCTGCAAGCTGATGTTTTGCCTGATCAAGTTCCTGGTCTAATTCCGGTGTTTCAATTACGGCCAGAAGCTGCCCTGCTTTCACTTCGGTTCCGATGTCTACAAGCCAGCTTTTAAGGTAACCGGAAGCGCGTGCATAAATGGGCGCTTCAACCCACGGCTTTATTTCGGCAGGCAATAATAATTCGCCGCTATTTTTTTCATAAACCGGCTGAACAATGTTTACCTTAGGAATTGCTGATTCACGCGTCTCTTTAGCCAGGGCGGCTTTTTGCAATAATCTTGGGATTAACCCGGCAGCAACAAGTATAATGATGGCAACAGCAATAATTAATGCCGTTTTATAGTTCAAAAATGATTGACCTGATGTCGGTCCGGATTCTTTCTTTTGTGATAGTTCAATCATATCATTTTTTTTGTGACGTCATTTTAATTTTTTTTATTCATTCGTTTAATAACCTCATTTCCTCCTGCGAGGGAGCCTGTGGAATTTTCTTGTGCATCATCCTGAACATGACCGGAACAAAAAACAATGTAGAGAATGTGGCGAATATCAAACCGCCGATAACAGCTATACCAAGAGGGGCATTCTGTTCGCCGCCTTCACCAAGGCTTAATGCCATAGGAAACATTCCGATTATCATTGCTAATGCGGTCATCAAAACCGGACGTAAACGGGTAGTTGCTGCTTCCCACACGGCTTTGGTCGGTTCCATTCCATCGTGCAGGTTGTTTCGTGCGAAGGTTACCACCAGTATTGAATTAGCCATTGCCACACCTACGCTCATAACAGCTCCTAGCAATGCGGGAACACTTAGAGTTGTATAGGATAAATACAATGCCCAAATAACTCCTGCAAATGCACCGGGAAGCGTCATCAGAATGATAAACGGGTCGAGCCAGCTCTGAAAATTAATGACAAGCAGAAGGTAAACCAACGCTACAGCCATTAATAATCCCACAAGAAGACCATTGTAACTTGAATGCATGGTCTCTGCCTGCCCGCGAATTATTATGAAACTGCCTTTGGGCAATTGTTCTTTGGCTTTTTGAATAAGCGGGCTTATATCGCCAAGTACGTCACCAAGGCTGCGCCCGTCTGCGCCGGCATATATGTCAATAACAGGTTGAACGTCATAATGTGAATATACCGGCGATGTATTTGTTAATTTTAGGGAAGCAAGATTAGCAAGGATTTGAGTATTGTTCTCTCCCGGTTTGCTGCCTGTTATCGGCATAGAGCTCAATGCATCAACGGAATTCATATGATATTCGGGAACACGGACGTTCACTTTATATTGAACTCCGTTTTTAGGATTAACCCAAAAGTTAGGCTGCGTTTGTCCGCTTCCGCTAAGCGTTAAAAGGACCGAGCCTGCCACATCGCGCTGTGTAAGTCCCATCAACGAAGCCTTTGTTCTGTCAACGTTAAATTGAAGGTTCGGCTGGTTATCCGGCTGTTGAATACGTGCATCAACAGCGCCGGGGATACGTCGTATTTCAGATAGAAGCTTTGCTGCTATTTTCCGGTTTTTTGCAATATCGCGCCCCGCTATTTGAATATCTATCGGAGCAGGAAGGCCAAAATTAATTGTCTGATTCGTTATGTCGGAAGGAAGGAAATAAAAGGTGTTCCCCGGAAATTCAGCGTTTAATTTTTGCCTCAATGCTTTGACATAAGATTCAGTCGGTCTGTGGTTTGCCTTTAGCGAAACCCAGATGTCGGCATCAGACGTCCCGACCAATCCGTTGTCGATATAGGCAAGGGGAAGTCCGCCGCTCGGAACGCCGATATTATCGAGTATGCCTCCGAGTTCGCCCGGGGGAACCATACTCCGGATTACTTTCTCAACTTTGTCAACAACCCTCGCTGTTTCCTCAATGCGTGTGCCGGTTGCTGTCCTTACGTGAAGTCTGAACTGCCCTGCATCAACAGTTGGGAAGAAATCCTGCCCGAGCAAAGGAAGAAGCAGCCATGTTCCAATCGTAAAGGCCAGGAAGATTACGGCAAACTTACCGCGGTTAGAAAGAACGGTTCCAAGTAATCTTCTATAGCCCTCTTTAAATTTAGTAAACCAGATTTCAAAGCCGGTTTGGATTGAAATAAAAGGCTTAAGTAATACCGGCATATTGGTTGATTGTTCACTATGTCCAGTGTACTTCACGCGCCTGTAAAACCATTTTACCATTGTAGGGACAAGCGTCCTCGAGAGTACATAGCTTGTCATTATGGCAAACACAACGGCTTCGGCAAGTGGTATAAATAAATATCCCGCTACTCCGGTTAAAAAAAACATCGGCAAAAAAACAATTGAGATAGTAAGCGTTGATACGAATGCAGGCAGGGCAATCTCCTGTGCGCCATTTAATATTGCCTCCAGAGTTGGCTCGCCCCGTGCCATGTGGCGGTGTACATTTTCAATTTCAACGGTAGCATCATCCACAAGTATTCCAACGGCAAGTGCAAGACCGCCAAGCGTCATTAAATTAATAGTTTCTCCAAGTATACTAAGCAGGATTATTGAAACGAGAATGGATAACGGAATAGAAGTAGCTACAATGAATGTCGAACGCCATGTCCCTAGAAACAGCAGAATCATAAGGGCAGTAAGCGCGGCTGCAATCATCCCTTCTTTAAGAACCCCGTTTATTGCCGAACGAACAAAAATGGACTGGTCGGCAAACTCTTTTACCTGAACACTTGCCGGAAGTGTGGGCAATATTCGCTGCATTGCCTTTTTTATTCCTTCAACAACCTGAAGTGTTGAAGCAGCGCCATTTTTGTATATGGTCAGCAAAACACCGGGAATTCCGTTTAATCTGACTTCATTTTCCTGAGGCAGCGCACCAAAATATACCTGTGCAACATCATGTATTCTTATTACGGAACCATTTACTGTTTTCACCGGGAGTTCGTTAAGTTTATCAAGTATTGCAGGACTTGAGTTTAAGGATACATCATATTCAGTTTTGCCTATTTTGGCTGTGCCGCTTGGCAGAATAAGGTTCTGGGCATTCACAGCGTTTATTACATCCTGTGGTGAAAGATTTTTAGCTTCGAGAGCTGAGAGATTAATATCAACAGCAATTACAGGAGATTTACCGCCGGCAGGAAAAGGAATTGTCGACCCGCGTACGGTGGACAAACCAATTTTAACCCGGTTCATTGCTATATCCTGAAGGCGCTGCTCTGTTAATTGTTTGCTTGCCAGGCTGTACTGAAGAATCGGGACAGTTGAAGCATTGTATTGAATTACAAACGGGGGCGTAATACCGGGAGGAAGCGTTCGCAAAATAGTTTGTGCGCTTGCTGTAATCTGTGCAATCGCCCCGGGTACGGAAGCCCCGGGCTGTAAAAAGACCTTTATCACACCGACTCCGCTGTAACTGGTTGATTCGATATGCTGAATATCGTTAACCAAAGAGGAAATCATTCTTTCATGATTATAAACAATGCGCTGTTCTATCTCGTGCGCATTCAATCCGTTGTATGTCCATATAACGCTAACTACCGGGATATTGATTGATGGCAGAATATCCGTAGGCATACGCAAAAGTACGAACGGGGTTAAAATAAAAATTACAATTGCAGCTACTACAAAAGTATAAGGGCGGCGTAAAGCTAATCTAACAATCCACATAGTGCAATTCCCTGTTTTTAATTTTTAATTCAGACAATTTGTTCAATTTCATTTCATTCTCTTTTTTTGAACGGACAAAATTATGAACCATCACCTGCATTTATAATAATACATAACCGAAACGGACAAAAAAGAGGGTGAAATATACGTTTGGGAAATTTAGCTCCCCGATAACCAGTTCAGGAAATCGCTTGATCTCTCCTTGCTGACAAGTATCTTTTCGTTGAAAGGCAGGTTAAGGTTTACCGATAATTTACGGGCAAAATACTGCGAAGCATTAGCAATGGCTTTGCGGTTGATTAAGAATTGCCTGTTTGCCCTGTAAAAATCACCTGCTGCAATCTTTTCCAATTCCTCAAGCGATTTGTTTATTGTATATTCTTTTTGATAAAAAGTAACAAGGCGGGTAATTTCTGATTCAATATAAAACAGGGCAATATCATCCATCTTTACCGGAATGATATTGTCTTTATGGTAAACCAGGACCGAAACCTGTTTTTGATTTCTTCTGCCTTCCAGTAATTCAAGTATGGTTTTATATGAAGGTGCGTTATGGATAAAATTATAACTTAAGTCCCGATATTTTTTCAAGGATTCCCGGATTGTATTTACTGTGAATGGTTTTAAAATGTAATCAATTCCATTTGTCTTAAACGCCTTCAAGGCATACTCATCATAGGCTGTACAGAAAATAACAGGTGAACTGACTGTAATTTTATTAAATATCTCGAAACTCAAGCCATCGCCCAGTTGTATGTCGCAGAATATCAAATCCGGTTTTTCATTGGTTTGAAAATAAGATACAGCTTCTTTAACCGACCGGATACTTGCCATAATCTGAGCCTTGTCCTCAACTTTTAAAATGGTTTCAGCTAGGTCGTCTGCTGTATGTTGTTCATCTTCAATAATTACTATTCTCATTTCTTCAGAACTTTAATACTTACAGAAAATTGTTCAGCAGATGTATGAATTCGAATTTCATCGCCTGATAAAATTTTGTATCGCCCGGCAAGGTTGATTAAGCCTGTGCCTGTTGTGGTTTCTGTTGTTAGTTTTGGCCGGAGATTATTGGAAACAGTAATGTTTCCTTCATTATAATCAATTTTTATCTGTAACGGCGATTCGTTAGTCAACGCATTGTGTTTGATGGCATTTTCAGACAACAGTTGAAGTGAAAAAACCGGGACAAACCCGGTTTGGGCAATTTCTTTCGGAATATTGGCGTAAAACTGTAAAGCCCCGCCATACCTTATCTTTTGCATTTTTAAGTAATCGAGGCATAACTTCAGTTCATCTTCTATCTTTACAATATTGTCGTTTCCTGCAGAAACCGACATCCTTAAAAAATCGGATAACTTTATGAGGTAATCTTCTGCCACATCAGGCGATTTATTTATCAGTGCTTTAAGCGTATTTAAGGAGTTAAATAAAAAATGCGGATGTATTTGTTGTTTTAACTGTTGATACAATGCCTCACTTTTTTTTTGTTTCAAACGGGCATTTTCAATTTCAACTTTTGCTTTCTTCTCCCTAAGCATTAGTAAATCTAAAAGAATTAATATCACTGTATTCAGTGAAATGGCCATAACAACAGTTATGTACGGGGAATGGGACTGGCTTAGCTCATAATTCGCATTTAAACAGGCGAAAATTAATTTGCGCATCCCCATGGTAACCATGATAAAAGAAGCCGACAGTAAATAGCTTACAAAATATCTGAGAATTTTATAAAAGTTTTTCTGTAATTCAAATTTTCTCCAGTAATTTATGATGGCAAGATTAATCATCCAGGCCAGAAAAATGATTAGGGTAACTGAAAGTATAACCTTTGGATATAATTGATAAGGTGCAGCCCTTACAATAAATACCGGGGTAATTGACAATATCCCTATCAATGGTGAAGTATAAAGCGCAACTTTTAAAATTTTTCTATTATTTGAATTTATTTTCATCAGGATACAAATTTAGATTTTATTCCTTCATGAAATCAAATTTTACTCCCAGGCAGGCATAATGAATCCTGAAATGGACATTTTTAAAAGCGAGTACATTTCAATAAACAAATTTCTTGAAACGAACTATCCCCGAGGCAGGGCCATAGGGGGTATTTCGCTCGTTTCATTTTGGCCTAAAGGCACAAAAAACGAAATTTGTTTATTTCACCTCACCCAAAACTGCTATGGCAGTTTTGACCTCTCCTCAAAGGTAGGAGGGGTAGAAGCGGAAACCTCGTGGCTTTGCCGCGAGGAATTATTAGATTAATGTTAATCTTTTTTATAGGAAGGATAGTAGAATCCTTTTTCAGCTGGTTCGTGCCCTGCACAAGGGATACAGACCTTTTTCCCGTCTTTTACCCGCAAATAACGTTCAAAAACGTATTCACCACAGACTTCACATTTTGCCTTGGCAAAAGAACCTTTTACCGGTTTATAAACAAAATCGGGTAACATTTTAATATTGAATAAGTCATCGACCGAAGCATTTAATACAATATCGATAATGTCTTGTCTGACAGGATCGGGAATCTTCGAAGGTTCAATACCTTTTTTTCGGTATTTAAAGAATTCATGCGGGGCAAGTTTGTCCTGGAATTCATTTTTAAGTGCCATGCGCACAGCGCCTTTGCCGGGATACCAGAAAGTAGCGGCTTCTTTACCGTAATACAGTTTTTCTATTAAACCTTTTCCGAAAGTAGCGGAAGTGGCTGCCATGATACCGTCCTGCATGCAGCCCTGAGGGTGACCTACGCCCATTTCAGATAGTACGTGCATTTCGTGGTTCTGCGATTTTTCAACGCCTAATTTTTCTAAAGCAATGGTTCCCATACGGAAACCAATGGGCATTTGTGTCCGTGAAATTCGAATGCCCATTCCGGAATTTGAAATTTTTGTGTACTCATCATTTTGAAATTTAAGTTGTTTTAATTATTACGTGGCTCAAGTTTGCCGTATTTTTTCATCTGTTTATATTTTTAAATAACTGACATTTAGATTTTCCCAACCCTTATTTTACATAATATTTTTAACGTAGTATATCGAACCTTCTCTCATTGAAATACTATCACAGCCCTTGATGCCAGAAATCATGTTTTCTTATTTAACTCCTTTTTGTTCTAGTACTTTAACAAGTTCTTGTTCCGGAAAATAACCCACATGCCTGGAAAATTCTTTACCATTTTTATCCAAAAACACCTGGGTTGGAATAAGTTTAATCTTATATTTTGCAGCATAAGGTTTACCTTCAGGAGTCCAAACATCGTGGAACACAACTTTTACCCGGCCTGCATATTTTTCTTTGATGGATTTCATAATCGGCTGCATTTTCTGGCAAGGAATACAATGTTCCGAACCTAGTTCGATAAATGTTACCTTATAGTTTGCCTTTTCACTTTTCTGAGCCTTTACAGTAGGCTGTTTTTTATCCTGGGCTGTGTTGTGTGTACAACCGGCAGTAGTGATGATTACCCCCAACAATGACAGTACCAGTGAAAGATTGATTAATGTTCTCATAAATAAATTTTTTTAAATGATTTTTACTATTTCTTTATATCGATTTGATAATTAACCGCACAGAACTTGACCTTCTGAAAAAGTACCACAATGGCATCCAACCGAAGACAGCCCGCTAATTGATAGATTACCTGATAGAATATCACAGACCTTACCATCCGCTGAAACAGCCATGGAGATTGGGTACATCAGGTAACCATGCGAATTCAACAAGTGGGTCACAATTGTATCCCGAACGCTACCCACGCAACGAGGAATAATATTATGTTCTTTGCGATAAAAGCATCATGGTTTCAGTGCTTCTTCCCATTTCAGAAGTCATTGCTTCGAGCAACTATTCGATAGTCATCACTTTGTTTTCTTACATATTGAGTCATGTTTCAATTTTTTGTCGATTTATTGATTTGCCGGGGTTAATTTTCCCTGGGCTTTCAGTTGTTTGGTTACTTTAGCCCACAGGTGTTCTTTTTTATAAAGTGCCCGAAGTACTTTCTTATCGGGGAAAGAAATGGCCTCGCCCTGACAGAGATTAGCACAGGTTGTGCAGCCCACTACACACGAGAGTGGATTTTCTACTACAGGCCCTTCTTTTGTCCAGGTGTAAACCTGTTTGCCGCAGTTCATGCACATGCCGCATTTTACACATTTGTTAAGGTCTATAGTTGGAGACCAATTGACTTTTTCTCTCGGATAATCTGTTAACCATGCCATAATTTTATGTTTTACAATTCATTGATTTTAAAATTATTTCGTTTAAAATATCTCCCCATAATTATTCCTATCAGGACAAAAACAGGGATGGTAATCAATATCCTCAGCAATGAGAATTTCAATCCTAAAAAACCGATTTCAAAAGTTATCATTACTCTTTTTTAAGCTTTTTTTGAGTGAAAATTCCCATCACTGTAATCAATTGTTAGCGGCGACAGGATTTTATCTGCATCCGGTGTAAAGAAAAAATCCACTTCGCCTATTTTAACTACCACGTCGCCCTCTTTTGGAGATGGCGCCACCTCCATTTGAAGGAGTGGACTGCAACAACCCATCACAGTAAAAAACCGTATCCCGGAAGCAGGATTTTCTTTTTCTTTGATTATCTGTTTAAATTGTGCCAAAGCATTGTCTGTAAGTTTCATATTTATTGTATTTAAAAGATTTTTAACTTTTTATATTTATTTGTTTTTTAATTTGCTATACAATTTTGAGATCGAATCAGCATAAATCTTCTTAATGGCTTCTTCTTTCTCCTTAAACGGATACGATGGAATTAAATCAAGAACTTGTTCGTATGGAATACCCGATTTGAAAAGGGTTTCAGAAGCTCCTTTTATCATTTCATTTACTGCGGTTTTTGCTTCATCATCGCTAAGTCCTGTTTTTAATGCCTGTTGGTATAATTCATAGAAAATAAACCAAATATAGGTTGGCCCCATACCAGTTATGGTAGCATAGGATTCGAGCAGGTTTTCGTTTACTTTTTTAATTACACCAAGAGGTTGAAGCATTTCCTTTAGCAAGCGTTCCAAATCCGGATTTACTTCTTCAGAAAGGGCAAAAACTGTATACCCTTTGCCAATAAAACAGGGCACATTGGGTATTACCCTTGCTAACGGCAACTTATGGTTTAATGTTTGATGAATTTTTTCAATGGTGATTTTTGGCGCTAATGAAACAACAAATTTATTGTCTGATAGCTTGCTTTTAATTTGCTTTAAGACATCTGCCAATTCGTGAGGATGAATTGCCAGGAACAACAGGTCGGATTTTTCAACTAATTCGGCATATGATGCAACTGTTTGCACCCCCTGATATCGCGAAGCCAATACCTGTGATTTTTCCGGTTGAATGTCAAAAACTAAGACACCGTTAAAATCGATATTCTGTTTTTGCCATGCACTGAGCAGAATATTTGTTATTCGGCCACTCCCGATAAAACCAATTTGTAAATTTTGAAGTTCCATAATTTCTATTTTTTTTAATTAGAAAACGGATCTGCCTGGCCTATCTTCTCAGCGTCTTTCCGTTTCAGCATCGCCAGTGCATTTTTAGCCCGTGAGTTCGGGATGGCTTTTTTGCTTAAAAATTCAATGTTTTCAGCAATGGCTTTAAAATCCTTGAAAGGAAAACCGAGTACAGTTTCATTCGGGCAGATGTCAGTGGCATCACGACAGCCATAACACCCCAAACTCATGTTAAATTTTTGTTCCACGTATGGAATGAGCGTGGCATCAACGCAGGTGGCCTGCAAAATGGCTGTGCTGCTTTCTACACGCTTTCCTCCTTTCGCATTTAAATTAGCTAAAGCAAACCACATCAACTTCTCGGTCTCATCCTCCACAACCAAGATGTCTGGTTCAATTTGCGCTGATTCAAGAGGGAAAAGATACAAGGCCTTGAGTTTGCCCTGTGGCAAGGTCGTCATGCCTTCAAACATGGTCTTACCTGTTGTTTGTTCGTTGACAATGCCAAATCCAACCAGGCCTTTCCCGGTTTTTAATCCTTCGGGAATGGGTTTAAAGCCCAAAGCGGCTGCCGCTGCCGGGCATGCAATTCCTTCTGCATCGCCATAAAAATATTTTATATTCCTAATCAACTTTATTCCTCTTCATTAAATTTTTTCTATATTTCACAGCATTTGGTGTTAATGTATAATCAGGCATTTGAGGAAACCCGATGTCAAACGGGATCGGGTAGGCTGCTACTTCCAGAGTAGCTTCCATTCCGGCCAATATTTTATTATATAGAAAATAGGGGAATGCTACAGTTACTTCGTCTTCTTGTGCCAGACCTGTTTTCCTATCGCCAAAGCAGGGCATACCAAGTGATATATCCTGGCTCACATAGGCTTGGGCAATGCTGTCCGCACATAAACTCCATTCACCACCGGTTGAAAAGTTCACACGACCACCTTTTTCGTATAAGTAACCCTGAATCACACGCATAACCTGAGCAGTATTACCATACATAACCACAACATCAGGTTCAAAGTCGATTTTAGACATTGGTGCTGTGGCAACTGCTTTAATTTTACCATAAGGAATTTTTGCAACCTTGGTAGTAAATTCTTTAGCAGAGTCCAGATCTGAATGAAGCATCTTGGCAATTTCACCATTCTTCATACTTTCAGGTTCAGGAATCAATCCCATTGTTACACCTCCGACAATACATGCCATATCTTTGGCAGTGAAATACATAGGTCTTCCATAATAACGTGTTATGGCAGTAATCTGACACGTATTCATCGGATGGCGTGGACGCATTGTTCCTTTCGGTCGCTCTTTAAGATTGTCAAAAAATTTTACACCAAAAGGATAAGTTTTTGGCCTTAACATGGCTGAAAGCCTACAGCAAACTTCTGTTGTTTTCATTTTGTTTTTCATTTTTTTTCTCCTTATTTAATTAGGTGTTTCTAAAAATTTATTTTTTCATTTTTCAAAAAATTTAGGTTTTTTACCTATAGTCTTTACATAATAGTATTAAAAACAAATCCGACGATGAGTATCCCGACAGTTACAATGCCCACAAACGTTGCGATTAACTGCCATTTAAGCACTTTTTTCAGAATAATAATTTCGGGAAGGGACAAGGCAATCACCGACATCATAAATGCCAGGGCGGTTCCCAAAGACACCCCTTTTTCAATTAACACACTGACAATAGGGATAATACCTGCGGCATTAGAATACATGGGTACGCCAATCAAAATAGCGAGAGGAACACCGTACCAGTTGCCCTTACCGAGGAGGTTACTCATTAAATCCTGGGGGACATAACCATGAGCTCCCGCCCCAACGGCAATACCTATTATTATATAAATCCATATTTTCCCTACAATATCTTTTACGGCATCGTATCCGGAATTAATTCGGTCATAAAAAGTAGTTTTTACTTCCAACTCAGGGGATTGGCCGACTTTCACGTTGTAAACCCAATCGGCTACAAATTTTTCCAATCCCAATTTGCCCAAAATCCATCCTGCCAAAATGGCTATTATCAGGCCGGTTCCAACATAAATAACAGCTACCTTCCACCCAAAGAGTCCAATCAATAACACCAATGCCACTTCGTTTATCATAGGAGCGGCAATCAGAAAGGAAAAAGTAACGCCCAGTGGTACACCTGCTTCAACAAAACCCAAAAACAGGGGAATGGCAGAACACGAGCAAAACGGGGTAATAATACCAAGCAAGGATGCTAAAATGTTGCCGGTAAAAAGTGATTTTCCTTCGAGTATTGTTCTTGTTTTCTCCGGTGTGAAATAGGTACGTAAAATTCCAACTCCAAAAATAATCAGCACCAATAGCAACATCACCTTCGGAACTTCAAAAATAAAAAACCTCACTGTTTCGGTCAGGTGATTACCCGATGCCAAACCGAAAAGGTCGTCAATTACAAAATTGGCTAAAGGCTTCAAATTCCAGTAAATGATTATCCACAGAGGCAGAAGGATGGCTGGAACAAACCAACCATTCATATTTCGGTTAATAGCAACTACTTTTTCTTTCATTTCATTTTAGTTTTTTTATTCGTAAAAAGACGAATAATACTTATAAAATTTTTTTTAGAAATACACCATCACAATATAATAGGTTCCCACAAGAATAAAAATTACGGATATAATTCTTCGAAACCATATCTCAAAAACTTTAATCCGGTTGTAAAAAATTCCAACACCTGATAAGGTAAAGGCAATCAGCCATGCAAAGATAATAACAGGAATACCGGTGGCGATTGCATAAATTACAGGCAGGTACAGTCCGGAAGCGCTACTGATTGTCATGGGAATAAGCATTCCAAAATAAAGCACACCACTATAAGGGCAAAAAGCCAACGCAAACAAAATCCCAAGCAGCAGAACATCCCAATAACTTTTTTTTTCTTTTTCTTCAAACCTGCCGGCAAGATTGCCCAAGCCTGGAAATTTAATTTTCAGAATATCGAGCATAAACAGACCGATGACAATTAACAAAGGCCCGATAATTTTTTCACCATATCTTTGAAATGTTCCTGATAATGAAAATTGATTGGCCCCCAGAAAAATTATCAATGCCAGAAGGGTGTAAGTTATGACTCTGCCCAATGTATAAACCAAACCGTTTATAAAAACCCGGTTTCGATTTTCAATATCTTTTCCGATATAACCAACCGCTGTAATATTGGTAGCCAACGGACACGGACTTATTGCAGTCATAAGACCAAGCACTATGGCAGAGGCAAAGGGTAGCGAACTATTTTCGAGTAACTGATTCAGAAGTTCTTCCATTTCTACAGCAAAGGTTTTATGTTGTTATTTAGGATTTTTTTAAATTTCGCGGGGTTGACCTTGGCATACATAAACCCCTCATTGGTCAGGTTGATTTTTTTATCTCCTTTTACTATTAGTAACATTTGTCCATAAACACCCAATTTTTTACCCATTGCTATCCCCTGATCCTCGTCAAGGTTATAAGCATGGAAGCTGACCTTATTTCCAAATAATTCTTTGACATCAGCTTGCGTTTGAGCCTCTACCGCCCTACATGCAACACAACGCACATTAAAATGAAAATAATAAACACTTACTTTTTCCGTGTTTTTTTCTGAATTGTTAACGTTGCCGTTGACAGATTTTGAGGAGCAGCCAGTATTTAACATGAATACCATCAGCCCTAAACATGCAATTTTTAATGTTTGCATAATTTATTGGTTTTTGATCAATAAATCCTTTAGTTTATTTACCGAAGGGACTTTCCCTTTCAAAACGACTCTGCCGTTTACTACCAGTGCCGGCGTTGTCATAACACCGTATTTCATAATTTCCATAATATCTTCAACCTTGGAAACTGAAGCGTCCAAACCCATCACCTTTACAGTATCATTCGTGACCCTTTCAAGTGCCTTGCACCTTGAGCAATCTGTACCTAATATTTTAATTTCCATTTGGATTAGTTTTAAGTTGTTATCATTCATTTATTTCAACAAATTCGTATTTCGCAAAATGACTAACAATAGTGACAAAAAATTTTATCTTATCAGAAATTCTTTGTAAAGTTGCTGAGCTTCTTTCCAATTCTCCTGCTTACGGCAATATCTTATTCCCGGGGATTCTATTTCTCCCTGAATTAAACCGGCTTCCTTTAGTTCCTGGAAATGTTGGGAAAGTGTCGCTTTAGCAATTGGTAAGTCATCCATTATATTACCATTGTAGCAAAAAGCCTGATTTGAAAACAAATCCAAAACGTACATACGCACAGGATGTTCCATGGCTTTAGCATATCTGGCGACTTTTTGCTGCTTCAATGATGTTACTTTTTTTAAATTCATTTTAGTTCGTTAAATTGCGAACAAAGATATATATTTTTTCATTAAAAAACCTAAAGTTCTTGACAAAAATTTACAATATTCTTTAACCTTAACTATATCAATTGTCAAAAATACATTTTCGAGATATATAAGCCCCTACTTGAATAAGCTATAGGCTTTTATGCCATTTTTTTAATTTTGACAGGTCGAATAAAGTCCGGTAAATTCCAACTTTGTAGGCCTAAACGAAAACTACCAGTACCAAACAAAAAAGCTACTGTGGCGTCCCAAATCGGTCAAATGCCTGTACTTTACATTTCTTTAAGAATCTAATTCACTAAAATTTTCAATTAAACGCTTGGTACAGTTTTCTTAGGGTATTGTACTCTGCTTTCTTTAACCGGGCCACAAAACACAAAAAAAGCCGGGACATTGCCCGGCCATACAATCGCAAAACAT
>CAJXKB010000067.1 GCA_913055825.1 uncultured Bacteroidota bacterium
CACTGCCGTTGCAAAACCCGACACCGGCAACGGGACTAAAGCGGACGACCCGTGAAAGCCTGTGTGCAGGCCCGCCCAAAAAATTTTTTTCAACCGATTGTATCGAAATTTCAGTATCCTTTTTTGTAAATTTGCAAAAAGTAAATACCATGAATGATAATAAATTCCAACAGGCTATATTACAAGGTATTCCAAATGAACTGCCGAAAGTAAAACCTTATGATCCGGAAATTAATCACGCCCCCATACGGAAAGATGTTTTAACAGCAGATGAAAAACGACTGGCGTTAAAAAATGCTTTGCGTTATTTCCCTAAAAAATTTCACGCCACCCTGGCACCGGAATTTGCAGAAGAGTTAAAAAAATACGGCCGGATTTACATGTACCGTTTTCGTCCCGATTATGAAATGTATGCCCGCCCTATTCACGAATACCCGCACCAATCGGTACAGGCAGCGGCTATTATGCTGATGATTCAAAACAACCTGAATCCGGCGGTGGCACAGCATCCACATGAACTGATTACTTATGGCGGCAACGGGTCGGTATTTATGAACTGGGCGCAGTATTTGCTTACTATGCAATATCTTGCAACCATGACCGATGAGCAGACCCTGGCCATGTATTCGGGCCATCCGCTGGGGTTGTTCCCTTCGCACAAAGATGCTCCAAGGGTGGTGGTTACGAACGGGATGGTGATTCCAAATTATTCAAAACAAGACGATTGGGAACGTTTTAATGCGCTGGGGGTAAGCCAGTACGGACAAATGACTGCCGGTTCGTACATGTATATCGGCCCTCAGGGCATCGTGCATGGCACCACCATTACTGTGATGAATGCGGCCCGTAAAGTAGCCAAAAAGGGTGAAAATCCCTTTAAAGGAAAACTATTTGTTTCTTCCGGTTTGGGTGGTATGTCGGGAGCACAGCCCAAAGCAGGCGATATTGCCGGCGTAATTTCGGTGGTGGCCGAAGTCAATCCCAAAGCGGCACAAAAACGCTTTGAACAAGGTTGGGTGGACGAAATTTATTCCGATTTGGATAAAGTGGTTCAACGCATACGGCGGGCAAAAGCCGACGGCGAAGTGGTTTCTATAGCTTATCAGGGAAATATTGTTAATCTTTGGGAAAAACTTGATGCAGAAAATATTTATGTGGATTTAGGTTCCGATCAAACTTCGTTACATAATCCCTGGGCAGGCGGCTACTATCCTGTCGGATTAAGTTACGAAGTCTCCAACCGCTTGATGGTGGACGATCCGGAAAGTTTCAAAAAAAAAGTGCAGGAATCGTTACGCCGACAGGTAGCTGCCATCAACAAACATACTGCCAAAGGCACCTATTTCTTCGATTATGGCAATGCTTTTCTGCTGGAATCTTCACGTGCCGGTGCCGACATTATGGCTGAAGATGGTATTAACTTCCGATATAGTTCTTATGTTCAAGATATTATGGGGCCGTTATTTTTCGATTATGGTTTTGGGCCTTTCCGCTGGGTATGTACTTCGGGAAACCCTGAAGATTTAGCATTGACTGATAAAATTGCGGCGGAAACCTTGGAAAAGATCAGGATAAATTCGCCCGACGAAATCAAAAGTCAGATGGCTGATAATATTCGGTGGATCAGGGGTGCTCAGGAAAACAAATTGGTGGTAGGCTCACAGGCCCGTATTTTATATGCCGACGCAGAAGGCAGGATAAAAATAGCGACTGCATTCAACCAGGCAATAGCAGATGGCAGGATTTCGGCACCCATTGTATTGGGACGTGATCATCATGATGTTTCGGGAACCGATTCTCCTTTCAGGGAAACTTCAAATATTTATGATGGCTCAAAGTTTACGGCCGATATGGCCATTCAGAATGTTATTGGCGATGCTTTCCGCGGCGCTACATGGGTCTCTATCCACAATGGTGGCGGCGTTGGCTGGGGCGAAGTCATCAACGGTGGATTTGGTATGCTGCTTGATGGCAGTACGGATGCTGACCGGCGGTTGCGCTCCATGTTGTATTGGGATGTAAATAATGGCATTACTCGTCGCTCGTGGGCCCGTAACCAGGGAGCAATGAATACCGCCCGGCGTGCCATGGAGCAAAATCCCGATTTAAAACTTACCTTGCCTAATTTGGCTGATGAAGAGTTGATTAATAAATTGTTTTGAAGTTAGCGCTCTCATCATTTTACCATCAATTCGTCACAAAACAACCAGGCTTTTTGGCCTGTTCCGGAACTCCATGTGGGAGAAACACTCATATTTTTGGCCACCATGCGGACATACCGGGCTTTTACCGGTTTCCCTTTCCACGAAACGGTTAAAATTACGGGGCCGTTTTCCCGGGAAGGTTCTTCGGGTGCAAAGTTATATACCTGAGTATAATCTTTTCCGTTTTCCGAAATATAATAACTTACCTCCGTCGGGAAGAATATGCGGAACCAACGTGTCTGCTGAAGAAAGTCAGCCTTTATTTCGTGTATCTCCTGTAATGAATCCAAATCAACAGTGGCAATAAGATTATCTTTAAGATAACCCTGCCAATGCGGATCACGATAACTTGCCTGTGCCAAAAGGCCGTCGGTAAGCCCGCCTGCCCCGCCGGCATTATGATGGGCCGAAAATTGATTTTTCAAAACAGGTTCTATCCCCAGTGCTTTATGGGTTACCATGGATTGTGAAAAAGTACCGAGGCGTTTTCCATTGCGGAATAACCCGGCAACAAGGTTGGCATCGTGGTAAAGAAGAAAAGGTGCTGTGTACAGCCGTGAAGAAAGGCCGGGCTTGTTGCCCTGCAGATTGTACCGGATAACGGCACCTTCAACATTAGTCAGCAGGTTAATTTTCAAGCTCTTACCTGGTTGGGATACAGATGTTTTCAAATTCATCACTGGTTTCATATCCATATCGTCAAACCAGGCTGTTCCACGGGTATTTAACTCCAGTGTAAGGGAGGTGCGCTGAATGCGTTTCGTGCTGTCAGACGGGGTGATGAACCAATCGTATCGTTTCCAGTCGTTGGTCAGGGGAAAAGTTTGGGAACCTGCACTTTTTGCCCCAACGGTAAAAGAGGGAGACGAAGGTTTGCGGTGAAACCATCGCCAGAAAATACTCTTCTCTTTCCAAAAGTTCTGTGACGGTGCCCCTTTGGCCCAAACAGAATAACGGTAGGTATGACCATATTCGAGATAAGCAGGGAAAAAGTAAATAGAGATCCCTTTTCCTTCTTCAGGTGTAACCAGCCTTAACGCGTGTCCACCAGAATGAAACACGCGTGAATCCACAAAATAAGTGGCGCCACGGTCTTTCCCCACATGGGCATAGCAGGCCGAAGGTACTCCGGGAACAGGAAGGTACTCAAAACCGGGATCCACCATCATGTTGGCTGTTTTTTCCGCTTGCCAGTCATGTGGTTTTTTAAGAGATAGTTTATACACCCGCGTTCCCAGTCCATCAATGATGTCCGAAAGCTGATGTTTTGTTGTGGATACCGACCTGTTTTCAAACATTACTTCCACTTTCGATCCGTGCAAGGTGTCCTGCAAGGTAACAGTAAACAGCATTGGCTGGTGGGATTTGTTGACGCAGATAAGCACCATGCTGCTGTCTTTGGAAAAAGCTTTCAACGAGATGTTATTGTTATCCGTTGTTACTCCGGCAACAACCTTTCCTTGTGCGTAGTAGGGGGTAAGTTCGGCTGTTTCGAGGGCTATTTTCCCGCATTCGTTCCAGGTTTCAGTTGATTTCGGGAAACCGTTCAGCCCGTTCCGGATAAAATACTGGATACCCCTGGCCCCGTTGATAAGTGCCAGATAAGTCATAACCCGGATTTCCCCGGGGGTGGGTTCGCGTTTCCAGTTTTCGGCGCCGCCAAAAGCCTGAGGCACTATCCATAGCGGTTTCGCCGGATAAAAACTTTTTTTCAGCAGCCGGCTGACATTTTCCACCACCGTTACCGGGGCATTGGGGATGGGGTAGGGGTCAGCCATAACAATATCCATGGTGCCGGCATACCGCCAGGCTTGGGAGGGGGTCATAAAAACCACGGTTACCGGATGATAAGGATCCACCTTTTTTATTAGTTTGTAAGTTTCCATCAGCGGCCCCGGCGGTTTACCCTGTCCCACAGGCTCATCGGCAATATACCACGAAAGCAGGGCCGGATGGTCTTTAAAAGTGTTGATCTCACGGATCAAAAGTTTTCTCTTTTTCTCATCCGTCGCATTCATTTTCGAACGTACACCGCCTTCTCCGGCCACACTCAGCAAATTGTAGTTTACTTTCATTCCAAGGGCAGCACAGCGATCCATGTAAGCTTTCCTTTGTTTCAATGTTTTTTTTCTGATTTTCTGGTAAGGCGACATCATATTGAACCCCTTAACTGCCTCTTCCTCCGGCAATGTGGGATAAACCGGCGAATAGGCATAAAATCCAAAGGGGATAAAAGGCAATCCATGAATGATCAGCGTTCCCGTAAGGCGGTCTGTTTTCACTTCATTGAATTTGGGGGGTAAAATAGTCAGGGTAATGGTTGTGTCTTCCAGTATTTTCCCCGCACTATCCCTTACCAGGCATCGTAAAGGTTTTTTCCCCTGGTTAAAACCGGTAATATCCACAGGAATACGGTTTATTCCCTTTTGCAGGCCGGTATTCCGGACCAAAAGGTTATTGTTGCGGATAATTTCGCCCACAAGGGGGGGTGTTCCGTTCTTTTCTTTTACATAAAAAAGGATTTCAGCCGATTTTTCCGTTGTGTAATAGTCCTGCCTCGGCACGATAATTACCTCCTGGCTATGTAGCAGGACAGGAAAAATAAGAAGGAAAAGCCCTGTTATGAGTACAAAGTAAATTCTATTTTTTAGCATCATTTTTTATTGTTTTCCGGTTCAGACTTAGGATTTTATCCCGCACAAAGCAAATACAGCCTAAATATACCTCATTACCACGAGAAAACAATAGAATATGACAGTACAATCCTGCTTAAAATACCGATTCTGTTTGTAGCACAGCAAAATCGGGCTTTTAATAAGCAGTCCTTATTGAGTCAGCCCGAATGCTGCTTTTACTTTATCCACATAATCGAGTTCTTCCCAGGCAAAGAATTTCACCGGTTTGGTGTATATTTTTCTGCCATTCCGGTTTTCTTTAAAAGTAGTTGTTTCATCTTCGTAAAACACTTCTTCTTCAGACGTAAAAACATCCCGGCCAAAATGACCATACGACGCTGTTTTTTCAAAAACAGGATTTTTCAAGCCGAAGCGTTTTATAATGGCAAAAGGACGCATATCAAAAATCTGTGAAGCAATTTGTGCAATTTCCCCATCCGATAAAAAAGTGCCCTTTTTGTCTTTAACCTTAGCGGTTCCATACGTATTCACGTAAAAACCAACAGGTTGGTTCACGCCAATAGCATAGGCCACCTGAACCAGCATTTGGTTGGCTACGCCGGCTGCCACCATATTTTTAGCAATATGACGTGCAGCATAAGCCGCAGAACGGTCTACTTTAGAAGAATCTTTACCTGAAAAAGCACCTCCGCCGTGAGCGCCGTGGCCACCATAGGTATCTACAATAATTTTTCTTCCGGTCAAACCTGTATCGCCATGAGGCCCTCCAATAACAAATTTCCCGGTAGGGTTAACCAGCAAACGATACGATTTAAACAATTGTCCGTCGTAGTGCTGCTGTACACGCGGAATTAGATATTTTTCGATATCTTCTTTGATTTTCTGTTGCATGGCGGCCTCCTCGTCAAAATCATCATGCTGGGTTGAAATCACCAGGGTGTCAATTTTAATCGGTTTCCCGTTGTCGTCATATTCAAGCGTAACCTGTGATTTTGAATCGGGACGCAAATAGGTCATCACTTTGCCTTCGCGGCGAATGTTGGCCAATTCCCACAACAATTCATGGGCAAGTTCAATAGTTAGCGGCATATAATTTGATGTTTCTTTCGCCGCATAACCAAACATCATTCCCTGATCGCCTGCACCTTGCTCTTCCTCACTTTGGCGCACAACACCCTGGGTAATATCGGGCGACTGGCCATGAACAGCCGAAATAACCGCGCAGGAATTGCTGTCGAATTGATATTCGGCTTTGGTGTAACCAATACGTTCAATGGTATTGCGCGCAACATCCTGTAAGTCAACCCATGCATTTGTTTTTACTTCACCGGCAATTACAGCAAGTCCGGTACTTACCATGGTTTCGCAGGCAACATGTGAGTTGGGATCCTGCCGCAACATGGCATCAAGAACTGCATCTGAAATTTGATCGGCTACTTTATCAGGATGGCCTTCGGAAACGGATTCCGAAGTAAACAAATATGACATAACTTTATTTTTTTAGTTAAACAATTAAATAAGTGCGGAAAATGGATGATTGGCGGGTAAACTGTTTTAGCATTATTTATCGTGGTTGCAATCAATCAAATCTTTCCACAAGAACAAAATAAATATTCGTGTGCAAAATTAGTTAAAACTTCCTAACCACAAAATGTTGAATTTTATTTAGACTGTTTTTCTTTTGTTGGATGGGGATTATTCAAGTGGTTTAGGTGGTAAGTGAACTGAAAACATCTTCCATTTTTTGTTTTTCCTTCGAAAGAGACAAAATGTTGTAGTGTTGACTAACGGCAAACTGGAAAAGATTTTCACGAATATCTTTGTTTGCCATAGCTTCAATAAACCATGTATTGCCATTGTTTGAGTCAGCCGAAAGGATAAAAGGAAGTTTTAACAATAGTTCTTTATTTATTTTTTCTTTGAGTTCCAGTTTATACCGGTTGGCAGCACCCTTTGGTTTGGTAAGTGCTGCGGTTTCGTCATCAGCCACAATTTTTCCTTTATTGATGATGACAACACGTTGGCACAGTGCTTCTACTTCCTGCATGATGTGCGTTGATAAGATCACGGTTTTTTCCTTGCCGAGGGAAGCAATGAGCGAACGAATACCTTTTAACTGATTGGGATCAAGACCGGAAGTAGGTTCGTCGAGAATTAAAACTTCCGGATCGTGAATAAGCGCCTGTGCCAGCCCTACCCGCTGCCGGTAACCTTTTGATAAATCGCCAATCTTTTTATGTTGCTCCGTGTCCAGACCAGTTAATTCCACCATTTGGGCCACCCTTTTTCTTGCGTTTGGATGATTTCCATACATTTTAAGCACAAAAAGTAGGTATTCACGGACGTACATTTCAGGATACAGCGGATTATTTTCGGGTAGGTAGCCCACCAGCCGTCTTATTTTTAAGGCATTGGAGCGAATATCCATTCCGTTAATCCGGATCGTTCCGGAGGTGGGCGGAATAAAACCGCATAGTATTTTCATTAGGGTTGATTTACCGGCTCCGTTTGGTCCCAACAAACCAAGCACTTCCCCGCTTTCAATCTGTAAGTTAACAGTATCAAGTGCCTTCTGCTGTCCGTATAATTTGGTAATTCCCCTAATATCTATTGCTGACATAAGTCTCTCCTTTCAAAAAAACAAAAATAGCATATTACCTTATATCCCCAAGAGTCTGTCTGCTGCAAGCTCTAATAGCACGCCACTATTGACAATGCTCGCTTGAAGTTCCTCACCGTAGCTACCCCCGATGGTTATCGGGGACGCTTGCGGTACTTCTTCGCTGTGCTTCCCAATATTGACGCACTATTCAAGCTTTCGCCACGAAACACCCTTGTGGATATAAGGTATTGTATGAAACGCAAAAACGCCTTGATATCATATCACACATCCGCCATATCATCTTTCCGGTGTTCGTTCAGTACTTTTTTTACTTCTCCAAGTAATTCTTTAGTGTGTTTCAGTGTGTTGATTACCTGAAGTTTATCCAGTGACTGTCGGTCGTAATGTTTTTTAAAATAATCGCGAACCCCCTGAAGTGTCATGCCTTTTTCCTTAATCAGATGATAAACAATTTCAAAGCGATCCACATCTTTTCGGGTAAACATGCGTGTCCCACGAGAACTTTTGTGAGGTTTTATAAAACTAAACTCTTGTTCCCAGTAACGGATCAAAGAGGGCTGAACCTCAAATTTCCGGGCAATTTCACCAATCCGGTAATAAATTTTCTGTGCCATCAACTGTACTTTTTCAATGTTTAATGCTCTCGCTATTTAGCGACCTAAAAGTACAAATAATACCGATTATCATACAAAATGTCACAATAGTGGCGAAATTTGATTTTTATTAATTCTCAAAAATCAATTGATAAGGCCGGTTAATCTCTTCGGCCAGCTGCGGAATGGATATGTATTTGCTTTCGCGACGGTATTCATGTCCGTCAAAAAATATAATGAGGGTTGGATTGGCAAAAACCTGAAACTGTGCCGGGAGCTCTGGGAATTTCTCGGAATTGATAAAGGCCAGTTGCATTTTCGGAAAATGCTTTTCTATCATCTTAATGACTTTGGGACGCAAGCTCAGGCAGGGTGCACAGTTGTCGTTATAAAAATATAACATACTGGCTTCGCCGGTTTTAATATGAGTATTGAGTTGTTCGATAGATTGTAATTCGTTTTCCATACTTAATTTTAGAGATAAAAAAACGCCGCAAAAGTAATATTTCAACCTGAATTGACAATGTTTTTCTTTAATTTCGCCCAGTTTTTTACGTGAGCATAATTTGTTAAGCCTTAGCAGGCGGTATTAATGCTTTATACACTTTAGGTAGTAAAACCATGGAACAACCTACAGAACGTCCCCGCTTACTGGCGGTAATTTGTATTCTTACTTTTATCGGTAGTGGAATGACTTTGTTTTCCAATACCATGATTTTTACATTTTTTGATCAGTTCAAAACGATTTTTGCCAGCCAGGGAGGCCTTGAATTTCTGGGAACTAAAATGGATGTGGGTTCATTACTTGATATCAGTCCTCTATTTTATCTTTTACAGGCAACCTTTTCGGCTTTATCGCTGGCAGGTGCCATCATGATGTGGAATTTCCGGAAAACAGGTTTCCATCTTTATGCTGTGGCCCAGATTCTTATGCTGATTATTCCCAAGCTGTTTTTACCCGCACTCCCTTTTCCCGTTTTTGAGTTAAGTGTTTCGGCACTTTTTGTTTATTTGTATTATAAACACCTGCCGCTGATGAAATAAAGGAAGATGAAATAGCTGTTAAGCCATAAGCTTTGTAAGAACAAACGTCATTCTATGTTTGCAAAAAATTAGGAAGAATTTTATATTTGAACATTAAGGACCATCAGAAGGGGAAAAGGAAAAAGGTAAAAACTATTAGTCGTCATTGCTATGAAATTAGGGGAGATTTGTGGACAAGCGTGAAGAAGCAATCTCCCTTTGGAACGAAGGGTTAATAAGGAGATGGCCACAGTCGTTCCTCCTTCGCCATGACGTTCGGGTATAAAAGAAAATGTTGTTTATACATTACGATAATTTCCTACAAAAACTTTCGTCATAGCGAACACCGTGTGTTGGCCTGTGTGTTGGCGTGAAGCTATCTCCTTTTGGAACGAAGGATTAATAAGGAGATGGCCACAGTCGTGCCTCCTTCGCCATGACGTTCGGGTATAAAAGAAAATGTTGTTTCTACATTACGATAATTTCCTGCAAAAACGTTCGTCATAGCGATGAGCTTCGGAAGCCTACGGGCAGTGCGAAGAAGCTATCTCCTTTTGGAAATTATTTTGTTGTATTTATTCTCCAACCGGTATTTGCTCGAATAGGTCTTTCCAATGCGGATTCATATTTTCAATAAGTTCAATCTTTTTTTTACGCGAACCACTTTTTATTTGTTTTTCTCTGGCAATAGCCTCTTCAATGTAATCAAAGCCCTCAAAGAAGACCAATTTATGGATCTGATACCTCGAAGTAAAAGAATGAGGATAAAAGTCTGTTTTGTGTTCATAGACTCTGTCTCTTAATTGACTGGTTACACCGGTATATAATACTGTATTGTATTTATTCGTCATAATGTAAACATAGCCACCACGTATCATGGAATAAAATTACAATTATTCTGTAAAGAAGCCATCTTCATCACTGAAACTTGGTTTTCAGTAGATTGCGTATTCGTCCCGCCCGATAAGTGGCCCAATACTCCTTCCTTTAGATTTGCAAATTATAAAATAGTTCTATTATTCGCAAAGACGCCAGGCTCTGAAATTGGGTGCTGTAATTTTCTTCTATAAAAACACCCGTCATAACGAGCACCGTGTGTTGGCCTGTGTGTTGGCGTGAAGCTATCTCCTTTTGGAACGAAGGATTAATAAGGAGATGGCCACAGTCGTGCCTCCTTCGCCATGACGTTCGGGTATAAAAGAAAATGTTGTTTCTACATTACGATAATTTCCTGCAAAAACGTTCGTCATAGCGATGAGCTTCGGAAGCCTACGGGCAGTGCGAAGAAGCTATCTTCTTTTGGAACGAAATATTAATTTTTCATTGAGGCCATGAGAAGTTCCGGTTTTCCATGTATACCAAAATGATATTGCCTTGTTTTCCAGAGATTTTATAAATTTGCAGAAACAAAATATTAACCTTAACAACCGTTTGAAATTATGAACTTACCTAAGTATTTTATTGCCATCTTCTTACAAGTATTTGCCCTGCAACTTTTTGCTCAGGCACCTGTTATGACGCGTACTTATGACGAATTTGTCCAGCTTGAGCATACAAACCCCCAGCGTGGAAATTTTTTAACGGAAGCTGATATTTCAGGTTCCCCTTATTTAAATAAAGACTATCAGGAGGGTTACGTCCTTACGGAAAAGTTGATACGTTATGAGAATGTTCCGTTACGCTATAATATTTATACCGATGATATCGAATTCCGAAATGCAAAAGGCCAGGCCATGGCGATTGAATTTCCGGGAAATATAAAGGAGGTAAAGATAGGGAAAGCCATTTTTGTACACCGGCTTTATGCAATGGATAAAAAATTGCATGCGGGCTATTTTCAATTGATGAACCGTGGTAAAGCAGAGGGACTGATTCGTTATCGTGTTGAATTCAGGGAGGCCGAGCCGGCTGCTGCTTATAAAGACCCCCAGCCGCCTAAATTTGTGCGGAAACCCGCCGAATTCTATGTTAGCATTGGTAATAAACCTGCTGTTCAGGTATATAAAACCAAAGACTTTATTGCTTTGCTCAGCAATCATAAAAAGGAATTACAGGCTTTTGCCAAAAAGGAAAAAATTAAAGTCCGTAAAGAAAATGATCTGAAACGGATACTCAATTATTACAATTCGCTCTAAAGAATAGTTTCACATTTTTATGCAGGTTTATGCAGGCTAAATCCTTTGAGAAATACTATACTTCCTGTACTATTTGTGTTACAGCCATAATACGTATAAAGAAATATAATAATTTATACACATGTAAGCAACTCATTAATAATGATTTAGTAATTTCTTGTAATAATTTCCCCAAATGTTAATAAAAGTTAATGATTTTTTTTTATAAATTTGAACTTGCTTTAAATCAGCCTATATGATTTTAAGATTATAAAATTAATTATCACTAACCAAAATTTATCATTATGAGAAAAATTACAATTATGCTAGCGTTCTTGTTCTTTGCGGGGCTTAATTTTGCCTTTGCACAGACAAGGACTATTAGTGGTATTGTTACCAGCTCAGAGGATGGCTCCGCAATACCCGGGGTTACTGTTCAGGTAAAAGGTACCACTGTAGGTACTACCACCGATTTGGATGGTAAGTACGTTCTACAGGTGAAGCCCAACTACAAAACGTTGGTCTTTTCATATGTTGGGATGAAAACAACAGAAGTGACGCTGGGTTCTCAGACCCAGGTGAACCTGGTGATGAAACCTGATGTTTTGCAAATGGACGAGGTTGTTGTAACTGCCGTTGGTATTACGAGAGAAAAAAAAGCCTTGGGCTATAATGTGCAGGACGTCAGCTCTGCCCAGATTGCAAAAAGTGGTAACACAGATGTCGTAAACGCTTTACAAGGCCGTGTTTCCGGGGTTACAATTACGCAGGCCAGCGGTGCTGCCGGTGGTGCTTCTTACATCACTATCCGTGGTGCTACTTCTATTATAGGGAACAACCAGCCTCTATTCGTAGTTGACGGTGTGCCGATAGATAACTCGGGTGGTGGTGGTGGAGTTGCCGGTGTAGCTACATCTAACCGTGCCCAGGATATTAACCCTGACGATATTGCCAGTATCAGTGTGTTGAAAGGTGGGGCTGCTACCAACCTTTATGGTATTCGTGGTGCTAATGGTGTAATTGTTATTACAACCAAAAAAGGAAAAGCCACCAAAGGTAAAAAGATTAATGTTCATATTAATTCTTCAACCGAAATTAGTCAGATTAGCCAGGTTCCCGAATTAAACACCAAATATGCACAGGGATGGGCCGGTACATGGTATTCGGGATTCTTTGCTTCATGGGGTCCTAAAATTTCAGAATCGGGCTATTCAAAAGACCCGTCCGTATGGTCGTATCCGGGTTTTGATGTGGATGGTGCCATTGTGCCCAAAGCTAATGCAGATCCCAGTTTGGGCCCGGTGAAAACGTATAACCAGTTTGATTTCTTCCAAACAGGGGTTACTAATAATAATTCGATCAGTTTATCCGGTGGAAATGATAAGTCAAGTTTCTATGTGTCTGCTTCTGATATGCGTGATAAAGGGGTTATTCCGAATAATGTTATCAGAAGAAATACTTTTAAAGTATCCGGCCAGACCGAATTGAGCGACCGCTTCAAAATTTCAGGTAATGCCAATTACATGATTGATGGCGGCGACCGCATTCAGCAGGGTTCTAATACTTCGGGTGTTATGCTTGGCTTAATGAGAACGCCTCCTACTTTTAACAATGCTGCCGGATATAAGTTTCCTGACGGGACGCAAAGGAACTATCGCCACGGCGGGGGTTACGACAATCCTTACTGGACGGCTAACGAAAATATCTATAAAGACAACACTAACCGTGTAATCGGTAATTTACAGTTAGATTATTTTGCTGCCAAATGGTTGCACTTTGTTTTGCGTCCGGGCGTTGACTATTACAACCGGTACCGGAAAGAACACTTTGCCATTGGTTCGAGAACGAATCCTATTGGATCCGTTACGGTTTCCAGCTACAATCATTTCGACTTAAATAACGACCTCCTTGCTTATATGAACTGGGATTTGAGCGAAAAAACCAGTTTATATGCAAACGTGGGATGGAACCTCCAGCAGAGGAAATCGAACTATGTGTGGGGACAGGCTAATGGCTTGTCTATTCCTGACTTTTACAATTTAAGTAATAGTGCCAATGTGCTTACCGGCGAATCGACTTATGAAAAACGTTTAATGGGTCTGTTTTTTGATGTTGGGATAAGTTACAACAGTATGCTTTATTTGAACGTTACAGGTAGGAATGACTGGTCGACTACTTTGCCCGAAGGAAATAACTCTTTTTTCTATCCTTCGGTAAACGGTAGTATTATTTTATCGGAATTACCTTTCCTTAAAGACAGTAAAGCATTGCCATACTGGAAAATTTTCTCATCATATGCTATTACCGCTAATGATGCCTCGGCGTATAGTACTTTAACTTATTATGGCCAGGCCGGTATTGGTGATGGTTGGACTTCTGATTTAGGCGGTGTAAATTTCCCAATTTCAACAAATGGAGTTAGTTACAATGGATTTACATATGGCAATACAATGGGAAATAACAAACTGAAACCTGAACGTACCCGTACTTTTGAGGTTGGGACTAACCTGAAATTTGTACAGAACCGTTTGGGTCTGGATGTTACCTATTTTAATAACCTGAGTACCGATTTGTTACTACCTGTTGATGTTGATCCTTCAACCGGATTTTACAGCTTGTACGAAAATGCTGCTTCCATGTCGTCTAAAGGCTGGGAAGTAAGTTTGTATGCAACACCTTTCAAGACTAAACATTTTACCTGGGATATTCAGGTTAACTTCTCGAAAATTAAAAACGTTGTCGAATCACTAGCTCCTAATGTAAATTCAATCTTCCTTGGTGGATTTACCGATCCCCAGGTTCGTGCTGTTGCCGGTGAAGAATACGGAACTATTTACGGATACGACTGGATGAGAGATGCCAGTGGTAATGTTTTAATTGATGATGCCACCGGATATCCTGCCGGCGACTACACGTTGCGTCCTTTGGGTAAAGTTAATCCCGATTGGACAATGGGCATTATCAATTCATTCCATATTTACAATTTCACGGTTTATGCTTTGATTGACATTCGTCAGGGTAATACCATGTGGAACGGTACCCGGGGTGCACTTGATTATTTTGGTGCTGCCGGCGAAACTATGACTCGTGATAATGATTATGTATTTTCAGGTGTTAAAGCTCACTGGAGCAATGGTGTTTTGGTAGCTGATGACGGAAATCCGGCCAACGATATTGCTGTAAAACTCGACCAAACCTGGCGTACTTCAGGTGAAGGAAGTGGTTTTACCGGCCCTACTGTTGATTACCTCGAAGATGCCAGTTGGGTACGTTTGAGAGAACTTACCATCTCATACTCTTTTAATAAAATGTTGAAAGATACCTGGGTAAATAACCTTGAACTCTATTTCACCGGACGTAATTTGTGGTTGAGCACACCTTATACGGGTATTGACCCTGAAACCAGTTTGTTGGGTGGTTCTAATGCTCAGGGCATGGATTATTTTAACATGCCGGGTACAAAATCCTATTTATTTGGTGTACGCTGGTCATTCTAGTCAAATTTAATTGTTACAAACTAAAAAGAATAAAATCATGAAACAAAACATAATAACAAAATTCGGTTTGTTCATTTTGATTGCACTTGCGTTTACCTCATGCAACAAATGGATAGATACAGGGATTAATGTCGATCCCGACTCTCCGGCCGATGTGCCGATGAACCTTTTGCTTCCATCTGTGGAGGCGCGTTTCGCATTTACTTTAGTTGAAGGAAATGATGGCTTGCGTACCCTGACCCTTTGGGATCAGCAAATGACAGGTATTGCCCGTCAGTCGCAGGCTGAAGGCGCTTATTCATTCCGTTCGGGTGATGCCAATAATAACTGGGGTGCACTTTATGGCGGCTTCTTAATGGATGCCAAAAAGCTGATGGAAAAAGCACAGGATCCCGTATCGGCGTCACCTTATTATGAAGGTGCTGCAAAAGTTATTACTGCTGCCGGGCTGGGTTATGCTTCCGATCTTTGGGGTGATATCCCATATTCTGAAGCGTTACAGGGTTCTGACAACCTCACGCCAAAATTTGATTCGCAGGAATCTATTTATGCTGCTATTCAGTCGTTGCTTGATGATGCCATTACGCTGTTCTCGCAACCAGCTTCTGCCAATATCTTCCCCATGGAAGGCGATATTATTTATAATGGCGATGCTGCCAAATGGATAAAAGCATGCTATGCGCTCAAAGCTCGTTATGCCTTGCATTTGTCAAAAGTAAATGGTGCTTCTGCTTATACCACCGCTTTGGCTGATATCAGTAAAGCCATGACAAGCAATGATGATAATATGAATTATGCCTACAGCTCTACAAGCAACGATAATGGAAATCCGTTATTTCTGTTTATGAGCGATCGTGGCGATATCCGTGTCAGCTACCGTTTGGTAAATATTCTCAGCCAGGATAACGATCCCCGTTTGCCTGCTTTTGCAGCACCTATTGATGCTGGTATTACTGTAAAAGGTGTTGACTATCCGGCAGGTTCTTATGTGGGCGCTCCCATTGACCAGCCTACTGACGGGGCTTCTGCCCCCGGTCCGGGCATTGCCTCGCGCAATAGCCCGACAACTATTATCTCTTATGCCGAAGTTAAATTTATGGAAGCTGAATGTAAATATCAAACAGGTGACGAACCAGGCGCTAAAAGTGCCCTGAAAGCCGGTATTGCAGCTTCTTTAAATCAATACGGTGTGTTTGACCAGACTTGGTTTGATGCCAAAAGTGCTGAGGTTGATGCTACTTCAGGTACCGATTTGTTCAAACTGATTATGAACCAGAAATGGGTTGCTCTTACTTATAGCTTTGAAGCTTATAACGACTGGAGAAGAACCGGCGAACCGGAACTTACACCAAATCCACTGGCTTCAGGTAAGGAAATTCCAAGAAGGTTCCCCTATCCTACAGATGCCCTTACTTATAATCCAAATACACCGCAAAACGTGACTATTTGGGATCACATTTGGTGGGACAAGTAATCGATTTCTCTTTCAATAAAAAAAGGCCGCGTAGTTATTACGTGGCCTTTTTTGAAATGGTAATAATAATTTTCCAGATATAATCTTCTATTATGAAAAAAAGTACTGTGGTTTTAAGTTTTTTGTTATTTGTTTTTTTGGGAGTCTCAACTATTCAGGCTCAAACAGTTGATCCAAATGCGGTAGACGGCGAGGTTTATTTTCAATTAAAAGCCCAATCAGCGGCTATCCGCCCTGGAATTAATGGTGTCGTTGACATGGATAAATTAGATTTTTTAACTTCACTTAAAG
>CAJXKB010000068.1 GCA_913055825.1 uncultured Bacteroidota bacterium
ACCCCTTTAAATGCTATTGTGGGTTTCAGTAACTTGCTGGCAGATGAGGGTACTGATGAGTCGGAACGACAGAATTATGTTTCTATCATCAATGCCAGTAATGAATCCCTGCTTCGTTTAATTGATGATATTCTTGATGTATCGCTGATGGAAACCAATCAACTTAAGCTGGTTTATAACGATTGCGATTTGCAAAAGATGATGAACGAATTGGAAAGTACCTATCGGTTAAAATTGGAGGAACTTCACAAGCCGGGCTTAAACGTTAAAATAAAAAAGCCTTTGATTCCCCTGATTGTACGGACTGATTGTGAGCGCTTAAGGCAGGTGATGACCAATTTATTGGATAATGCCATTAAATATACAGAAAAAGGGAGTGTTGAGTTTGCCTATGAAACTGAAGGAAAATCATTGCGCTTTTATGTGAAAGATACGGGAATTGGTATAGAAGAAAAACATAAGGACCACCTGTTTGATCGGTTTTACAAAGTGGAAGACAACACGGAGAAGTTATTTCGGGGGACGGGCATTGGGCTTTATTTGTGTAAAAAGATTGTGGAATTATTGGGGGGAAATATAGGAGTGATCTCGCAAATTAATAAAGGTTCAGAATTTTACTTTTTATTGCCTGCCGGAAATGTAATTTCAAAGAAACCTCAGCCGGTTGCGTTGCCAAAACTAGGAGAGTCGAAAAGAAATAAAGATAAAAATAAAAAGACGAAAGTGCTGGTGGTTGAAGATCAGCTATCGAACCGGCAATATTATGATGCGATTTTAAAAGCTCCTGAATTTGAGTTGGTTCACGCTGTTGATGGATTGGACGGACTTGAGAAATTTAAAGCCAATGCAGATATTGATTTGGTTTTGATGGATATTAAGATGCCGGAAATGAATGGGTTTGAGGCACTCAAAGAAATTAGGAAACTGAATGCCACAGTTCCTGTTTTTGCCCTTACGGCTTACGCCATGGCTTCTGATAAGGAGCGGTGCAAAGAGGCAGGCTTTGATGCCTATTTGTCCAAGCCCCTGGATAAGAGATCCTTATTAAAAAAAATAAATCAAATTACTGAGACCAATAAAAGTTAAGTATCTACCGGTTTTTCCCTATAAGGGTTTTATATTTGGCACAAAATAGTTGTGATATCTATCCTGAAACAAATAAATGTTATCTTTGTTTATGGCCATGCTGAAAATTCATAATTTTCCGGACTTTATGACTAATTTATGATTACTGAATAATAAATTATCTACTATATGAAAACTAAAGATTTGAAAAGTAATAATCCGAAAAGAAAGAAAGCTGCATCTGATGATTTTACTGATCTCGAAAAAGGTTTCCTCATACAATTAAGCCTTGCTGCGGTACTCTTTTCAGTTATTTCTGTAATCGCTAACATTGTCATGGGCTTTAGTCTTTCCCTTATTTTGGTCACGGTATTAAGCACTTTAATCTTTGCGATTTATTATTATCTTATTAAAAAGGATATTTGGTTTGGTTATGTAAAATGGTTATTTATTGCTACCGTGTTGATAATCATCAATTTAATATGGTTTTATAATTATGGGTCTCACGGTCCCTGGTTTTATTTGATTGTTTTGTTGTATAGTTATTTGATTTTTATGATGAAGGGGCGGCAGTTGCTTGTTGTGAGTATTTTATTAATAGTGGATGTCGTTGTCTTATTTTTATTTGAGTATAATTTTCCGGGCAGATTAGGAGATTACCCCGATGCCCAGGCGAGGATTATCGATATTTACACGGCAATTATTCTGTATGGAGCAGTTGCTTTCATTTTAATGACGCTTGCCAAACATCGCTATCTCACAGCTTATCAAAAGGCCAAAGAATCAGATCGATTAAAGTCTTCATTTTTGGCCAATATGTCGCACGAAATCCGCACACCACTGAATGCTATTGTGGGTTTTAGTAATCTGTTGGCCGAGGATGTGGATGAGGAAGAAAAGCAGCAGTATATCGATATTATTAACCAAAGTAATACTTCCCTGCTTCGCTTGATTGATGATGTGTTGGATGTTTCACTTATTGAAGCGGATCAATTGAAAATTAAATCAGCTGAGTTTTGTGTGAACAATTTAATTGATAACCTTGAAAAGACATATAATAAGGTACTTTCTGAGAAAGCTAAGACGGATGTTAAGATAGAGGTAAAGATACCGCCGGAAAAAATATTTATTACCTCGGATATGTCACGTATTAATCAGGTAATGGTTAACTTGTTGGATAATGCCATAAAATTTACACACAACGGCTATATCAGTTTTGGATTTTCACGCGAGGGTGATATCTTGCATTTTTTTGTTGCTGATAGTGGTATTGGAATTAAGCGGGAATATCAGGAAGCTCTGTTTGAGCGTTTTTTTAAAGTGGAAGAAAATAAGGATAAATTGTACCGTGGCACTGGCATCGGCTTGTATTTGTGCAAAAAAATTGTCGGTATTTTTGGGGGGCGTATCTGGTTTGAATCTGATTTCGGAAAAGGATCTGTTTTCCACTTTACACTTCCTGCTACCGGTATGCGTGTTGAAGCTGAGGTGGTTACGAAAAAAGAAGATATCGAGCTGCCCGCCTTTAACTTTCCCGGCGCAACCATTTTAATTGTTGAGGATGATAAAAGCAGTTTGATATATTTAAGCCGTATGTTGGCGCATATGGGCTTACATATTTTGGAGGCTGTAAACGGAAATGAAGCGTTGGAGATATTTAAGGCCAATCCTGAGGTGGACTTGGTGCTCCTTGATATTAGGCTTCCCGACAAAAGCGGGTTTGAGGTGATAAAGGAAATGAAAGAGATAAATGATAAGATACCTGTCATTGCCCAGACTGCTTTTGCACTGGTGGGTGATGAAAAAAAATGCTACGAAGCTGGTTTTGATGACTACATTGCCAAACCCATCCCAAAAAATATCCTGCTTGAAAAGTTGAGTTTCTTTCTTGGTAAATCTTCCTGATCGACAAGTGGGCAACCCGTTTGGTTAAAGCCGTTTTGATTTGTTGTTTGCTTATTTTCAGGTGTTTATAATTGCTGCATCCTGTTTTTTCTTAGGTTTTTATTTCTGCCATAACATTTCAGCACTTTATTCGTTTCACTATTACATGTTGATAAGTCTTTCCGCCCGTTAAAACGGATAGCGGATGGTGTTTTAATTTTACAAAAAATTTGAATCTTCTGTCTATATGAATAAGAATTTATTTCGGTCAGGCATGTTGTTTCTGTGCTTGTTCCTTTCGCAAATTGTAACAGCACAGCAAACTGATTTTTATCAAAACCCGGGTAAAACCTATCGCCGGGCCATAGCGCTTTACAACCAGTCTGATTTTGTTGCTGCCGGTGAACTTTTTAAAAAGGTTTTAAAAACCACACCTGAATCACATGGGGACAGGGTGGAAGATGCTAACTATTATATTGCCGAATGTGCGTTGAAAAATCATCAAAAAGATGCAGAATTCAGGCTTTTAAATTACATCAACATTTATCCGGAAAGTAGTCGTATTCCTACGGTACAATTTAATCTCGGCGAACTTTATTTTGCCAGGCGACGTTACAGCCGGGCGCTACAACTTTTTAACAAGGTGCTTCCGAAACATTTAAATCGAAGACAACGGCTTTCTTATTTCTATAAAAAAGGTTATTGCTTGATGAAACGAAACAAAACCGATGAGGCATTGCACCTGTTCCAAAAAGTTATAAATTCAAGAAGTCCTTATGCACAGCCCGCCGGTTATTTTACGGCTCACATTCATTACCAAATGGGAAACTATGATGAAGCGCTCAAGGCATTTTTAGCATTAAAGGATGATCCGCGTTATCGCAAATATGTACCCGAATATTTAATTCATATTTATTATCAGCAGAAGCAATACCTGAAAGTCGTTGATATGGGCCGTAAATATTTGGAAACTATAAGCAGCAGGCAAAAGCCCGAAATGAACCGGCTGATTGCCAATGCCTATTTTCAGATGAAGAATTACCGGCAGGCTTTACCCTTTTTTGAAACGTACGAAAATTTGACACGGAAGCAGATTTCGGCACAGGAAAGTTACAGAATAGGTTATACTTTGTTCAAAAATCAAAAATTTCAGGAAGCTGTCCCTGAATTTCAGCAGGCAACTGCCGGCGATGAAAGCCTTGCTCAAAATGCCTGGTACCATTTGGCTGATTGTTATGAGCAAACCGGACAGCCGCGTTTTGCTCAAAATGCCTATGTAAAGGCTTACGAAATTAATGCAGATGTCAGGCTCAGTCAGGATGCTTTGCTGGCCTATGCGCGGATTAGTGTGCAGCAAAAGGGCGATCCGGCACGAAATGCCATTGCCCTGGTACAGCAGTTTGTCAATAATGTGCATTATGATCCGTCGGCCCGGCAACAGGCATCCTCGCTGCTTGTCAGGCTTTATCTGAATTCCCATAATGAGCTCGCTGCGCTTTCAGCGATTGAAAAGGCAGGAATTATCGGAAATACCATGATAAGAATATATCAGCAACTTGCTTATTCGCAGGGGGTAATGCTTGTTCGGCAAAACAACTTCCGTCAAGCACTTACTTTCCTCAATAAGGCGTTGAAATATACGCCGGATGCTGCAATAAGGTTGAAAAGCCTTTACTGGAAAGCGGACGCGTATTATCGCCTGGGGCAACTTCCGCAAGCATCGCGGGCATATCGTATTTTTCTCACTTCACCCGGGGCTTCGTCTTCCGCATTATATGCCCGTGCTAATTATGATTTGGCCTATTGCTATTTTAACCGGAAAGATTATCAGCAGGCATTGCTGTTTTTTAAACGTTTTCTTGCCAAAAAATCGGGCGATTCCAGGCTTAAAGCCGATGCCGGTTTGCGCATTGCAGATGCTTATTTGGCGCAAAGCGATTTTTCAAACGCAGAAAAATGGTACGACCGTGTGTTGAAAACCGGAGGACGAAATGCCGCCTATGCTCTTTATCAGAAAGCTTATTTATTTGGAGCCCAGGGTGAATTTCAACAAAAAGTGCAAGCCCTTTTGGCTTTAATTAATTCGTACCCTCAATCTGTTATGTACAACCAGGCACTTTACGATGTGGCTTCTACTTTCAATAGTGCGTTGAACGATCAGCGCAGGGCCATTGTTTATTTCCAACGCCTGGTGAAAGAACACCCTACCAGCGATTATGCCCGTAAGGCAAGAGTTAAAATGGGGTTGTTGTATTATAAAAATAACCAGTACGACCGGGCAATAGTGGTGCTGAAAAAAGTAATTGCCAGTTATCCCGCTTCGCAGGAGGCTGCCGTGGCATTGAGCACACTCCAAAGTATTTATAAAGACGAAGGACGATTGTCGGATTATTTTGCTTACGCGAAAACACTTGATTTTGTACAGGTTTCAATTAGCGAGGAGGATTCGCTGACTTTTTCGGTGGGTGAAGATGCTTATCTGGCCGGAAACTGTTCCAGGGTAATTAGCGCACTGAATAATTATTTGCAGAAGTTCAAAAAAGGGGGCTTTGTGCTGAAAGCGAATCATTATCTTTCCGATTGCTATGCCCGTAAAAAAGATACTGCCCTTGCCCTGATTTATTACCGTAAAATTATCAACTATCCGTTGAATGAATACAGCCGTTCGGCTTTGCTAAAAGCAGCCCAAATGGAATTTGCCCGTCATCTTTATGATCAATCGGCTAAGCATTACAAAAAGTTAAACACAATTAGTGAAAATTCCGGTTTAAAATTGAAAGCACTGGACGGCGCTATGCGTTCGGACTTTTTGCAAGGCAGGCTGCACGAGGCACAACAAACCGCACATATTTTGTTAAAAACGCCGGGTGTAAATGATGAACAGTTGATTTTTGCCCATTATGTTTTGGCAAAAAGTGCGTTGGCATCAGGTGGGTTAAAAATTGCTTTCCGCGAATTTAATATCGTTAGCAAACTGGATAAAGGTAAATTGGGTGCCGAATCAAAATTTGAGAAGGCCAATATTCTGTTTGGTAATAAAAAATATGACGAAACTGAAAAGCAGGTATATGCTTTGTCGGATCAGTTTCCTAATCAGTTGTATTGGGTGGCGCGGGGATTTATTTTGCTGGCTGACGTTTATGTGGCACGCGGAAATGTGTTTCAGGCCAGGGAAACCCTGAAAAGTGTGATCACAAATTACCCCGGAGAAGATTTGAAAAATATGGCCCGCAAAAAGCTGCAAAAACTTCCGGCTGTAAATTCGATATCGAAAAAGAAACCCGATTCTGCTAAAATTAGAAAATAATGATAATGGAGAAGCAACATATGAATCGCATATTTTTATTTGTATTGCTTTGTTTGCCCGCTATGGTATTTAGTCAAAACCAGGCAGACAGTCTGAAACAAAAGCATTCGGAAAGCGTTACCATTTATGGTACTTCACGCCCTGTTATCCGGCAGGCGTATAAAATTAACATGAGTCCGCAACTTCCTGTAATTAAATCTCAAACATCTATTGCCATGCGGCAGTTCACGGATGTGTTGTTTCCCACTGCTATCCATTTGCAGGAAATAAAGCCGGCTAATATTAGCGCAACCATCAGCGAAAAAAATTGGCATAATCTTCTGAGCCTGGGGATGGGTAGCCGTATCAGCCCTTATGCTGAATTTTTTCATTCGGCAGGAAAGAAAAATGCATACCTGATTAATTTTCACCTAAAACATTTTTCGTCTTTTAAAAACATCAAAAATTATCTGCCCTCGCCGCGTAGCAATTCGCTGGCTGCGTTTTCGTATGACAAATATTTTAGTTATCATGTGCTGGAAATCAATGCGGCCTACGATTTAAAGAACAACCGGTATTATGGCTTTAACACAACGTTGGATACGTTGCAATATAACAAAAACGACAGCTTGCTCAAACAGGCTTATCATAAAGCTACACTCGCATTTGATTATTCGTCAATATATAAAAATTTTGACAAAATTCATCACCATATTACATTGGCAGGTACTTATTTTTATGATCGATACGGTACTTCCGAATTGAATGCCAGGCTCGATTTTGATTTACATAAATCTTTTCAGGTAACACGGCTGTTCAACCATCAGCAATTGGGCCTGGAAGGTGGTTATTCTTATTATAAAAACCAAACAAAATACCAAGAGCAACTGAATCATTTTGTAAGGGCAATGCCTTATTTTGATGCACGATATGGCGTGCTGTCGTTTAAAACCGGCTTTAATGCGGAATGGCTAAAGCTAACCGGGTCAACCGGGGCGGCCTTTCATTTTTACCCTTATTTACGCTTTAACGTGAAAATTATAAATAACAGTCTTGGTGCTTTTGGCGGCTTAACCGGGGGCATGGAAAAGAACAGCAGAGTTCGGCTTACAGAAGAAAATCCATACCTGAATTCTTTTGAAAATGATTATCGGTGGCAAAACACAAAGTGGAGGTATTATGCCGGTTTGCGGGGCAATATTGCCAAACGTCTCGACTTTGAAGTGATGGCACAAGTCAGGAGATTTGATAATATGGTGTTTTATACTTACCAAAGCTTTTTACCGTGGTTTTACAATTTCTCCAACCAGGCCTATTACCGGCCATTTAAAAACGAATTCAGCCTCGCTTATTACAATGGAAAAGTATGGGATTTTACCGGAAGCCTGCGCTGGTCTAATTCGCCGGTGTTAAATTTATGGTTAAAAGGAGATTACCATAAATATGATCTTGACTTTGACCGGAAACCTTATTACAAGCCTTTATTGGAAGTTAACCTTGGCATTTCTTATCTGATAAACAAAAAAATTAAACCCTGGGCCGAGATTTACTATGAGGGCAAACGTTGGGCCATGATGCAGTCATATGGTGGAATATGGCCTTTTAATACGAGTGTTTGGCCTGATCCTAATTATAAATTGGATGATTATGTTGATGTTAATCTTGGAACAAATTATCAGGTTAACAAGCAATTTTCGACTTTTGTAAAGATTACCAATTTGCTGAACAAACACTATTTTAGGTTTAATGATTATCCTGTGGCAGGGCTGGAAGTGATGGTCGGGATTTCGTATAAATTTTAAATCAGGATCAATTCAGATTGGTTTTTATAAAAATCGGAAAACCAGATTAGTAGATATCGATTTAATCCGTTTTCAGCCGTTGTTTTTCCTGATTAATCCCTAACTCTTCAGTTTTACGTAATAGGCATGTTTATTTTTCCCAGGATGGCTTTATTTTTTTTGGTTATATTATCGTCATACCATTTACCATTTATTTTTACTTTCTTTATGTCTGTTAAAAACTGAATGATATCTTTTGGCGAATATTTTGCATTCAGCTTTTTTGCTTGTAATTGATGCAAGATTTTATAATACCAATGCATAACCACAAAATTGATAAACATCCACCCTTCAATGGCATCATCATCCTGCATATAAGTTTTGTCTGCATTGAAAATATTTTTAAAAACATCAATCATTACTTCTATCTGATTTCTGTTTTTATAGGTAAGATATACAGATTCCTCTGTTTGCGATCCTTTTAAATTGGTAATAAAAGCAATAGTCCCTAATTTATGTTGTCTTTCAAAGAATGTTTCTGTATTATATTTTTCAGGAAGTGTTTCACAGCGATTTAAATAATCATTTATTTCTTCATTCTTTAACTCATCGTTTTTATAAACGATTACCCGTTTGCCTTTTATAATTTTTTGATAGTACCATATGATCTTTTTTTCATACATAAAATAGCCGTCAAATTCTTTAAAATCACCTTTTTCAATGGGGGTGTAATCAATCAAGGTACTATTCCTTCGTAAAGGTATAATGTATTGTAATTTTTCATCATCCAACTGTTTAATATTCGATTCGCTATAAAAACCCTTATCTGCAATTACAGTTGCATCCGAAATACCGGATTCATCTAAACAGAGCTTGAACGAACTGATATCTTTTATATTACCAGACATTATCCTGTAGTAAACAGGCTGATTTAATTTCATTGAAAAAACAAACATCAGGTTAGCAACATTATCAAATGTCCCTTTTTTTGTTTTACTTTTTTTGGGGTAACGCATCTTTTTTGATTGGCTGAAAAGATCTGTGCCATCAAAAAGAATATTGTCATTATCCACTTTAAATTCGCTGAAAAAATCGAGTATTTGCTGTCGATTATTACCTATTTCTCTCATTTTTTTTGTTATCATACTACTTGACAGACCTACTCGGGAATAGGTTTCCGATAAGAAACTTTTTGAAAAATGGTATTGGTAGTTTTTAAGCGGACTCTGAAAAGCCAGGCGGGAATATGCTGAGGCAATAATGAATTTCCAATGCCCGGGAAAATGTTTTTTTATCAAATCGGTGTATCCCCCTAGATTATTGTCAATAAAAGAACTAAGCCCATATTCTTTGATTGAGATATCGTCAGATATATTTATAGCAATTTTTAATTTACGCTTTTCTGATTCTACAAAACCGTTTTCTTGAGTGATTTTGCCCAATAACCCTAAAGTCACTTTTTGTGCACGTTTTTTTTCAGGATTCCATTTACTGGTTATTTCATACAGATAATACGTTCCATTGATAAGGCGTAATTCTGTTCCTTTTTTCTTGTATTTTAATGCCCAATCGGGATGTTTTGCCATGATTTATATATTACGTAATTAGACAATAGCAAAATAACATAAAAAAAGTGTTAAATCCAAATGAATTCAATACTTTGTGAAAATTATTGTCTAAAAAAGTGAAGAGTTAGGGATTAATCTGTTAATAACTTCCTTAGGCTGTTACTGAAAATATTGATGTTGAAATGGTATTTTTTTGTACCTTTGCATGTTAAAGGAAAAAAGATAAAATTCAGAAGATTTTACTATGACTGAAGAAGAAAAACAAGCAGCGAATAACCAGTACACGGCAAATAATATTACGGTGCTGGAAGGCTTGGAGGCGGTACGAAAACGTCCTGCCATGTATATTGGCGATATCAGTACCCGTGGTCTGCACCATTTGGTTTACGAAGTGGTTGATAACTCTATCGATGAGGCACTTGCAGGCTATTGCGATGACATTTATGTGGTTATACATCAGGATAATTCAATTACAGTTTCTGATAATGGCCGTGGAATACCCGTGGGGATTCACGAAAAGGAGAATCGTTCGGCCCTTGAAGTTGTTATGACTGTTTTGCATGCCGGTGGAAAATTCGATAAAGGCTCGTACAAAGTTTCAGGCGGTTTGCACGGTGTTGGCGTGAGTTGTGTGAATGCATTGTCGAACCAGCTGATTGCAACGGTGTATCGCGAGGGGAAAATTTTCCGTCAGGAATATTCCAAAGGAAAGCCCTTGTATCCGGTGAAAGTAGTTGGTGAGTCGCATAAAACAGGAACCGAAATTCATTTTATACCTGATGATAGTATTTTTACTATTACGCAATACGATTTTTCCATATTGGCTGCCCGCTTGCGCGAATTGGCTTACTTGAATAAAGGAATTCATTTAACCCTTACCGACGAACGTCATACCGATGAAGAAGGTAATATCCTCAAAGAGGTATTTTACTCGGAAAGAGGCTTGCCGGATTTTATTCACTACCTCGATGAAACCCGCGAGCACCTGATTCCCAATGTAATTTCTATGGAAGGGGAGAAAAATGGGGTGCCCATCGAAGTGGCTATGCAATACAACACTTCATTTACCGAGAACCTGCATTCGTATGTGAACAATATAAATACCCATGAGGGTGGTACGCACCTTTCCGGTTTCAGACGTGCATTAACACGTACGCTGAAAAGTTATGCCGATAAGTCGGGAATGCTGGCTAAACTAAAGTTTGATATCAATGGCGATGACTTTCGTGAAGGCCTGACAGCGGTAATATCTGTAAAAGTAGCCGAGCCTCAATTTGAGGGACAAACAAAAACAAAATTGGGTAACTCCGAGGTGATGGGCGCTGTGGACCAAATGTTGAGTGAACATCTGAATATTTTCCTCGAGGAAAATCCGAAGGAAGCAAAAATCATTGTCCAAAAAGTAATTCTGGCCGCTACGGCACGTCATGCTGCGCGTAAAGCCCGTGAGCTGGTTCAGCGGAAAAATGTCCTTTCCGGCTCCGGTTTGCCCGGAAAATTGTCCGATTGCTCCGAACGAAACCCAGCACTGACTGAAATATACCTCGTGGAGGGTGACTCGGCAGGCGGAACGGCCAAACAGGGCCGTGACAGGAAATTTCAGGCTATTCTTCCTTTGCGTGGTAAAATCCTGAATGTGGAAAAAGCTTTGCCCCACCGTATTTTTGAAAGTGAAGAAATTAAAAATATGTACACGGCTTTAGGCGTTCATATGGGTACCGAAGAGGATAGCAAAGCCCTGAACATGGATGGGCTTCGTTATCATAAAATTATCATTATGACGGATGCCGATGTGGATGGAAGCCATATTGCCACTTTAATCCTGACATTCTTTTTCCGTTACATGCGCGATTTGATCGAGAAAGGGTATGTATATATTGCCACACCGCCGCTTTATTTAATTCGCAAAGGAAAAACCGAACGCTATTGCTGGACTGAGGAAGAAAGGTTGGCTATTATTTCAGAGTTAAGTTCCGATGGGACCGATAAAGGTCTTCACATTCAGCGTTATAAAGGTCTTGGCGAGATGAATGCTGAACAGCTGTGGCATACAACGATGGATCCGGCTTATCGAATTCTTCGTCAGGTTACCATCGAAAACGGTTCGGAAGCCGACCATGTTTTTTCCATGCTTATGGGTGATGAAGTCCCCCCACGGCGTGCGTTTATCGAGGCTAATGCCAAATACGCCAAGATTGATGCGTAAACAAGTATTCCGATAAAAAAACAAAAGGCAGAAAAACAACGTTTTTCTGCCTTTTGTCATCTAACCTGATTAATTCATAAATTTTGTTTGAATATCCACTTTTGCCCCGCCATTTAGGGCGGGATTGATGTTCAAAAGGAAAGGCGGCTTTAGCCGTTAATTTTTTTAATGATTAATGGCTAAAGCCCTCAAGATGTTGATTTTTATAGCCCCCGCCCTAAAGGACGGGGTAAAATTTAACCATTGATAGTAGTTTATGAATGAATCAGGCTAAAAGAAGGCCTTCAATTTGTTTCACTTATTTAAGCCACTCATTTCATCTGTGTTTGCAACGCGGACGAAAAAGTAAAAAAGGCTGCACTAAAAGTACAACCTTTTATCCGGGTGGAAGATGGGACTTGAACCCACGACCCCTGGAACCACAATCCAGTGCTCTAACCAACTGAGCTACATCCACCGTTTCAGGGCCGCAAATATACAACAAATTTTATTTTTACAAAGTGAGAAACTTTATTTTAAAAAATTATCATGCAAGGCCTATCCCTGCCTTTATTCCCGAAGTGCACATGCTGTCTGGCTGCTGTATGGTGCATCATACCAATATATTTCAGTGATGAACAGGTTTTTTTCATCCCTATGGGAATTATGGTGGAACAAGTTTCCCTACTTTATAAAAATAAATGGCAAATCGAATTATTTTTCAAATGGATCAAACAACATCTAAAAATAAAATCCTTTTGAAGACTATAGAAAACGCTGTTAGAATACAAATCTACACTGCAATTATTACAAATTGTCTAAAAGCAATTGTAGGAAGAAAATTCAAAATCGTCCAATCAACCTGGGAAATTTTAAAGGTATTAGGCATATCCTTGTTGGATAAAACACCTGTGAAAGAGCTGTTTTACAACTGTAGATTACAAAGACGCTAAAGAACTCAATCATAACCAACTGTCATTCAACTTTTTTTAAGTGGATCGTGGTGTTAACAATTAATTAATATTGAGGTGGAAATCGGAATTTTAAATTATATATTTTTGAAATATTAATCTTACAAAAATGGAAAATGTATATTTAATTTTGGTTGGGGTTCTTTTTTTACTTGCCATTTCCGATTTGATTGTTGGCGTGAGCAATGATGCCGTAAATTTTCTAAATGCAGCTGTCGGATCAAGGGTGGCCTCTTTTAAAGTGATTGTTTTTGTGGCGTCACTCGGCGTTCTTGTGGGAGCTGTTTCCTCAAGTGGCATGATGGAGGTAGCACGGAAAGGTATTTTCCATCCCCAAATGTTCTACTTTTCTGAAATTATGATTATTTTTCTGGCTGTGATGACTACTGATATCATCATGCTGGATACTTTTAATTCATTGGGTATGCCTACTTCAACAACAGTTTCAATCGTTTTTGAATTGTTGGGCGCTGCCGTGGGTATGGCAACAATTAAGCTTTCGGCTTCCGCCCAGTCGTTGGCTTCTTTTAAACAGTTTTTATTCCATAATCACCTGATTGAAAGTGTAAACCAAACTTTGAGTCTGGGTGATTTTATTAATTCTTCAAAGGCACTTGCCATCATCTCGGGAATTTTATTCTCCGTGGTTGTGGCTTTTATTGTAGGTGCACTTATCCAGTATATTGCGCGGATCATCTTTTCATTTAATTATAAAAAACGAATGAAATGGTTTGGCGGTTTATGGGGTGGTATCGCTTTTACTGCAATCACCTATTTTATTGTTATTAAAGGTGTTCATTCTGCTACTTATTTGACTGACGAGGATAAAAACTGGATACTCAGTAATACTGCAATTATTTTATGGGGTGGATTTGTTTTCTGGACGGTTTTTTTGCAGCTTTTAAATTGGGTGTTTAAAATAAATATTCTAAAAACCATTGTTATTGTTGGTACTTTTTCGCTGGCCCTGGCTTTTGCCGGCAACGATTTGGTAAACTTTATCGGTGTGCCTATTGCCGGTTACAATGCGTTCGAGATTTTTATGCATAATCCTTCTGCCGATCCGGGAACGGTCTCAATGATTGGGATGGCAGGGAAAGTAGCTACCCCGGTTTATTTTCTTCTTATTGCCGGATTGGTGATGATGTTGACACTGGCTTTTTCTAAAAAAGCAAGAACAGTAATTAAAACCTCAGTTGACTTAAGTCGTCAGGATGAAGGGGATGAACGTTTTAAGTCCAATGCCATTTCAAAGGCTCTGGTACGTTCATCCATCAACTTTTCGAAGGGTGTTTCCAAGGTGGTCCCTGCCCCCATTGCATCTTTTGTAAATCGACAATTTGAAAATTCAACTGTGCACGCTAAAGAAAAAGATGCACCTGCATTTGATCTGATCAGAGCGTCGGTTACTTTGGTGGTGGCCAGTTTACTAATTGCGTTGGGAACTTCACTTACACTGCCCTTATCTACCACATATGTTACTTTTATGGTGGCCATGGGAACCTCTCTTGCCGACAAGGCATGGGACCGTGAAAGTGCAGTTTATCGTATCTCAGGGGTCTTCTCGGTTATTGGCGGATGGTTTATTACTGCATTTATCGCCTTTTCAACGGCTTTTATTGTCGTCTATTTGTTCTCATACGGCGGGATTATCGGTATCTTTATAATATTGGCATTGGTTGCTTTTCTTGTTTTTCGCTCATATCGGGTTCATAATAAAAAAGTAAAAGAGAAAGATTCCGAAAACGAGGGCGTCTATAGTATTACCGATGAAAATTTACTTGAACGCTCCAATGCGACCGTTATAAGTAACTTGAAAAAAATTGTCCGTGAATATAGACATACCATTGAATTGCTTGATAAAGAACATGTTAAAGATCTGAAAAAAACAAAGAAAGTACTTGACGATATGGCTGTTCGTACTAAGTACCTCAAAGACCACGTGAACGTAATTATCGGGCGGCTTGAAGAACAGTCCATCGATTCGGGTTATCTTATGGTTCAGGTGCTGGATTATATGCGCGAAATGATTCACAGTATATCTTTCTTTAATCAGCCTGTGCTTGAGCATGTTGACAATAACCATAAGCCTTTGTTGGAGGAGCAAATTAAAGAGCTAAAGAAGTTGTCTTCTTACTTAGACAAACTAGTGAAAGTGATTATGCAAAGTATTTTGTCGTCTGATTACTCTGTGCAAGAGGAGTTGTTGAAGATACAGGAAGAAGCACTGATCTATCTTGAGGGATCTCGAAAGAATCAAATCAGGCGTATAAAAAAAGGAGAAGTAGGTACCCGGAATAGCATGTTGTTTTTGAATATGCTCACCGAAAGTAAAAACCTCTTTTTACAAGCGGTCAACTTGTTTAAGGCACAACGTGATTTTACGCAGTATAAAAACGGCTTATAAATTTGACAGATATTGATTTTCGGGATGTAATTCTGAAAAGCTCATTTTTAGGGCTATATTAAATATCTTCTTTTACTGCACTGATAAACCTGTTTTTCCCTTCAATATCAGTGTGCATGCTAATTTTCGTCAATCCGTGATAGCCAAAGAGCCGGACGGTTTCTGCACCATAATTTTCATTAATCTCAACATAGAGTTTTCCCTGTTTTTTCAGTCGTAGCCTGGCAAAATCTGCAATGTGCCTGTAAAAAAGCAACGGGTCGTGGTCATCGACAAACAGAGCCAGGTGGGGTTCAAAGCCCAGCACATTTTTTTTCATTAATTTCTTATCAGTTTGTGTAACATAGGGCGGGTTGCTCACAATGATATCAAAATTTTCATGGAGTGGTGGACAATCTGAATAATTAAGAATGTCACAAGGGTAAAATTGAACATTAAGATGATTTTCAATTGCATTGGATTGTGCCAGTGAAAGTGCTGCTTTGGAAATGTCGATAGCGACGACTTTGCTTTCCGGAAGATTTTTTTTAAGCGCGAGGGCTATGCAACCGCTACCGGTGCCAATATCTAAAATATTAATCTGTTTTTTATTTTTCTCATGAAGGATTAAGTCCACCAACTCTTCCGTTTCGGGACGGGGAATTAATACGGATGGGTTTACCCGGAGATTAAGCCCATAGAAATCTGTAACTCCTGTGATGTATTGTAACGGTTCTTCGTTTAGCAGGCGTTTTACGGCGTTGTTCAGCCGGATCAACTCCGATTCGGATAGGCGGTAGCCGGGATGAAGGGACTGATCAACGCGTGAAATCCCTACGAAGTGCTGGATAAGGCGGTTAAGTAACTGGCTTGCTTCCTGGATTGAATAAGATTGTTCCAATTCGGTTTTCCAGCCGGCCTTTAGGTTCGATAAAATATTGTCACGGTAATCCATACCGCAAAGTTAAAATCTTTTAGGTGCTAAGTGCTTGTTAAGAAATAACCTTCTCATTTTGACTTGTTCTTTTACTTATTTTCATCGTTATAAAAGTCTTAAATTCACCCCGTGAAATTGCATCGCATATATTTCACAGAGTAAACTGTGGCTATTCGCAACTTTTACGCCTCGAAAATAAAAAAAATAACTGCGTCAATTCTGTAAACTTTATTTCTTAACAAACACTTA